>NZ_JAYRKD010000011.1:0-161034 GCF_041905885.1 Dongia sp. | reverse complement strand
AGGCCGATGGGCACTTTCCAGGATAGAACCTCCATGGACCGCATCCTGTTCGCCGTCTTCACCCACGAAAACAAGTCACAGGGCGTCAGTACCCTCTTCCTCCTGACACACAACAATTGACGTTACCCGCGCTCATATTCAAGCTGCGCGAATTCCGCGCGATCCCGAATTCTTCTGCGACGCTCCAACATCAGGCATCGAAGCGATGGTATTCGCGGTGCCACTTCAAGAAGGCCGGGTGCGGACGTTCAAGAGGATTCCGCGGCTGCAGCGCATAGCCGCTCTTGTTGATCAGGCCGCGGACACCGTCAGCATCGTTCACCTTCCGCGAGATCAAGATGCGCAAGTCGTCCGCCAGGCTGAGCAAGCCTCGATCGAACATCCAATTCACGGTGCCCGATAGGGGCGATCCCGTTGCAGGGCCCGTTTCGTTCAGCAGTTCCGACGTCGGTGTGGCGCAAGGCGTGTTGAACGAGCAAGAAGGGATATCGGGACGCGCGCACAGTCCGCAGGCACCCGAAAGCCAATCCAAAGCACCCAACCGATTTGAAAACAGCACAGCTTGTTTTGCACGGTATTATACCGTACATTGATCAAGAAGGAGAGTGCTATGCCTACAGCCTCGAATCGCCAGAAATCGTCCTCCGAAATCAAGCGCGAACGAATCGAACTGCGCGTCGGCACCTCGGCCAAGGAACTGATCCAGCGAGCCATGGCCGTCACTGGCCTGACGGCGGGCGACCTCGCCTATGAGGGTGCGCGCCGGGTGCTGGACGAACACGAACGGATGATGCTGGCCGGTGCCGACCGGGAAGCCTTCTTCGACGCGCTCATGAATCCGCCGGAACCTTCCGAGAAGCTCATTGCCGCCCTTCGCCGCCATCGCGACCTGATGGGCTGACGATTGGGCATCATCCTGGAGCCGCTCGGCAGGCATGATCGGACGAAGTTTGCTTGCGGAGAGGCCGAGTTGGATGACTGGTTCCGGCGACGGGCCAGCCAGGACGAGCGCCGCAATATCGCGCGCGTGTTCGTTGCTACGGACTCAGAACTGGGCGTGGTTGGCTTTTACAGTCTGAGCTCCTTCAAATTGGACGTGGGCGATCTTACGGAGGAGATCGCCCGCAAGCTTCCCCGTTATGACAGAATTCCGGCCGCGTTGATCGGACGCTTGGCCCGCGACATCCGTGCGCGTGGCAAGGGCGTCGGTGAGCTTCTCGTGGCGGACGCGGTGCGGCGCATCCTGAGTGCCGCGCAATCGCTCGCTGTCTTCGCGATCATGGTTGAAGCCAAGGATGAGCGTGCGGCCACGTTTTATGAGCGGTTCGGCTTCCGCCGCTTCCCGCTGCGTCCGAACCGTCTATTCCTGCTGGCATCGTCCGCGGCGACGGCGTTGGAGCGAATGTAGGCATGGCGGCGCTCCGGTATTTTGCCTATGGCTCGAACTTGCTTACCGAACGTCTGCGCGCACGCTGCCCGTCTGCAAGGGTTCGGCAAGTTGCGCGGGCTGACAAGTATGCGCTGACGTTTTGCAAGAAAAGCGGCGATAGATCGGGAAAGGCAATGCTTTCGCCGACTTGAAGTTTGGCAGGATCAGGCCGGACGTCGCCGCAGCAGACTTGTCGGGCGAAGGAGCACAAGGTCCCGTTGCGAATCGTGAGCCAACCCTCTTTTAAGTCCACGCGGCTGGACCCGAGAGGTGTCTCGGGTCCCGACCCTCGGAAGACTTCGCGCTCCGGGCAATCCACGGAAGAAGCCCAGGACGAGCCTCAGGCCGCAGGCGACTTTTCGACGTCGTCGGAAGAAATGGCGCGCCCGAAGAGATTCGAACTCCTAACCTTCTGATCCGTAGTCCGAACGGGAGCCTGAACATAGAGGAGCATAGAAGCACTTAAGTCACTTAGATCATTGGCTTTTTCGGTGATACAATGGTGCATAGAAGTACCCCGAAAAACCCTGCTACGCCAACGATCGAGGAGCCTAGGAAGTGCCTAAGATGCGTCTTAGCGACCTAGCCCTCCGGTCGCTCAAACCTCCTGCTGAGGGTCAAATCACCTACTGGGATGAACTACCGGGTTTCGGTGTCCGCGTCTCTCAAGGCGGTGCCAAGACCTTCATTCTCCAGCGCGGAAAGGAGCGCGCCCGGACTACGATTGGCAGATACCCGATCATATCCCTTCTCGACGCCAGAAACGAGGCTAAGCGCCTTCTCGCCGAAGAGACCCTAGGAAAGCCCAAGGAGGCGTCCATAGCCTTCTCAGAGGCCCTAGAAGGCTTCGCAGCCGTCAAGGAGAAGAAGAACCGGGCAAGGACGGCTAAGGAGACCAAACGGCTTCTTACGAAGCATTTTAAGCCGGATCTCGGTTCGACCCTGGTTTCCAAGATTACCGAGGCCGACATTTCGAAAATCCTCGACGGCCTGGCCCAAACTCCCCAGACCGCCAACCACGCCTACACCGCCCTCAAGACCTTTCTCCGTTGGGCCGTTCGGAAGCGTTATCTTTCGCACAGTCCCCTTGAAGACATGGAGCGGCCGGCGGCGATCGTTTCCCGAGACCGGGTTCTTACCGACCGGGAACTTGTCCACATCTACCGCACAGCGGAACAGTACGGCTACCCCTACGGGACGATCGTGCAGCTCCTCATCCTCACCGGCCAGCGCCGCGGGGAGATTGCAGCTCTCGCCGAGCACTACATTGTTTCGGCCGAGTCGCTCGTTAATCTTCCTAAAGAGCTGACGAAGAACGGGCGACCGCACACGTTTCCCTTTGGCCCGATGACGGCAAAGGTTCTTGCCGGCATCCCGAAGTTCGGAACAGTACTCTTCCCGGCACGGGGAAACTCTGAGGCGATCTTCTCAGGCTGGTCTAAGTCCAAGGACGCTTTCGACAAACTCTGTCCGATCGATCATTGGACCTTGCACGACCTGAGGCGAACTCTCGCGACCGGCATGGCCGCCCAAGGCGTCCAGCCGCACATTGTCGAGAGGTACATTAACCACGCCTCCGGCGTCGTCTCGGGCGTCGCCGCGATCTACAACCGCTTTCAATACCTACCCGAAATGCGGGACGCGGCTATGCGGTGGGAACGGCACCTTTCTCGACTCCTCTCCGACCCGTGCCTATAGTTGTGGTCGCCTCCGGATGGCTTTTGTAACCGGAGCACCGGTGCTCCCTTCAATGGGAGTTACCGATGTCTCACGAACTGAAGCTCATCACGAAGAAGGAGTTGAAGGGTGTATACGGTATCCCTTACTGCTCACAGCATATCCAGCGCCTCGAAGATGCTGGGAAGTTCCCGAAGCGGTTACAGCTCGGCAAAAATCGCGTCGCTTGGTACGCAGTTGAGATAGAGAAGTGGATAACGGAGCGCCCTCGCAGCGCTTGAGAAAGCCTGACTCCCCTTAAGGGGCAGGGAGGGACCTTCGGCAACGTCCGGAGGTCCCTCTTTTCATTTCCGGCACGGCAAGCAAGCCATGCATACGGATATATATACTGTATGTACCCTTCAGCCTTACTTTTCCCCTTATTCCGCCACACAGTCCGTCGGCCTCACGGCACGACTCCTCGCCGCTATCGGCGTCCCTATCGGTCCAGCCGCTCGCGCCCACGCGGGCGCTCGTAAACGACACCGTAGGATGTCCTTTACATTCGCTTCCTTGGGGATTGCGGCGAGGAGTCGTGCCGCTTCGCGTCACCGACGGACTGTGGGCGGCACACTTCATCCCGCTTGCGCGGTATACTTACGGAAGAACTGTTCTTTTCTGGCCTCACGGCCAGACCCGATCCGCGATGACGCGAGCGCACGGTTACCCATGCCCTCTGCCGCTCATCCTTCGCGGCTCGGTCCTGGACATGAACCACTCACACCATTACGCGATCGGCCAAACCGGCACCGGCAAGACTTCGTTTTTGAAAAATCAGATCGCGCGAAACATCACGGCTGATGTCGGCTTCTGTTTCATCGACCCTCACGGCGACGCTGCAAACGACGCCCTTTTCCTCATTCCCCGAGAGAAGCAAGACCGCGCAATCTACATCGACGTTGCCGACACGGCGTTTCCTGTCGGGATCAACCCCATCTCTGCCGTCCCTGTGGACGAAAGGGCGCTAGTTACCGAAGAGATCGTATCAGCCTTCATCCACCTGTTCGGGCAAAACGCTATCGGCCCCCGCTCTGCCCAAGTCCTCAGAAACTCTGTGAGGACCCTTCTCGACTATCCAAACGCCTCCCTCCTCCAGATCCCTAAACTTCTCACCGATCAGACATTTCGCAAAAGGACATATGGCTTTGTCCTTGAGCCTTCCGTGCTCTCCTACTGGCGCGACCAGTTCGACAAATACGACGACCGCTTCCGGACCGAAGTTATCTCACCCATCTTGAACAAGCTGGATGCCGTCTTCTTCTCACCAGCTCTCCGGAACATCATCGGGCAAAGGAAGAGCACCGTAGACTTCCGCCGCGCGATGGATGAAGGACAATTCATCATCGTAAACCTGGCTAAAGGACAGATAGGCGAAGGCCCGGCGCACATCCTCGGAGCCCTTATAGTTTCAGCGATTACTCAAGCCGCCTTTTCCCGCTTCGATACTTCCCCGGACGACCGGCGCCCTTTCTGCCTGATCGTTGACGAGTTCCAGAACTTCACCACCGATGCTTTTCCGACGATCCTTTCCGAGGCTCGGAAGTATCAGCTCTACCTCACGCTCTCTCACCAGTTCATGTCGCAGCTTCCCGAGGCAATCCAAGATGCCATCCTGGGAAACGTGAGCCACATGCACGTCTTCCGGATCGGGGCAAAGGATGCCGCAATCCTGGGCCGCCATATCGACTTCAACCCTCAAGCTCTCATGGACCTACCAAACCACGTCGCCTTTGAACGGCGAATTGAGGCCGGATCGGTTTCCGAGGCACGGCAGAAAATACAGCCTCACCCTCCTACCCCAACAATCACTGACGCTCAGGTCATGCTCCGCCATTCTCGCCGAAAATACGGCTCATTACGCGAGAAAGTTGAGAACTACATTAGACGTACCCTTGACTCTTAGCCGACCCCCTGGATTCCTAATCGGGGGAGCTGCCTATGAGCGGGTTTGTCCTTATCCTGATGATCGGCGGGGTCTGCTATGGCCTGTGGTGGGCCTTTCAGCAGTATGAAAAGAACGAACGCGACAAGCAGGACAAGGCCATTATCCAGAAGTACCGCCTGCCAGAGTTGGAACAGGCGGCTTCAAAAGCCTTCCGAACTCGTCAGCCAATCTCAGTTGAAGGATTGAAAGAGCGTCTTACCGCGATACTTGTCGGCAAGGACTACCCCGTCACCGCAGCTTACCTTCTCGGATGGGCAGCGGCTTTTTATGAAAAGAAACGCTCGAAGCTAGCATTTGGCGAACCGCCGCAGTTTGGCGAGCTGCCGGTTGGGATGGTACGCGACGGTCAGATGGATCCGATCGTTACCCCCGTCGTGGACTACATCGAGAAGGCGAAGAAACTTCAGGAAGAGAGCCAGCATCTAACCGGTGAAATTGAAAGACTGATTGCGGGTTATTGGAGAGCCCTCCCACCAGAGGCACCCGACGGGTTCTTAGCCGTCAACCTTGAGGACCTTTACGAGGCTCCTCCAATGGAGAAAATCTATCACCTGGAATACAGCGATCTTCGCTCATACGCGATCGGCTTCTTTCCGCCAGAGAAACTTCGCTTCGAGCATCAATGGATCGTCGCAGGATCGGGGCACGGTAAGACCCAGCTTCTTCAGGCGATGATAGCTACCGATCTTCCTCGCGTCGCTAAAGGGGAATGCTCAATCGTAGTGATCGATAGCCAGAAGGATATGATCCGGAACCTTTCATCCCTCAAGTTCTTCGCGGAGCACCCTGACCGACTGGTGATCGTAGACCCTGAAGACATGGAGTATCCCATTGCCCTCAATCTCTTTGATATGGGCAGGGGTCGCTTCGATAAGCGCTCGCTCGCTGAGAAGGAGATGCTGCTATCGAGCGTAACCCAAGTCCTCGATTATGTCTTAGGGGCGTTGCTATCAGACGACCTTACCGCGAAACAGGGCACGCTCTTCCGCTTCGTCACCAGGCTCATGCTTGAGATCGAGGGCGCGAACCTCCGGACTTTCCTGGAGCTGATGACTAAGGAGGGGTATGCAAAGTACGAGGACTATGTATCTCGACTTGGCAAAACGGCGCAGGAGTTCTTTCGCACCCAGTTCAACGTAGACAAACAATACAAGGAGACGAAAGAGCAAATTGTCCGCCGCCTTTGGGACATCATGGAGAGCGGGGCGTTTTCGCGAATGTTCTCAAACCCGCGCAGTAAGCTGGATCTCTTTAAAGAGATGAACAGCGGTAAGGTCATTCTGGTAAACACCGCACAGAGTATTCTCGGAGAGGAACCATCAAAGCTCTTCGGCCGCTTTTTCATAGCGCTTATAACGCAGGCAGCTCAGGAGCGGGCGACCCTTCCAGAAGATCAACGCCTGCCAACATTCGTCTACGTTGATGAGGCACACGAGTATATAGACGACCGAGTTGGGGTCATGCTTGAGCAGGCGAGGAAGCGTAAGATCGGCTTGATTCTTGCCCACCAGTACCTCGGGCAGCTCAACAGCAAGATCTACGAGAACCTTAAAGCGAACACCTCAATACAGCTCGTCGGTGGTGCATCCATAGATGACGCGCAGCAATTCGCGAAGATGATGCAGAGGGATGTTGCGGAAATTAAGGCTCTCCCCAAGGGCAAGTTCATGGGCGCGTTCGGGCCGATGTTTTCCGGCAAAGGCGTTACGGTTTCAGTTCCGCATCGCGTCGTTGAGACGATGCCCCAGATGACAGCCGCGGAGTTCAAATGGCTCCAAACCCAGCAACGAGCAAGGTATGCTGTTCACGTCTCGGAAACGGAAGTTCCGGATGAGCCAGCACCCGCTATGAAAGACATAACGCCCGAACCGTCTGGCAGCTCTGGCAATGCCAAGCTCATAGAGTACCGTGGGCCTAGCTCAGACCAGCCCGGAGAATGGTAGTCTGTGCTACAATGTGATGAGTGCGCACCGTAGAACACTGCGGTAGCCCTCAGCCTCTCGCAACACTTGGCTCACGTTGCCTCCGCGCGATCTCTGCGCGACTACATCTCCATGAAAGAACCCAAAGAACGACGGAACCGCTGGGAGCGGAAACCGACCGGCCGAAAGGTCGAAGTTACCGACCGCGATCTTAAATGGTTGACGGCGCTTGCCCGCTACCAGTTCCTCAATACGAACTACCTTCACGCCTTCGCTGGCGGCAGCCTCGCACGCTTCAATCATCACTTGGGCGATCTTCACCATGAGCGGAAACTGACCGACCGACCGCTTGAAGCGCGCGACTATCCGAACGAAAACTACCGGCCCATCGTCTACGAGCTAAATCACAAGGGCTATCAGTATCTCCAAGAGCGCGGCATCGTCCTGCCGAAGCGGTATGTCATCGACCGCAAGGGAGAAGGTGGACACCGGAACTTCAGCCATCAGCTCGGGGCCTGTGAGGTTATGGCTTCTATCGAGCTTGAGATCAGGAACCATCCCGATCTTGAGTTCATCCCGCAGCACGAGGCGATAAAGAAAGCGCCGCAGGCGACCTTAGAAGCCCGCGTCCCATTCGCAATTCCGGACAGCGAAGACCGGGGAAGCGCAAAGACGTTCCTGATCCCTGACGGCCTCTTCGGTATCCGTTACCTCAAGGCGCCGAGCAATCGGAACGTCCGCTTCTTCGCTCTTGAGTTCGACAACGGCACAATGCCTGTGGAGCGCGCCGAATCTCGTGGAACTTCTGTTGAGCGCAAGTTTCTCTCCTACCAAAACATCATCAACCGCCGGCTCTACGAGAAGCATTTGGGTATTCCGAGCTTCATGCCGCTCTTCGTTACGATTTCGGAAGAGCGCATGGAGAACATGCTGCGAGTTCTCGACAAGATCCCAGGCGCTTCCAAGAACGCCTTTATCTTCCAATCGACCTTCCCATTAGGCGACATGAGGAAGTCGCCCCGCCCCGAGCCTGGTTTCCTCACCGGAGCATACAAGCGCGCCGGCCAGCCAGACTATTTCATCCATACCCCGACAGGAGGTTTGAATGGCTAACTTCGACGACCGCCTAGCACGCATCAAGACACTCATCGAAGACCGAGAGAAGATAGACGCAGAGCTTGCGTCGTACCTGGGAGAAGCACCGAAGCGGCAGCCGCAGAAGTGCGGGAACTGTGGACAAGAAGGACACAGTGCGAGGACATGCCCAAGCAAATCGCAGGAATAAGAAGAGACCCCCGCCTTAAACAGCGGGGGTTTTAGTTTGAAGCGCATTGCGCTCCGGTATGAAGGATCACCGTCCTTCCTTGGGCTCAGGAGTCGTCTTCCTTCGGCGGCACGAGGATGAAGTCGCCATCCCACTGGATCGGGAGGCTTTGAAGCTTCACGACCATGCCTTCGCCTTCCTTGAACGGCCAGGCGGCGCCGATCGTGACCATGTAATCGCTGTCCGGGGATTGCTTCACCCGAGCGATCATCGAAGGCTTGCTGCCGTTCGATTTCTTCTGTGCCATTTGGCACCTCTCTTTCCGGGAACATTCCCGCTCCTAAGCATATCATAGTATGCATGCTAGACTTAGAGCAGGCCTGCACATCAAAAGGAGAGCAGAGATGGCCGAGCTCGTTTCTTTCGACGACCTCAAGGCTCTCGTGAGCATTGAGGAAGTCGCCACTTGGCTAGGCATCCAAACCAAGCCGAGCGGAACTAATGGAGCTTTGCGCGGCAAGTGCCCGCTGTGCTCCGAAGATCGGACTTTCACCATCACTCCCGCAAAAGGTCTCTTTGGTTGCTTCAAGTGCCAGAAGAGAGGTTCGATCCTCGACCTGGTGCACCACGTCCGACGGACCAAGAACGTCCGGGAAGCCGCCTTGCTGATCCAGGAACAGTTCCTCGGGGATGCGGGTGGTAAAGTACCGTCCCAGGAGCTTCGGAAGAGTACTGTACCAGCCGAGCGGAATAGTACTGTTCCAGCCCGTCAGGAGGCCCCACAAAGCCCGTTAAAGCCTTTGGAGCACCTGACGACCAACCACCCGGCTATCGAGGTCCTTGGCCTCACCGCCGGGGCCTGTACGGCTATCGGTATCGGGTACACCAGCAAGGGCATGATGCGGGGTCGCGTAGCAATCCCCCTTCGGCTCCCCGATGGCTCATTGGTCGGCTATCTCGGCATCGCCACGTCGGGCGACCAACAGCCCCTCCTCCTCTTCCCCAAGAACCTGGAGGAGAAAGCCACTGCGGCGGCGACGCCAGCAGCGGAAAAAGAAACGAGCGAGCCCAAGAAGCCCGCCGAAGAACTCCGCAAGCTATTCCGGGTAGTGGGATAAACCCACTCTCTCTTTCCCAAACTGGAACGCCTCGCACCTAGGCAGATCCGGAACGACACCCGAAGCGGTCTTGGGTGCCGGCTGGCGACCGTCTGGAGTTTCCGCCCGCCGCGAAACGCGGTCACGCTCCCACCAGTGCGTTCTTTCTTTAAGGCCCCCGATAGCGAAGGGGGCCTTGTTGTTGTCCGCGACGCCCTATCGAAAGATTTGATATGATGACCTCATATCGCACTTTCGCGCGTTACAGCGCATAGCGGCACATGCCGCACTTTTACCCGCCACATTTCATCTGATTATTCAGGTGTCCTCGCAACTTCGAGGACATCACCGACATGACTGAGAAATACCAAGTTATCTATGCAGACCCGCCGTGGGAGTATCGTCAATCCGGCAGCGCGACAAGCAGCAGAGGTATGGCAAAGCAACACTACCCAACGATGACAACAGAGGCGATCTGTCGCTTACCAGTCGCTCAGTTGAAGACAGACGACGCAGTGTGTTTTATGTGGGCGACATTTCCAAATATAGCTGAAGCATTAAAGGTTTTGCAGGCGTGGGGATTCGAGTACAAAACTGCGGCATTTGTTTGGGTCAAGACTAACCCTCGTTCGGGCAGTCCATTCTGGGGTATGGGCGCTTACACACGGGCCAATGCAGAAGTCTGTCTGCTAGGGATTTCGCCAAACACCAAGGCTAAGACTCAGGTTCAATCGAAGGCAGTCCACCAAATTATTCACTCACCAATTGAGCGTCATTCTAAAAAGCCTGATGAAGTAAGGCGGCGAATTGAGCAGCTTCTCGGTGATGTTCCGCGCCTTGAACTATTTGCAAGGGAAAAGGCAAAGGGGTGGGACGCTTGGGGCAACGAGGTACAGAACGATCTGCAGCTAGTCGCATGACTAAAGCCCCGCTCATTGCGGGGCTTTTTTGTTCGGGGCAACATCAGCAACAAACCGCGCAAGCGCTTCTGGCTTCTCGACTTCGCATTCCCAGATCACCATCGGACGCCAGCCTGCATCTGTGAGCTGTGACCGCACTTCCACATCACGAGCCTTATTGCGATCAATCTTTGCGGTCCACCACTCTACCCGCGATTTCGGTATGCGATGCCGCGGGCAGCCCTCATGGCCGTGCCAGAAGCATCCATGCACAAATACCGCGATCTTGCGAGAAGTGAGAGTCAGGTCCGGGCGACCAGGTACACGCTTATCGTGAAGCCGATACCGCAGGCCCGCACTCCAAAGCGCTTTACGGACGGTCAGCTCGGGAACTGTATTCTTTGATTTGACCCGCGCCATCACCTCGGAGCGGGTCATAGGGGGTCTCTTTTTCCGCTTCGCCATCAGCGAATAATGTCTTTGGCGTACGGATAGTTCTCGTGTTCGGGATAAAGAATGACGCGATTCGAGAAAACGGTAGCTTGCCAGCCAGGCAGTTGCGCGACGACCAGCTTTAGGACATCGCGGAAGGTTAGCGCCGTCCCATGCGGCAACATCACTTGCTTGCCCTGATAGTCTTTGTGACCGACCGTGTACTTCGCGTAGAGCGGCTTTCCATTTTTCTTTTTGCCGATTAGATCGGTGTCGTACCGAAACGTATACGGCAGGTTATCTTTCATCTGAATCAGAAGGCCGAGCAGATCGCGCGGACCTTTCTGGCCAGGGTCAATCTCCATATCAAGATCGATGGGCCATTGCTCATCAATATCCGCTGGCGCTTGCCCATCGCGATTGCGGCCGGGGTCATTCGACCCGAAGCCTGAGTCATTCCATTCAAGGTAATTCGGATCGATAGCGCGCATGCGCTCTATCAGGATGGCTTCCACATCGAAGTTCGAGAACACCATCACCCGCACCGCCTTGAACGACATGTCCGCGATGTCGAGGCCTTTGCGGTGCTGCAGGGTGAACCAGTGGCGATCGAGCCGATTTCGAAAGCCGTGCCGCGTGTCAGTCTTCCCGGCGTAAACCGGCACTCCCTTGTGCAGGAGGATGTAGGCACCCTTGGCTTTCGCCGGGATAGTTTGGATGTTGGCTTGCGTGAGAGGCGCGGAGTCGATTTGGCCGAAGAAGTCCGCAAGCTGCTCGCGCAGCACGCGTTCAATATCCAGCTCGAACTCGTTGTAACCCGGAATCGTTCCCACCGCAGGCGCCCCTTTGGGAGCCCTGCGGGCCATTTCAGGCGGCCCTTCGGGAAGGTTTGCGGTTCTTCAGGCCTCTCGTAACCCAACCGCCGAGCGCGGTAGACAGCTCGACAGGTACAGCGTTGCCAAGCTGCCTCATGCTCTCGCTCCAAGAGGATGCGAATGCCCAATCATCAGGCAGGCCTTGAAGGCGCGCAGCTTCCCGCACGGTGAAGTAACGAACCGAACCGTCGTCCTGCACCATCATATTCTCGCCGCCGGGCACGCCGTGATCTCCGGCCTTGAGCGCTTTAGCCGGTTCATCGAGCGGGCTGCCAGTGTGGCCGACATAAGAGCGAGCGCCAGCCTGGAAGACGTGGTTCGCCTTGCCATTCGGCTTTCCGAGCCCATCAAGGCAATCGCGCACGGTGCGCCAGGCCTCGCCGGCAGGCGGCACCAGCTCATGCTTGAGCGCTTCAACTATATTCAAGTCGGCCGAGGACGGCTCACGCCCGCGCGCCTTCAAGCCGTGACGCTTCCAGTATTCTCCCGTGACGTACTGATCCCACAGGAGCCGTTCGCGCGAGTGGGTCGGGCGGAACTCACCGAGATCCAGGTCAAGATCAGAGCGAACGCCAACGATGACGACGCGGTTTCGCTTTTGAGCCGCGCCATAGTCCGCTGCATTAACCTTGAGTACGCGGACCTGGTACTCGGTCCGGCGGGAACGCCGAATACGGTCGAGGTGGTCGAGATGCGCCTCGCCGCGCTTCCGCTCTACCGAAGGAGCTTGGAGGCTGTGACAGATCCAGTTGAGATAGTCGGAAAACGCGGGCCGAGCGAGGCCGCGGACGTTCTCGAAAACAAAGGCGTCGGGCGACAGCTCGCGCACGGCCCGGACGGCTTCTGGCCACATGTCGCGGGCATCGGCATTGCCGCGGTGCTTGCCGCCAATGGAGAACGGCTGGCAGGGCGGCCCGCCGGCCACCACGTCAACAGAGCCGACCCGCTCAGCCCAATCGATCTCGCGAACGTCCGCCTTCTCGATCGGCCAGCGCTTAACGTGCTCGACGCCGTTCTGTTTGTTGAGGTTCAGGGTGTCGATAGCGTCGATATTCCACTCGACTAGGAGGGAATGCTTGAAGCCCGCTCGGGCCATGCCAAGCGCCAAGCCCCCGCAGCCGGAGAACAACTCCACGCTTCGCATTCCACCCCGCTCCCGCGACTCGACACACACAATTTTCTTTTGTGGGTACCTTATTTGTTCCATGGATTCAAGCAGCTAAGACGAGTCTACCCCGCCAGTCATTCCACAAACTGTGGAAAACTGGCGGGGTAGGTACGGGATAACCTCAGGCGACCACCCGAAGGCGTGGCCGGCGTCGGATGCGCTGCGGCTGGGCCGCCGCTTCGGGCTGCGCCAGCAGCTCTCTCAGTGTCTCGTCTCCAATCACTTCACGGGCGAGCGCCCTGATATCAGCCTTTGAGAGCGAAATCGTGAGGAGGTAGTCGCCCTTCATCTGCACATAGGCTGATTGCGCTTGAATGGTGATCACCGGGTCAGAATCGGTGAGCTGTGCGGTTTCTTTCGTAATGTAGACATTCCCCGCCGTGAGCCAATCCGGCCGGCTATCACGAACCTCGCGCCCTTGAAGCTCACGATCAAACAATGTGTGCGTCAATTCTCTGCGGCGCCATCCGCGTGCTTTCACTTGCATTGCTATCTCCTATTTTTGGGCGTTGGAGGAGTTAGCCTAGGACAGCGGTAGGAGCGGTCAAGCTCCTGCACCCTGAAAAATGCAATTCGCAATCCTGCTATGCGTCCGGGAGCGCGTGCGCCCTTAGCCACGCAGCGGCCCGTTCGTGGTGGACGGCCCAGGAACCGCGCCCGCGCGGCGAATAGAAGAGGTCATCCTCCGCCTTGCCGTTCCAACGGCTCGACTGGCGCGTATGGTGATTGATACAGCTCCGAACGGTCGCCTCGTATTCCTTTGGCTTAGGCAGATCCACCGAGTATCGGATCGCCCACACATCTCGGTAGAGATGCTGCAGGTCGCTTCCGTTTGGCCGGCCATAGAGGACGCGGATTATTTCATAGGTCCACGGCCGCTCTTTGCGCAGCTTCTTTAGCTGCTTCTGCCGCGCATACTGCTCGTCCCATTCTTTGAAAAATGCATCTAGGTCGAGATCCGCTAATGGGTTCTCAAGCATCGCATCACCCAATCCCCAGCCCGACGTGAGCAAAGAGGTTGGTACGCGGTATAATGATTTCAACCACCGCGTATGCAGCTCAAACTATTTCTTTCGATAAAGCCGTATCGCGTTAATCAAGGTTTCGGCCGCGACAACACCGCTGCCTCAGCGCTTCAGACCTACCGAAATCTAGGACTCAACGGCCACAATGGACTCGACCTTCGAGCGAGTCATGGTCAGCCGGTCTACGCTGCTCATGCGGGAGTCGCTTACTACGAGATCGACTCCAATCAAGGCGAGGGAGTCGTCATCCGCACGGCGGAGCCGTTCGACTACAAAGGCGGCCAAGCTTTTTTCAAGACGATCTACTGGCACCTTTGCCATCCAGCGAAGGAGCCCAAGCTTGCCTCTCCTGTCTTTCTCTTTGAGCAGCAGACTCCCGGCCAGGGAATGCCGGTCAAGGCTGGCGATCTTATCGGCTACGCCGACAACACCGGCCTCTCGACCGGCGACCATCTGCACTTCGGCCTTAAGCCGATCCTTCCAGGCGATAACAACGGCACTGACGCCACGGACTTCGGCATCGGCGATTTCTATAACGTCGAGCAGGCGAACGGATATTACGGCGCGATCGATCCGACGCCTTACCTGGTCAACCAGTACGCCCAGGATCTCCCGATGATTGAGGAAGGGCTCTCTACAGCGAAGAAGGCCGCTCAGCTTATCGTCGAGGCCAATCTACCCGACCAGGTGAAGCGCTCGTTCCTTCAGGTGCTCGTCGATTTCCTCAAGAGCATCCGCTTCTAACCGCCATGTCGAGAAACTCGGGCCATCCTCTCAGCTTCGCGGATGCCGAGTATTGCGGCGACAAGCGCAAGTACGACAAGAAGGGCGCCGTGACAGCGAAGAACAAGCGCTATCGCGAAGACCACGAGCGTCTCCGGATTTACCACTGCCCGCGCTGCAACGGCTGGCACCTGACCAGCCAGCCACTCATGACCCCGTACGGCTTGACTCCCGACCGCCGTGCTGGAATCGATAGCACAGTCCCAGGAACGGATCAAGAACATGCCGAACCCCTCAATGCGCCTGCACGATTTAAAGGAGGGCGACGCCCTCGAAATCGCTTGTTGGGAGTGCAAGCGGAAGTCGCTTGTGAGCTATCTTGGTCTGATCGCGAAGGGGATCGCGCCGAACACGACGTTCCTTGAAATCAAAAACCGCTCCGTGTGCAGCAAGTGCGGGAGCCGCTCTGTCTCGGTGACGATCGCGAAGAAGAGGGACTAGAGGTTATCGCGTCCGCTTCCTGCTGAATATCGGTATGAGCTACACCTACGACTTCAAGGGAAAGTAACGTGGCCGGCAAAGAGAAGTCTTCGACTATGAAGGCGCTGGCGAAGCTCATCATCGCCCCAACAGACATCGATGATGCTATGGCCTTCAAAAAGGAGATGAAGCAGCTCCGCAATGATCGCGGCTTCGCAATCCTTGTCGCTGCCAATCTCGAGAATGTAGTTGAGGAAATAATCGCTCGGTTGGTGGTTCCCGATAAGAGAGAAGAGCTATTCGACGGGCCGCTTCACACTTTCTCAGCGAAGCTCCTCATGGCCTATTCCCTTGGAGTGTACGGAAGGGAGACGTATCGAAACCTCGACCACATCAGACAAATACGAAACGTCTTCGCTCACTCAAAGAAGCCCATCACCTTCAAAACGCCCGAGGTGAAGGCGGCATGTGATCTTCTCTCCATTCAGGAAGCGGTTTTTCCCAAGACAGTTCAATCAGCCAAGCTTCGCCCGCACGGCTACTCAGGACGCAAGCGCTTCAATCACGTCTCACAAGTTCTCAGTCATAATTTGGTTTGGCACTCTCTGCGCCTCATCGATCACAAGGGGATCGCGCGTGGTGCTCTCAGGCCGGAGATCGAGAAGAACTTGGACCCTCGGTATCAGCTCCGGCTCATGCCAGATCCGTTGCCCTGAATGGCGGCGCCGGCCTCCGAAACAGAAGGAGCCCGGCCATCTCTGACCAGGCTCCCTCCTAACGATTTCCTCGTCTCCAGCCAGGCCGGAGCCTGGCAACGCCAGAGCCCACCGATTGCTCGGAGCTTCAACGACCCTGGCGATTAAAGATACTCTAGGCTGTTTGCTAAAACAAACTTAAAGCCGAGCAGGGACTTAGGAGACGAGGGTGGGATTTGAACCCACGATGGGGGTTGAAGGCCCCAGCAGATTTCAAAGCTGCTCCGTTCGACCGGGCTCCGGCACCTCGTCAGGGCTACCTTCTACCCCGTCTCGCTGGGTGAGTCCAGAAAAATTATCAGCCCAGCCCATTAAAGACCCAAATAGCGGGTCTAGACCCGCCATCAATGTTGATAATGGGGATAACCTATGATAGGCACTCAGCATGGTTGAAACTCTTAGAGATACACTCGCTAGACTCCAAGAAGACTTGGAATCGAAAATTAGCGAGCTACGCAAACAACTAGCTCCACTTGAGAGAGAACTCGCTGAGGTTAAACGAGTACGAAACACAATCGTACACGGCGAGGTAATGGAGACTATGTTTGATAACCCCCACAGGGGAATGACAGTCTCTTTTGATGATGCTTACAAGAACCTCACGATGAAAGAGTTAGTGAGGATGGCCCTACATGAGCAGTTTAGAGAGGGCGCCACAGCTAAAGAGCTTTTGGAGTTCTTTCACAACGCTTGGCACAGAGAGGACATCACTAGAGAGAGCCTCAGTCCTCAGCTTAGTAGATTGAGAGCAGAGGGTGTCCTAGGCCGATCTCAGAAGCGTTGGTACCTGATAGACGAACCTCCCGTTCACCTACGGAAGCTAGTCAGCAGCTCATAAGAACTACCGTTCTATGGTACAATTCTGAGGTATGGCGAAAGCCAAGCCTCCAAAGAAAACGGGCCGTCCCACCGACTTTACTGAAAATCTAGCCACAGAGATCTGCCTTCGCATTTCCGAAGGCGAGAGTGTGCGCAGCATTGTGAAGGATGAGGACATGCCCTCCTCCTCAACGATTTTCCGCTGGCTACTTGACGAACGCTACAAGACGTTTTGGGAGCAGTACGAGAAGGCTCGAAACATCCAGGCCGAGCTCATGTTCGAAGAGCTGCTCGAAATCGCTGACGACGGCACGAACGACTACACCACCCGAATGCGCGGTGCCGATGGTGAAGAGGAGGAGCATCAGATTCTCAACAGCGAGCACATTCAACGCTCACGCCTCCGCGTAGATACTCGCAAGTGGTATCTCTCCAAAGTCCTTCCCAAGAAATTCGGTGACAAGCTCGACTTGACCTCCAAGGGAGACAAGTTCCCTCAACCACTCTTGTATGCCTTACGCGATAACGACCGCGACGAAGAAGATAGCGGCGCTCAAGAAACGAATTAAAGCCATTCAGGGCGGCACCAGCGCCGGCAAGACCGTCGGCACTCTTGAAGTTCTCATAGACCGCTGCCAGAGCGAAGACGGGCCAGGCGATGTTACGAGCGTCGTTTCCGAGACCTTTCCACACCTCAAGCGTGGTGCGATGCGCGACTTCCTCAGCATCATGGAAGTTCAGGGCTACTTCGAACCGTCGCGCTGGAATAGGTCTGATTCCACCTACACCTTTGAGACAGGCGCCATCCTTGAGTTCTTCTCCGCCGACCAGCCGGGAAAGGTTCGCGGCCCTCGCCGCAAGCGCCTCTACATCAACGAGTGCAACAATATCCCCTATGAGACCTTCGATCAGCTCGAAGTGCGCACGAAGGGCGAGATCTTCCTCGACTGGAATCCGACGAATGAGTTTTGGTTCTACGACAAGGTTGCTCAGCGGGACGACGTTGACCACATCATCCTCACGTATCGCGACAATGAAGCCCTTGACCCTGCAATCGTCGCTTCGATCGAGCAGCGCCGCAATCGGCCGGAATGGTGGAAGGTCTACGGCGAAGGGCAGCTTGGCGAAGTAGAAGGCCGCATCTTCCGAGGCTGGAAGACCGATGTAGACGAGATTCCGCACGAAGCCCGCCTTGAGCGCTACGGCCTCGACTTCGGCTATTCAAACGACCCTACCGCCATTGTCGCCATCTACTACTACAACGGCGGCTATATCCTGGACGAGATCGCATTTCAGAAGGGTCTCAGCAACAAGCAGATCGCGGACATCTTCCTCAACCAGCCTAAGGCACTCATCATCGCCGACAGTGCAGAGCCCAAGTCCATTGACGAGCTGAAGAGCTACGGCCTCAACGTCCTGCCGGCGACGAAAGGACCAGGCTCCGTCCTTCAGCGCATACAGATGGCGCAGGATCAGCAGATAAGCACCACCAAGCGCAGCACCAACGTCATTAAGGAATACCGCAACTACCTTTGGGAAACGGATAAGGATGGTAGAATAATCAATGAGCCCGAGCACGCCTGGTCGCACAGCATGGACGCGTTCATGTACGGCCTCAGCTCGGTAGCGCCGATTATGCGAGCGAGGGAGATGCAGGAGCACCTACCCCGCCGCGAAAGCAAACCTAAGACTAACCGCGCCCTATGACACCCGAGACAGATCTTCGCGACCTCTCGCGCAACAACCGGCGCGCTATAGGCAACGCCATTCCTAACCCCAACCGACTCAAGCTCTACCCTCAGAACATCGGCGAATGTTTCTACTGCGGCGACTATGTTTTCGCGGCACCAGGCCAGGCTATTACATACAAGATCATCACGGACAAGAACGGGAAGTCCGTCTCTATCCCCACCCACAAGGCTTGCAGGAAGAACGCGTGATATAATCTTACTTGTATGCCAACTCCTAAGAAGGCGCGCAAAGCGTCCAAGACCAAGAAGGCGAAGGCCCCGCGCAAGCCACGCACATCAAAGCCGCCTCAGCTCCTTTTTACCGTCACACTCTACGTCAATCGCCTCTTTTTTACGGCCTCAGCGCCTTCAATGCTTGAAGCGGTCGAGGCCACTCTCGCCAAGGCTCCCCAGTTCAAGACCAGAGCATCGCTGAGCGGTGCCTACCGTGAGAAATCCCTCTCTGTCTCGCTGACAATCCCTCAACTCAAGAAGCTCAAGGCCAGCCCCCTCTTCCGCCAAATACTTGCGAAGCGATTAAACTCGGCTGTGACCTGGCATGGATAACTACGAGACAATCTATCCGTACATTGTCGCCGAGGAGGCTGCATATAAGACCGTCGCCGTCCCGATCGCGGACGGCTATGACTGGAATATGTACGAGCACATTCGAAAGTCGGTGCTCTACAAGAACGGCATGTTTGCAAAGGGGAAGAACGACGACACCCGCCCATTCAAGAACATCACCCGCCCGATTCTAAACTTGCAGTACCGCACAGAAGGCTTCGACGTGAAGGACATTGTCCTTTTCGTCAATGACCCCGACGCCTACTACCTCTCATTCCTCATCAAGAAATATCACGAGAAGTGGGCACGAGATAACGACATCGACACCTTTATCGACGATATGGTGGAGAGCTATGTCGATTTTGGCGGCGCACTCATCAAGGATGTGAACGATAAGAAGCCGGAGGTGGTCGAGCTACAAAGCATTGCCTTCTGCGACCAGACCAACCTCCTCGGAGGCCCGCTCGGCATCAAACACAATTTCTCCCCGAGTGATCTCCTCGATATGGCCGACCAGCACTGGGGCGATGAGAACTATGGCGCGACGGTCACGCTAGAGCGACTGATCGAGCTTGCTATGACTGGCAAGAGCGATCCTCAGAACCAGAAGGGCGAGGAGACTAAGACCCCCGGCAAATACATTGAGGCGTACGAAGTCCACGGCTCATTGCCGACCAAGTGGCTCAAGGCTGTCCCCGAGGGGAGCACGGTTAAAAAGTACACGCCTCAGCTTCAAGTCGTCGCCTTCTACCACGATGAGAAGGGCGAGAAGCAGTGGGTAACGCTCTTTAAGGGCAAGGAGACTACAAGCCCATTCAAGAAGGTAATCCGCCACAAGATCTTCGGCCGCGCGCTTGGCATGGGCGGCGCTGAGGAGCTTTTCACGCCTCAAACCTTCACCAACCTGCGGGAAATCCAGATGACGGACATGCTTGAAGCAGCCTCAAAGATCGTCCACGTCACCGACGACGAGACCTTCGCAACGCAGAACAAGCTTTCAGACATTGAGAATAACGAAATCCTGAAGATCACGCCCGAGCGCACCGTTCGCCAGCTCAATACCCAGCCGGTAAATCTTCCCGCCTTCGAGAAGGCATCTAACGAGTGGGAGACGCATGCCAAACTGATCGGCGGCGCCGCAGAGGTGCTTCTCGGTGAATCTCCTACCTCGGGCACACCGTTCAAGCTTCAAGACCTTGTCGTCAGCGAGGCTCACTCCCTGCATGATTACCGCAAGGGCCAGCTCGCCACCTTCACCGACACCATCTATCGTGACTGGGTAATCCCCAACCTGGCCCGTGACATCGCCCAGGGCAGCAAGTTCCTAGCCGAGCTCGCCCTCGACGAATTGCAGGCCGTAGCTGACAGCCTAGTAGCGGTTAAGGCTCATGACCTCATCAAGGAGGAGATACTTGCCGGCCGCAATCCGTACCCGGCAGACATCGAGACCTACAAACAGAAAGTCCGCGACGAGTTCATGAAGGGCGGCAATAAGCGCTTTATCGAAATCTTCAAGGACGAGATGAAGGGGCTTCCGCTTGACGTTTACACCAACATCGCCGGCAAGCAGAAAGACCTCAATAAGATTACCGACAAGCTAGTCAACGTCTTCCGCCAGATGCTTGCTACCTACAATCCTCAGACCGGAAGCTTCGCAATCTTCGACGATCCCCGCATGTCCAAGCTCTTCAACGAGATCATCGAATACTCTGGCCTCTCCCCGATCGACTTCTACGCCAAGGCTGAGAAGAAACAGCCGACCGAACTTCCCACCCCTTCCCAATCAAAGCCTCAAGCCGAGGCACCTATAGCAGCTTAATTTTGTAACCATGAGTGCAACACGCAAAGCACAGGCAGATCTTTATCTCAATGATGTCGAGAAGGCGCAGCTAGCCGCCTTCGCTGACAATCCGACGATGTTCGAAGCGGTTAAAAAGGTGATCTTGGCGCCAGCCCTCTACGATGGCCGCATGTTCCCAGGCGAGGACTTCGACCCGTCTTACAATCACACCCTTAACCTGGTTTCTAAAGGCGACCGAAGCGACGAGGAGATTGCAAAAAAGCTCAGGGCACAGTGGGAAGCGATCAATTACATCGGGCATGCTTTCGCAGAAGTGCTCTCGCTCTATGCTTCCCCAAAGTCAGGAAAGAAAGCTATCCACAACCGCGGCCTATAGCCTCTGGTGCTATAATCTCACCATCGATCTATGACTGATTCTCGCAAGGACACGCTTAAGCTTCTCGCGATCATTGCCGCGATTTTCATAACGGCCACCGCGATCGTACTCACGTCGGAAAGTCGCACGGCTAGAGCCTCAGCTCCCTCAGGACTTCAGGCCACGAACGCGACTTCATCAACAATCACCGTCGGGCCGCAGAGCGTGACCACGATATTCGGTAAATCCCAGTGCGCCGCTCGTGTCATCAGCACCGCTGGCCAGTCGATCATGCTCTCGTACAACTCTGCTGTGACACCAACCGTCGCAATCGGCCACCCGCAAGGCACCAGTACAACTCAGACCTATGACAGCGGGCTCACTGGCTGTGGCACCACCACCGCCTACGCTCTCGCGTCAACGACCATTACTATCAGCGAATTTCGCTAACCATGCTTCATCGCACACATTCATTGAAGGATAAGCTCGGCACGCTCAGTACTCTGCCGCCTAAGACAGTCGGCAAGAAAAAGCGCCGCGCCTCGAAGCCTAAGTCGAAGATTAAAAGCTCTAAGAAAAAGCGCTAATGCGAAAATTCGCAAACATCCTCACCGTCCTCATTGTCCTAGTCCTTCTAGGCTCCGGCGGTGTGTATCTTTACCAGAAGGCCCACACCTCATCAGAGGGCACCGGGGGCCCTTCCGGCCAGGACGTATATGTCCCGACCCTTTATCATGGCGGTGTAGTCACCGGAGGCCCGGTAAGCTCGACCTCCACAAACGCCACCAGCGCCACCTTCCTTGCCTCCAATCTTCTCAATAACCAGGGCTATGTGAGCAAGATTAGTTTCACGCCGAACGTCTCCGGCATTACCGCGACCCTTCCTGCCACCAGCACCTTGAAGAACTATCTCCCTCTCGCAGGCGACCACTCGACCGTACTTCTCTGTAACGCGACCACGACGGCCACCATGCCATTCACCCTCGCCGTGGGCACCGGCATGAACCTCTTTCAGGCTACAGCCACGATGGCAGTCAACACCGGCCATTGTGCCAAGCTCGACTTCTGGCGCGCTACCAACCGCGACATCGACGTTTACTACGACCTCGGCTACTAGCCGAACCGGGTTATCGCTCCCGCCATCAAAAGTGACTTATTAGGGTTCTCACTTCCCCTCTGAAGTGACTAACACAACATCTCACTATGCCTAGTGATTCAGACGAAAAGGAGAAGGACGCCGCCGCCGCTGAGGAGGAAACCTCCGAAGAGGAAAAGGACGACCACCAGGACGACGCCGATGAGGCCGACTCCGGTAAGGAATCCAAAGACGATAAGCCTGCGGAAACCTTAGAGCAGAAGAAGTCTCGCCTAGAGCGACAACTCGAATCCGTAAACCGGAAGCTCGGGAACAAGAAGGAGGCTCCGGCGCCGACTGACACTGCCAAACCCAAGTCAACCGATCTCGACTACGCACAACTCGCCTTTGCCACCTCGAAAGGTATCGATACCGACAGCGAGGAGGAAATGGGCCTTGTGAAGGATTACATGAAGAACACCGGCAAGGACCTTAAGGCTGTCCTCGCCTCACAGTTTTTCAAGAACGACCTCAAAGAACTCCGCGAAGCAGCAGCGACGAAAGCCGCTATCCCGAAAGGGAACAAGCGCTCAGGCCAAGCCGCTTCAGATACCGTCGATTACTATCTCGCCAAGGGTGAAATGCCTCCGGCAGACAAGCCGGAACTCCGGCGTCAGTACGTCGATAGGAAAGCGGGGATCACGCCCGGCAAAACCAAGGGCGGAGCGCAGTTCTACAACTCCAAGAAATAGTCGCTGAGATTAGCGGTTGACCTGGTCTACCAGGCATAACCACTAAATCCCTTGAGTAACACAGTCGTCTACCAGGAAGACTGGGAAGTAAAGCTTCAGGAGAGGCTTGACCACCCGCTTACCTGGAAAGAAGTCTGCAAGGTCACGTACACCGATACGAAGGTTCTCCATAACCCGTATCTTTCCACCGAGCCCGCCGTTCAGGCTGGCACGCGCGGAACGGCGTACTCCTTCCAAGACTTCGCCGAAACTGACGAGTCCATCTCGATCGACGTATATAAGGAACTTCCTATCTACATCGACGACGCGGATCTCGCTCAGTCCACTTACACGAAACAGATGGAGATGGCGGACCTTCAAGGTACGCTCGTCAACGAAGCCATCGAAGCCTATGTGCTCGCCCAGCATGCAGCCTGGACGAACATCGGCGACGACGGCAACGGCAACATCGTTTCCGGCTCCACAACCGCGATCACCGTGTCGCCGACCAACATCGATGACATCATCCGCGGCCTCAAGCGCATCATTCGTAAGGCGAACGGCCACCGCAAGGCGGGCCGCAACGGCATCTTCATTGTCTGGCGCCCAGAAGACTTCGAAATCCTCGAAGCCTTCGTCCAGGCCAACGGTTTCTCGACCGCTGACCAGGCGCTCAAGAATGGTACGGATGTCGGCATGCCTTACATGGGCGTGTACCACTACTATTCGAACGACCTCACCGCAGGACACCTCTTTGCGGGAGTTCGCAACCTCTTCAACGTCGGTATCTGCAAATCGACGTTCGGCAAGGTCACCAAAGTCATTCACCCTGCGGGGTCGAGCGGCGGCAACCTCTCCGGTATCGGCATGCACACGCGCGTCGATATGAAGACGAAGGCGTGGGCCAAGGACGCCACCCTTATCTACGACATCAACGTAGCTTAAACCGGCACTAGCTCCCTTGTGGGGCTAGTGGAACTCCCGAGGCCTCGGGATTCCCACTAACCCCAGAAGCATGTTAATTCCCTTCTCAAATCCAACAGACGGCGACGGGCTCATTGAGCTTATAGGCGACATGACCGGCAACCCCTCTGCCGGCTCTTACACCCTTAAAAAGAAGACGCGAGACATAAACTTGGCCTTGGCCTGGTTCTTCCTTCTAGCTGGCGAGGCGGCTGGAAAATGGCAGCTCGACGATACCAACCAGACCGACTACCCCATCATCAAAATCGACCTCGTTGCGAACCAGCGTGACTATCCGTTCACCGTAGACGGATCGAGCACTCCGAACCAAATCCTCGAGATTTTGCGTGTCGAGCGCGCCGCAGAGAACGGCACCTTTGAAGTCCTCGATCCCTTCGACCAGACGGAAGAGCCTGAGGCTCTCGCCCAGCTCGCCACCGTCTCCGGCACTCCTCAGAGATACGACAAGCTCGCTAATGGCCTCTTCCTTGATCCCAAACCGAGCTACAGCTACACGGCTGGCCTATGGGTCTACATCAGCCGAACCCCCTCTTATTTCCTCAGCACCGACACCACGAAGACCGCAGGCATTCCGGACTTCGCGCACGAATACCTCGCTCTACGTCCGGCGTGGAAATATGCCGTATGGAAGGGTCTCAAGAACAAGGCCGACCTTGAGCGCGATGTGCTCCGGATGGAAGCGAAGATCCGCAGCTTTTATTCCCGCCGCAACAAGACCGAGAACTCGCGCATCCGCACCGCCCCTCGCTGCGCCATCTAGCCTATGGTCACCAACCTTTCCAAAAGCACCATCACGATCGGCACCATCGAGAAGGGTGGTGAAGGTACGTGGGACAGTTCAGCTATCGCATGGGACGATGACCGTTACCGCTGGGACGGCGGCGCCCAACTCCCGATCAACGCAACACAAGGAGCCTCTACTATCAGCCCAACACCTAAGTCATGAGCACCGGCTTTCCAACCAGTCTCGATAACCTTGACCCTACCCGCGGAACGACGGGACAGAAACTCAGCACGCCGAACCACATCACTCATCACCAGAACGAGGATGACGCGATCGAGGCGCTTCAGGTCAAGGTCGGTATCAACAACTCAGCCGACACATCCTCACTCGACTACAAGCTCAAGAACACGGCTTCGAGCAATCCGGGCCATAAACATACGCTCGCACAGGGCGCGACCGATGTAACCGCTACTTCGACCGAGCTAAACTACATGGGCGGCGTCACCTCAGGCGTCCAAAGCCAGCTCAATACCCTCAGTAGCTCCAAGACCGACAAATCGACCCTTACGACGAAGGGCGACTTCTACGTTGCCACTGCTTCGGCAACGCTCACCCGCCTTCCGGTTGGCTCAGACAACCAGGTTCTAACTGCCGATAGCTCCCAGGCTTCAGGCGTCAAATGGGCTTCGGTCTCTACCAAGTTTGGCGGCACTGGTGCGGATGGCGCTCTCACCGTCAGCTCAGGTACCACGTCGATTGATCTCGGAAGCGCTGCCGTTGTCGTCAAGAACTACACGACCATCTCTATCACCGGCACGGGCGCAATCAATTTCATCAATCCCCACGCCAACGGCACCATCGTCATCATCAAGGCGACGGGTAATATCACGCTGACTTCTTCCGCGGCGCCCATGATCGATTGCTCCAACACCGGAGCGGCAGGAGGCGCTGGCACCACATCAAGCGGTGGCACCGGCACCAGCGGCAACAACTCCAACACCTTCACCTACTTCCGAAACCTCCTCGGTACTGGGGGCCAAGGAAGCACGACGGGTGGCACTGGCGGCGCGGTCCCAACTGCCTTCACCCTGCCTTCGACTTTCCATTCGATAGAGCTTCTCAAGTACCAGTCCGCTTTCTGTGGCGGAGGCGGGGGCGGCGGAGGAGCGACGTTCTCAAACGGGTCAGCCGTTGCAGGAACCGGAGGACGAGGCGGCGGCGGCCTCATTATCGAGTGCGCTGGCGCCTGGAACTTCACCACAGCAAGCGGTATCTCTGTATCAGGTCAGAATGGCGCTAATGGGGTCTATACCCCAGGATCAAACGGAGCTGCGGCCGGTGGCGGAGGTGGCGGCGGCGGGTTCTGCCTCATCCTCTATAACGCGCTCACCGCTAACTCCGGAACCGTCACTTCAGCGGGCGGAACTGGCGGCAACACGAACGGCCTCAACAGCAACAATCCGGCTGGTGGCGGCGGCGGTGGTTCGACTTTCAATGCAGGGTCTAATGGCAGCAATCCAGCGACGAATAGCGGCAAATCAGGCGGCGACGGAGGCGCAGGCTTCTCACTCGTGACCGCGAATACGATCTACACTTAATGCCAAGCGTTTCGATAAAAAACTTCTCCGGCAGTATCGCCAAGGACGCCCGCGAAGCGTCAACCTCGAAATGTGGTTTCACGAGTAACTTCGACGTCCTCACCTACCCGTTCGCTCTCAAGCCCTTCCCAGGCATGGTGGCGAATGAGAACACTTCTTTTGTCATAACCGATTTCTTTTACGGCGTGTTCGGAACCGGCATCGGCACCAATGTCCTAGGCTATGGCCGACAGACCGGAGCCGACAGGCCAGAGATCTACATGAAGACCGGCGATGTCGTTACTTCAGGCTGGACGACCGCCCTGAGCACCACTGGCGCCGCTACGCAGACCCGTAGCTCAGGGTCTAACCTTTGGCACCTGTACAAAAACTATGGCTATTTCGCCTGCGGCAATCGCTATATCGGCCGCG
The DNA here is from genome assembly GCF_041905885.1 of Dongia sp. NCBI lineage: Bacteria > Pseudomonadati > Pseudomonadota > Alphaproteobacteria > Rhodospirillales > Dongiaceae > Dongia > Dongia sp. The sequence goes on along the minus strand of NZ_JAYRKD010000011.1, from coordinate 134,509 downwards.
TCGGTGATCTCAGCAGCGGCACTTCCGCAACTTTGGTTGATAACTACTACGACCTCACCTCTTTCACGACCGTGACCCAGGCAATCACGCATCCAACCGACGACCGGATGTATTTTGGCGTCGATAACAAGGTCTATGTGAACAACGCAGGCACTATTTCGCTCGCACTCACCCTGCCCTCTTTTCTTACGATTACTTCAGTCGAGGCACAGGGGAATTACCTCTCAATCGCTTGCAAGCCTTCGAGCAATATCGGCAATTCCATCGTCTTCCTCTGGGATCGCGACACCTCTCTTGCGACCGTTTCAGAATCGATCGATTGGGGAAATGGCATGCTCAATGTGATCGGCACTGTAGACGGCATACTCATCGGCGTCTCGCTTCTCGGTGCCACTTCCTTCAATCTAGTCCCCCGCATTGTCGTGAAGGCCTACGCGGACGGTTATCCGGTAGTCGTTGGAGAGATCGTTTCAGAAAGCTCAGCTATCGACCTCCGCATGCGCAAATGGAAGTCCAACAACACGCTCTATTTCGCGGCGAAGCTCACCAAGAACGGGGTAGTCCGCAACCAGCTCTTCGCCGTTGGAAAAGACCCGAACGGCCGCATTGTCGTGGTCGGAGACGTGCTTGTTGATAACGACACCGCGCTCTCCGGCAACATCAACGGCTTCGCGAAGTTCGAAGACGTTTGGTTCATAGCCCACAACGACAACGGCTCAGTCAACCGCACCATTTCCGATGGCTCATACTCGGGCACCTCGACCTATGACACGCTCAAGAACCATGGCATGCCGCTAGAAGACCGACACTCTCTCAAGAAGCTTGAGGCGGTTGGTATGCGCTACGACCCACTCGCCTCTACAGCAACCGCAGGCATCGAGTATCGCGTGGATGGCAGCACCTGGACGGAGGCTTTTACCGACACAGCCGACAACGGCACCGTCCTAGAAGCAACCGCAGCGGCGGACGGCACCCCATTCCTGGAGGGCCTCGACTATGAGTTCCGAGCCAAATCAACCGGCGGGGCACGCATCAACGAGATCTTCTACCGCTATTCGACCGTCACTTCCCAAACCGATGGATAAAAGCGTTGAACAGCAGATCGCAGAACTTGAAGGCGCTCTTGAGCAGCTCAAGCGCATTGTCTTCAAGGGCGAGCTTTCAGACCGTGAAGTCAAGTCCAAGCTGGTAGTGCTTAATGCCGGCGCGCGTCTAGCAGACGGCCGCCACATCGCCACCGGCAAGACCACCGGCTCCTCGTTCGGGTCGGCCACCACCGACAAGATTTCCTTCTATGGGAAACCGTCGATTACCCAGCCAGGTGCGATCGCTTCTCCGGCTGGCGGGGCAACAGTCGATTCGGAAGCGCGCACCGCTATCGATGCAATCCGCCTGGCCCTCAAGAACCTTGGCGCGACTGCGTGATATAATCTTTCAAAGCTATGCCGCCTGAATACAACCCGAACACCGACTACTTCAACAATGGCGCTGGCCAGTCGATAAACTCATCGACGCTCTCCCCCACTCCCGAGCTTTCATACCTCTCCCCGAAGACAGTCCCGGTCTATCCGGTCAAGAACCTCAACGCCGATGTTGAAGGCCTCTTCGATCTCACCGGCCCGGAAAATGAGGCATCTAGCCTCATCAGCAAGCTCACGTCGTTGAACTCCGACCTTGTGGGCGAGTCATCCTTCCGCAGTCAGCAGGAGAACGCACAGGGCGTCCCGGAGCTAAAGAAATCTGTCACCGACCTCTCCTCACGCCTCAAGACTATCCAGAATGAGGCTGAGGCGATTCCCCTTCAGCTTCAGCAGGAGGCTACCGGCCGTGGGATCACCGAAGCCGGGTTACGCCCTATCCAGACCAGCGCACTCCGCAACAACGCTATTGCAGCCCTCTCTACCTCATCGCTCTTAGAGTCCGCCAAAGGCAACCTCACGACCGCGCTCGACCTGGCCGACCGCGCCGTGAAGCAGAAATATGACCCTATTCGGGAGGAGATAGCGACGAACAGCGCCAACCTCGATCTCATTCTTAAGTCCCCTGCGTACAGCCAGGCCGACAAGCAGCGTGCCCAGAAACAGAAGGAAGCCAACGACGCCAAGCAGCGCGCAATCGAGAATGAGGAGGAGAACTCCAAGACCGCGCACGCGATGGCTGCCGCAGCAATCACCAACAACCCCGGCAACCAGGCGGCATCTCTGGCCGCACAACAGGCCCTCTCGCTCGACCCGGCAGATCCCTACTATCTTCAGAAGCTTTATAGCCTTGTCGGGCAGTATCAGACCGATCCCACAAAGGTAGCCTCCGACCTAGCTGACCTTGATCTAAAGCGCGCAAACGCCGCCAAACTACGCGCAGACACAGCCCTCACAGAAGCCCAGCGCGCGAAGGTTCTCGCGGAGACCGCACCAGCGAACGATCCGAAGAAGGCCGCTCAGAACGCCCAGGCTCTTTCCCTTGCCGTTGCTCTCCGCAAGGATGACGCGCCTGGCAAGGGTAGCGCCGTTGGAGCCAGCATCGCCAAGTTCGTGCCCTACGGCCAGGCCCTTGGCTTACAAGGCAATCGCACGGCCTTCGAAAGCCGCGTTGATAGCCTCAAGGCGAACCTCACGCTCGACAACCTCAAGCTCCTCAAGGGCGCGATGTCTGACAAGGACCTCCTCTTCCTCAACAGCATCGGATCTTCCCTCAACGTCAACATGTCCGAGGAGCAGTTCAATTCCGAGCTGGATAAGATCATCAAGAAGTTCGAAGACAACGGCGTTTCCCTTCCCGAAGACGCTGGCAGCCCCGAGAGCGCCTCGGTCGGATCTACTGTAACTATCAACGGCAAGCGCTATCGCAAGGTCGGAGCAGATGCTTATGAACCCCTCTAGCTATGGCCCAATCCCTCGCAGAAATCAGAGCACAGAGCAGCGGCGGGCCGACAGGCACGCTTACGCTGGCCCAGATCAAAGCGAAATCTTCCCCTAGCTCAACCTCACTCGCCTCGACCATCTGGGGCGACATCGCTAATCGCGGTGCAAGCGCCTACAACGCCGTTACCGACACTACTCGGAACCCGATCGTCAGCGGCGTCAAGGCGGCCGCTGAAGGTGCCGGAGCTATCTCAGACACAGGACGGGACGTGATTGAAGCCGTACCCGGCGCGGGCGGCATTCTCAAGACCATCGGCAAGGTAATTTCCAAGCCCTTCAAGGCAGCCACAGACGCGCTCTCCGACACCAAGCTTTTCAAAGAGGCAGCCCAGTACCCCGAGCACACAAGAACGCTTGAAGACTTCCTCTCAGCAGGAGGATCGCTCGGCGAAATTGCCGGGACGGTACTTGGGGCTGATGGCGCTGCTGCTACCGCCGCCAAGAGCGCGGCGGCCGTTCGCAGCCTCACCACTAAGAGCGAGGAGGCTATAGAGCGCTCTATCGTCACCAACTACGAAAAGGGCGTGAAGCCAGGGCTCGCAGGCCGCAACACGAACGCCAAACAAGCGCAATATCGCGAAGACATCATCGAAGGCGCGAAGACCATACGGGACAACAAGCTCAACTTGGAACTCACCGGAGAGCCAGCAAACGCCTTTGAAGGCTCCGGCCAGGTTCCTACCAGCCTTCAGGGACTATCCGATGCGATCGAGCAAACGAAGCGCGTCATTTTCGACCAGTATGACGGACTAGCTACCCGAGCCGGCAACAAGGGGCTCGAGCTCAGCACCGAACCTATCGGAACCGAACTTGACGCGGTTATCGGGAGTAAATCTCTCGCGCTCACCAATCCCCGCGCTATCGCTTACGCCAAGGAATTAAAGCAACGGTATGGCGAGATAGGTACGCTCGACGCTAAGACCGCTCAGGAGGTCATCCAGAACTACAACAAGTCGCTGGAAGCCTTCTACCGAAACCCCTCTTACGACACCGCTTCCCAGGCTGCCATTGATGCAATGGTCGCAAACAAGCTCCGCCAGGCGCTTGATGACGGGATCTCGGGCATCACCGGAGAGCAGTATTCCGCTCTCAAGCGTCAGTACGGATCACTCAAGAGCATCGAAAAGGACGTGGTGAAGGCCGCCCTTAGAGACGCACGCAAGAACACCAAAGGCCTAATCGACTTCGCCGACATCTTCTCCGGCGGCCAGGTCGTGAATGGCATCCTCTCTCTCAACCCGCACGTCATAGCCTCAGGCGCCGCTCAGAAAGCCATCACCGAGTTTTACAAGTACCTCAATGACCCGAACCGCGCCATCGAGCGCATGTTCAAAGAGGTAGATAAGCTACCGAGGTAAGTTTATGCGCTCCAACCGCTTCCAGACCACCGTAGCGATCAGGCCGAGGACGAGCCGCGCCAAGATTTCCATATCTCGACCCTACCATGCCTGACCCCAAAATCAAAAAACTCGAAGGCCTCATGTCGCTCCTGAATGACGGAGTGTCTAAAGCCGACCTCGATACCTTCGCAGAGACGATTATTCAGCTCGTCTCGAAAATGCACGAGCGGAACACCAGTGCCAAGGACGAGGTGGAAAAAACCTATCAAGCGATCATCAAGCAGTTCGGGCCGGAAGGTCTCGAAACCCTCCGCACTGCCATCTCTACCTTACAGACTAAGCTACGCGAGATAGACCAGAAGCTAGGCTCTGTGCGCGACGGCCGCGATGGAATCGACGGCATAAGTCCAAACCCAGACGACATTATTTCCGAGGTAATGCGTCGCCTCCCGAAAGCGAAGAACGGCCGTGACGGAAAAGACGCCGACATCGAAGCCATAGTTAGCGAAGTCCTTAAGCGGCTACCGCAGCAACCACAGTCAACCGGCGGCCTTCGAGCAGTCGGCTTCAGAGGCGTACAGCTCTATGTGGACGGCCTCAAGAAAGGCATAGTGCAAGTCGTCAACTTCATCGCCGGAGCCGGCGTCACGCTCACCCATACGACCGCTCAAGGCCGCAATGACATTATCTTCTCCGCAGCGAGTTCCAGTTTCTCGGTTCTCACCGCGACCGGCACCAAGAACGACAGCAACTTGGATTTCGTCTTCGCCTCGCAACCCACGGCCCTTGTTATCAACGGCGCTTGGTACATCCAAACCGGCGGGGCGATCACTTGGACTTGGAACAGCGGCACGAGTACCGCAACGCTTTCAGTGCCTGTGGGGACAGGCGGATCAATCTATGGAGTCGCATAATGCTATAATCACCTGAGCATATGAAAAAGCTTCTCGTCGCGCTTCTTCTCTCCATATCTGTCTTCCCCTCTCTGAGCTTGGCTCAGCTAACGGTGCCTCAAGGCGGCACTGGCACGACCACATTTCCCGCTAATTCTTTTGTGGTCGGCAATTCGGCTCTACGCCTGACATCAACGAGCTCGCCGTACTTTCCCAACGGCGTCACCGTCAGCGGAAATTGTATCGGTTGCGGCGTATCACAGATCAACACCACGTTCCCGATTACCGGCGGCCCTATCACGACGACTGGCACGCTTGGCTTCGCCGGCATCTCTACATCATCAGCTACCAGCATATCTGGTGTCCCGTACTGGACTTCAGCGAACCTCCTCGGAACGATAGCGACCGGCACAATCTCAGCTTCGGGTGGTGTAACTGTCACCGGCTCTCGCTACGCGCTTAACGGCGCAACAGCAATCACCTGCACCACGGCAACCATCACATCCCAAGGATGTATCTCAACTGCGAGCTTTGGCACTTTCAGCAACAAAGTCGGCACGTCGTCCAGCGCCACCGCTGGCCAGCTCGCCTACTTCACAACGACGAGCGGAACCCCCGCCCTGATCTCTGGGGTTGCCACCACAAGCGCCACCTGCGGCACAGGACTTTCCTGCACCGGTTTCTCTGTACTTGGATCGAGCCCCATCACGCTTACGGCTACCGGTGCCTCGTCCACCCTATTAGCGGACACGAACTCTTGGAGCGGTTCCAACACTTACGGCGCGACGACGACCTTTTCGCTGGCAGCGCAAATCGGATCAACCGCTGGCGATCACCAGCTCACCATCACCCCGTCTCGCACCTATGGAGCCTCGGTTTCGGCAGGCGGAGCACTTCTTCTTACAAACACCTCAAACGACGGCGCAGGAGCAGTCTTCTTTACAAACCATACTAGCGGTGCAACCGGTCGCCTCGTGGTCGTGAACTGCAACCAGTCCACCTTCGACCAGAACTGTCTCCACATCCAAAGCAACTCCGATACGGCTTCGGCGCTCAACCTATCCGCAGCGCCTTCCGGCCTTGGCGCCTTTAAATGGTCAGCTTCCGCAGCCGGCAATTCCAACTCCTCTGGTATCTCTCTTGACGCATCAACCAATAGCTTTGCGGGCCAGGCGCTTTTTGGAAAATGTGGCAACGCGTCAGGCTCTACTAGCCCTTGCTACACGTTTACAGACGCATACTCCGGGACAATCTTCCGAATGACGAATGGCGGAAACTTCGGCATCGGCACGACTTCTCCGGGCACCCTTCTCTCGATCGCGAGCAACGTGAACATTGGGAATGGTACGACTACGCAGCAGAATGGTGGCATCGACATTGCGGCCGGCTGCTTTTCAGTAAGAGGCACATGCCTCACATCTGGAGGAGGCAGCGGAACTCCCGGCGGCTCTAACACTCAGGTTCAGTTTAACGACAGCGGTTCCTTTGGCGGAGACGCGGGCTTCACTTACGACAAGGTAGCAGACCGCGTAACCGTCCCTTATGCCTCAACAACCGCCGTCACAGTCTCGTCCGAACTCACCATCCCCAACAGTTCTTCGCAAGCACCTACCACTATCGGAGACATTGGAGTTGACACCACAAACTTCCAGATAAAGGTCGGGAGCGGCATAACCTCAACGGTCTTCGATTACCGCCGCTTCTACTCGTTCGGCTATGCGACCTCGACGTGGGCAGGAACGACTACAGCCACCCAAGCACCCTTTCCTGTAGCTGGCGAGTTAAACCGGATTTCCTGCACTACGAACCAAGGAAGCGTAACTGTTCGCCTCCAATATGGCCCGACGCCAACCTCGGTTTGGGTTATCGGCGCGTCAACCACGCCGGGCATAATTTCGTTCTCATCCGGCAGCTTCGTAGTGGGCGCTCTCGCATCATCCACAGCATCGTTCGGTAACCCTTCAGGCTCACCGACCTCTGTAGCTTGCACCGCGACGTTCAGCATTAGCGGCACATAGTATGATGTCCCGTTCGCTTCCTAGCCGAATACTCGCCGCCATCTCGATTGTTGCTGTCTTCCTGTTCTTTGCCCCTCAGTCGCGGGCCGCTGGCATCGCCTTTGACCAGGCAACGAACGTCCAAATCAGCTCCTCCGGGGTCACCTCTCTCACCTATTCAGCGACCGTCGCAGCTTCCAATGAGACCCTTATCGTCGCGGTGCACAACGTCTCGGGCGACACCGTTACCGGCGTAACCTATAACGGCGCGGCGATGACCCTGGTGACTAAGGCGGAGGGCTTCGCCTCGGGGCAATATATGTACCTTTACTACCTAACGAACCCTTCGACCGGCACAAACAATGTCGTTGTCTCCCGAAGCAACACGACCAGCGTCATTGTCTCCCAGGCCGCAGCATATTCAGGAATGAGCCTCACCGGTCAACCAGACTCCTTCAACTCGGGCAATAGCCTCTCGCCCGTCGCCTCGCTTACCGTGAACACTACAGTGGTGCTGTCCGGCTCCTGGATTGTTGCCTGGTGCGAATACGACAACAACCCCACCTGTGCCAGCTCTCAGCTTACATTTCGCGGAGCCAACAATAACGGCTTCTCAATGGGCGACACCAACGCTGGAGTTTCATCGGGGAGCAACAGCATTACGCTCAACAACCAAGGCGGCGGAGATCAGCGAGCCGGAATGTTAGTTGCTTCTTTCGCTTCAGATGCTACCGCCGCACCATCCATCGGCGACTGGTTTTCCTTCTGGTGGTAACAACTATGCGATCTAAAATCCAACCGAGCGAAGCGCCTTATCAGAACCGCGAAATCCGCGAGATGGTTGACGATGTGCGGAACTCTCTCACTCGCATCGAGCTTCAGACAACACGCACCAACGGCCGCGTCACCAAGCTTGAGCGCACCATGCTCATAATCGTCACGGGCACCGCCGTCTATGCAGTGCCGCACCTGCCCGGCTTCATTGCAGCAATCCTAGCCGTTCTCTAATGCGACACGACTTCCGCCGGCAGGCGGAACAGTTCCGCTTGCTCCGACACCGACTTCGCCACCCCGCTTTCCGCACCCTCTGTGGATTACTCTGGAGACAGTGGGGTGGTACAATGCCGAGGTAGGTCGATAGCTCTAAGCTTTCCCATTTATGTTCAATACACTTTCGATGACGGGCACCGGCCTCATAGGTCTCGCCATCGCATACGCTTTGCATTTTTTCGGTCTTACCGCCTCACTCGATAGCATTTCCGGCATTGTGACGGCGGCCATTACATTCGGTTCCGCGCTTCTCTCTTTTATAGGTCAGGTACGGCGCCCGGAACTCGTCGGCGGGATAGCGCGCAAATATCCTCGCTAGCGATTTCGACAGCAGAAAGGCCCCTCGCCGGGGGCCTTTTGCTTTACTTGAACTCGATCATCCCTAGCTGATTGAGAGAATCAATGACCGGCCGCCATCTATGCGTCGGGCACGGATGCTTCCGTATGCTGCTCTTGCGGTTCCATGCCTTGTGCTTGGTTTTGCCGAAGTGAGCGAGCGCATGCGCGATCCAGCACGTCTTCGGCGTGAACTTGTAGTGTCGCTTCACATACGCCTGGATTTCTTTGTAGGTCGCCATTGACGCCTCCGCGCCTTATGGTCTGGTGTGTCTGGAAACCCTTAATCTAAGCCATTTGTGGATAACCTGGCTAGCCACGGCGAGCCAGCGTGATACGCTTTGGTCATTAGAAGCTAATGCAATTAATTGCGACGTGCATTTTACGACAAGATAGACCTCTCGACGCGGACGAGACGCTATCAGGCGAAAATCCGCAGAGTGTTCTTCTCAGCATTATTAATCGGTTTTGTTCTCGGAGTAGCGGCGGCCGTTCTCACAATCGACAGCGCCCTCACCTCAATCACCTACGCGGCGACGGAGGAAGTCACCGAAACAAAGCCGTTCCCCGCCGTCCTCAAAGAAATAGCCCGATGCGAAAGCAAAGGCCGACAATTTGAAGACGATGGCAGCGTAGTCCGCGGCGAGATCGATCCCCGCGACACCGGGAAATATCAGATAAACACGTTCTATTGGGCGGACACCGCCAAGGCGCTCGGCTTTGACATCTACACCGAAGCAGGCAACGAGCAAATGGCCGCCTGGCTCCTAGAGCACGAAGGCACCGACCCGTGGAACGCAAGCGCCCATTGTTGGCGCGCCTAGAAAATGTCTACCAAGAAAACAAAGAAGTCTCAAAAGAAAGCACCGTTCTTCGTAGGTCACACCTACTACGGTATCACTCGCTCTGCTGTCGCAGACGACGCTCCCATCATGGTTAGGAACACGAGGGAAGAGGCTTGCGGGGGCCTAGACGATAATTGGGACACCGTTGTTGAACTTCGAGTAACAAAGGCGTTCAAACGCTCACCAGCCACGCTAATCCGCATAGAGTAATGTCCCGGCGCAAACGCTACAGCTTCGGCAGCACCCGCGACCCGAAGCCAGCAAATATCCTCGACAATGAGCTACGGAAGCAAGGAACGCCTCATGCGAAGGCAGCCCTGGTCACCAAGCTCATAGTCAACTGCAAGTGCGGGATTATCAGCTCTAACCACCGCTCATGACCGAGATACCTGCAATCGAGCAGTACAAGCCTTCCTGTCACCACCCAGACCGTTGGTTCGACAAGATCGTTTTCGGCTACTGCACCATGTGTCACCGCTGGAGCCCGAGCCCCTCATTATCCGCCAAACCCACTCAAAATGCCTTGGCCGACAACAAAGCTTGAGGCCTTCAACGAGGCAGTCCGCAAAGCGCATCAGAAGTACGGTCCGTACCTTCCTATCAACATCCGCATGTTCCTTCACTCAGAAGCCTGGTTTCTAGGCCTCAACCCTGAGACCAAGGGACTGCCGGACGACCTCCACTTCGATCCTAGAGAGGACGAGGCAGAGAAGATGGACGAAATGACTTTCGACACCATCGACGAACTTAACAGCAGACGAATGGAGCAAGGCTTGCCCATGCTCTACTAACTATCCACTCAAATGTCAGATTTCGACTTCCTTCCCAACGATTACAAGATCCCGACCAGCTCTAACTACCTCAAGCTGACTGAGGGCGAGCACACCTTCCGTGTCCTCTCCTCCGCCATCACCGGCTATGAGTACTTCAATGTCGATAACAAGCCGGTTCGCTCCAAGGAGCAATTTGAGGACGTACCGACCGACATGAAGAAGGGCGGCCGTATCAATCCCTTCTGGGCTTTCGTGGTCTGGAACTACGATGAGGGCCGCATCCAGATACTCGAGCTCACGCAGAAGAGCATCATGTTCCCTATCAAGGCGCTCACGGAGAACGCCAAGTGGGGCAATCCTAAGAACTACGACATCACCATCACTCGCAAAGGCACAGGCCTTCAGGACACCGAGTACTCAGTGATGCCGAACCCGCACACTGAACTCGCGCCGGAGATTGCCGACGCCTACGCGAATAAGGTGATCGTGCTTGAGAACCTCTACCGAGGCGAAGACCCGTTTGCGGTCAAGCAAGACTAGTATGAAGCTGCCCAACTGGATCAAGAACGCCTACAAGGGCACGGATGTCCACTGGTCACGATCTCAGACCGAAATCTATCGGATGCTCAATGAGCTTGGCATATACGACATTCGCTTCACGAACCTCAAAGACAAGTTTCTCCTTGAGTTCCTTGTGCAGCTTGACCAGGGCGAGAAGCCCCGCGCGGTGCGGATAACCTCGCCGATCATGCATCAAGAAAGCACCGAGGAAAAACGCACCAAGCAGCTCAACATTGTTCACCGCATGCTCGTCGCACATCTCAAGGCGAAGTTTGTAGCAATCGGCCGAGGACTTACTGAGTTTGAGCAAGAGTTCATGGCTCATCTTGTCATTACAGACAAAGCAGGCAACTCGACGACCATCGGCGAAGCGATGCTCCCTCAGTACCGAGGCAATCTTGAGAACGGCGGCGGCGACCTTAAGCTCTTACCCTAATGACTATTCCTCCTACATTTCCCAAGGAAGGGTCTCAGAAGGATAGAATCCTTCAAGCCCTTCTGCGGGCGGAGGGGGATTGGATAAACGGCCAGTATTTCCTCCGCACGCTCTACCTCTCGCAGTTCCACGCACGCATCAAAGAGCTAGAGGACGACCACCATTGGCCGATCGAGCATAGCGAGTTCAAGGACGAGCATTTATTCATTAGCTATCGGCTGCCGAGGCAAGAGCCCATGCAGCAATCACTACTATGAGCAACATCAAGAAGCGCGGTTTCGGTTCAATGGATCGAGTGATCCAGCGAGAGATCGCACGCGAAGGCGGTTTGGCCGCTCACCTCAAGGGCACCGCCCACGAGTTTACTAGCGCAGAGGCACGCGAGGCTGGCCGGAAAGGAGGGTTGGCGCGTCAGCAGAGGCAGCGCGAGGCGCAAGCTCAATAGCAATGAAGGACACCTACCTACAAACCCTCCGCCCCCTCATCCACCAGGCCTGCCCGGAGCTTTTGGAATTGAGCTTTGGAGCGCATGTTGAAGTTTTGGGAGGAAAACTACGGCGCATTACTGACGTACTCGCAGATGGCTGGATAATGGTTGACCGATACAAGGTTCAAAGATTCTCGCCTGACGAATATACTCTCCTCGGCCACCCCATCCGCCTCTCCCATGTGTTGCGAGTACTAAAGGTTAGACGAAACCACACGGAGACCTATGCATATGGAATAGACAATAGCGGTCATTTTCTTCAGTGCCGCCCAGACTCAGAGTGGGAATGGGTATTCGTAGACCACGCTGCTATTTACTGGAGCCTCTCCTCCGACCGCCTCGAAGACCAGAGCGAGGAGACGTTGAAGTGGCTTTGTGAAACCCTCTCAAACTAGCAATGTCCGCAACCCGCTCCCAACAGAAAGGCAAGCGCTTCGAGAAACACCTACTCGCCATTCTGCGCGCCGAAGTAGACGCAAACACCCGCTTCCAGATCGGAAGCGGCAACGGAACCGAGAAGGGCGATATCTACATCCCTTCCCATTCGATCTACCTCGAAGCCAAGAACGAGGCCGAAACCCGTCTCATCCCGAATTGGGAACAGGCTAAGGCTCAGGCGCTGGGCGATAACTACCCCGTCCTCGCTATACGCCATCCTCGCAAGGCCGAGTTTCAAGAAACGCTGATCGTCATAGACCTTCCGCACTTCATCGAGCTTTTGAACGGCCAGAAAGGAAAAGTCGAAGTCACGGCCAAGCTCTCATGGCAAGACCGCAACGACCTTAATAGCCTTATCCGCGCCGCCAAATCCGTTCTGGAGCGCTTCGATCACGAATGAAACACCCCTGCCTCAACATTGCCGATTGCGGGAACACAGTCGAACGCGCATCCCAAGCTGGGCCAGGCCCTTTCATGTGCTACCCCTGCACACGAGCGTCACATCGGGGTCAGAACAAGGGCGGCCCGCGCAGAAGCCAGGTTCTATGAGCAGAGAACGCACCGCCGGCCGCCACGAAGCCTTCACCGTTCTAGGTGAGATAGTCCTCAAGGATGGCGCTAAACGCTTCCAGGCCGCTTCTAGCGCCTACCTACAGCACAACATCAACCGCTATCCGGTGGGCACCAAGCTTGCCGCCGTCTTCGAGGAGCACAAGGCGACCAGGAGCGGGAGCCAGCTTCGATACTATTGGGTTATCTGCGGCCTCATTGCCGACCACACCGGCTACACCAAGGAAGAGACACACGACGCGCTTATGCGCGCGAAGTTCGGGACAAGGCGCATTAAGATCGGAAGTATTGAAACGGAAGTCCGGCAATCGATCGCCGACCACGCCCGCATGAACCAGGCCGACGCAGTTGAGCTGATCGACTTCTCGCTTCAGGTGGCCGGCGAGCTAGGCTTGCATATCCCTTCGCCCGAGGAAATTGGGTACATCAGCAATCACGGAGACAAGTACGAGAAGCTTCGCCAGGCTAAGGCAGCTTAGTTCCGAGGTGGGTAAACGAGGCCTTCCGCAGCTTCTCTATCACTTCGCGGATGTATTCGGTCAACTGTGTGATGTCAGTCAGCTTCGCTTCGGCCGACGTGCCACCAGGATTCTCGAAGTAGGTCAGGACGTACCAACTCCGGCGCTCACCTTTAGCAATCCCTTTGCCCCATAGCCCGTGAACAAAGAGGTTTCGCCAGAAACGGATCTCTTCAAGTTCGTCAATGATGCCGAGATAATGTTTGCCGGCGGCCGACTTCTCTCCGAACTTCCCCACCGCGACGTTCCGCATAGTCTTCACCTTGCGCCTCGTCATCATCCCGACTGTTTTGGTTCGTCCCACCTTCCGGTCATGCCCCTGTATCGCCCAGATCGTGCGCTCCACGTTCCATTCAAGCACGGAGAACTCCACGCATAGTCGGCCGAGTGCCGTGCACATGCGATTACTGACCTTCGCAGACGTGTTGTAGACGGCCATGAGTTATCCCCACTCTCGGTTGAGCGGCCATCTTGCACTCGTGATATTCTGAAGTCACCTTTGCGCTGAAAGCTCTCACTCACTCGCAAAGGGGGTGAGAGCTTTCAGTTAAAGGCACAGGTTCTCTAAAGCGCTTTCGGTGAACTGCGCTCTAAACATCACCGCAGGAGGTTCTCTGAAAACTGGATAGGGCGCTAACATCTAAAGCTCCAATGGAGAACACGAAAACCAGCGAGTTATTGGATTTGATCTGGGAGTTGGAAAATACTCCCGAAGAGAAAGTGAAAGACGATCACTACGACCGCCTCGACGAGGCCAACGCAGAACTAGCAAAGCGTTCGCCGTTCGACCGAATAATCGGTGTCTCTGATTCCGTAAACGACCCCACGCTCGAAGAGCGGGCGGACGAAATGGCGGGCGACATCAAGCTCCTTAAACGTCACAAGCACGACGACAAATCGGGCGACGTGATGGTTCGGATTTAACAACATAGCCCTATTCAGCTTCCAGAGAGCCTCAAACAACAGGTTCTCTCTCGATGCAAAACCACGCTCTTCCTAACCCTGGAAACGTGGTCTGGGACCGGGAGGGAACTGACGCAGGACATCTAGTAGGTAGGCACCTTGAAAGGCGGGTTGAATGAAGGGGTGGCGGAATAGATAGACGCTCAAAGGCGCAACCTTTGCTCGCTCGAAATATAAGTAGGTAAGTCGATGCCCCATTTACGAAGCCGGTGAGGACTGTTGCGGCCCGGCTTCACTGCGAGGTGACTATACGCGTTCGTTGCAGGTGACTTTACCTGCTGTAAAGAATGATCGACGTTGCGGCAAATCCTCGCCCCCTTCATTCAGCCCATCTTTCAAACAGGCCAGACAGGCTAGGAACTAACTGCACCAGAGAACTACCGACCAGCCTTCCTTCCCGCCGGGATCTCTTCCCAGGAAGAAGGGTGCTATCTCAATCTCATTTCATGGACGACGAACCAACAAAACAGCCGGCCACGATTTCCGCTCTTTCAGGAGCCTCGTATCTTTCCCGTTTCCAGGTAACGGGTCGGAAGGTTGGCGACCGGCAACGCCTCCTCGGAGACATCGGTGAGCTGATAGGAGACCGCAATTACGGAAAGCTGGCCCGCCGCTTTAAAGGCATCCCGACGTTTAAACTGGAGGAATGTTACGACAAGGCGAGAAGCTGGCCGACGAACCCGCCAGCGCTGTTCCACAAGTTAGTTAACGAGGAGCTGAAGCAGCCAACGACATGAACCAGGAACCAAACAAAGGAAAAAACTTTGAATTTCGATGTGGCTGTACGATCACCGAGCCTCACAGTCACGATCTAAAACCGAACTGTCATTGCGATTGTGAAAGAGGGCGGCGTAACAAAATCGCTGCGTAACAGAAGGCCTATTTTCCCGGTTATATATAGTTAGAGGGTTCTGCTTCCGGTGCGGTCGTTTAAACGCCGCAAACTAGAGCAAAAATTATTTTCGATTTCGGCCTGAAAAACGGGCTCGGGCGCCTCGTGCCCTTATAAGTACATATATCGCAACAACACGAAGGAGTCAGATGACCGCTATTCTTGTTCTTAAACTTGTCGCTTCCGCCATGTTCACCATCGCTTATGCAATTTCATTCGTGATTTTGATCTTGCCGCTGCTGTGAGCCTTTAGAGATTTTTCCAGTTCGCGAAGTTCTCCTGACGCTGACCAGCGTCAGGCCGAACAAGAGCTCAACCGGCCAATAATTTTTAGGTGTACCACTTGAAATCGGTGTGGTTCGCCACCATGTATTTAGGGTCGCGGAGTTTAACCGCGATAGTCCAGAAGAGAGGGGGTGCCCATGTCATAGTGTTCGAACTACTGCTGCCATATTTGGCGATAGCAGCTCATGTTTTGTTGATAGCTTTTGAAATTTACAAGCTGATGCACTGAGCGAGGGAGATCGGGCGGCGCGATATTATGCTCCGCCGCCCATCGGCCTAGCTCCCTCCCCGGAGGCATAGTGGACAAAGACAAAGCGGCCAAAGATATGATGGCCCTCGCCCACGGCTTCGCCACCATCGCCATGTCCAAGCCGAAGCACGAGCGCGAGGCGTATCTTCAGGAGTGCCGTGCAAACTTCAAAGCCGAGGCACTTTCCGAAACCGGCAACGAGGAAGGCAGCGAAGGTTGGGCCGACATCATGGACCGAACCGTGCGCGGCCTCGTCCAGATCATCGAACAAGGCGGCGCGCCAGAAGGCGGCCGAGCCTAAGAGCCTAGGCGGAGCCTAAGCAAACGCTGGATTTTCTAAGCCATTGAAATAATGGCGCGCCCGAAGAGATTCGAACTCCTAACCTTCTGATCCGTAGTCAGATGCTCTATCCAATTGAGCTACGGGCGCGTCTTGGTGGCGGGCCGGGGAAGAATTGGACCGCCGCTGCTGCGATCACCCCTCCTCAAGGACGGCGGGCCGGTCGCGCGGTGGCGGAACCTAAACAAACACCCCCGGCATGGCAAGTCTTAAACCCGGCCTCGAACCCGGGGCGGATTGCCGCCCCTTCTCTAGGTCCCGGCCGAGGGAATCGCGGAGGGAATCATCGCGGGGCACCCCCACCCTGCCCTCCCCCAAAGATGGGGGAGGGAAAGCAGCGACCCCCGGTCTCGCCATTCCGACCCCGCCGCCCCGTTTTGCCCCCGTGTTCCCGGGGCCACGGCCGCTTGCAGAATGGACACAGTCAAAGGGAATCCAGCTTGAGGGTCATTTAGGCGCCTTATAAGATGAGACCCTGCCGTTGCGGCATGAGGGGATCGCCGGTTCGGGACATGGGATGCACTTCGCACGAACCGGCTTATGCCGGTAAAGCAGTTGATTCTTATAAGAAAAACTGCAAAGTACGGGCAAACAGGATGGGTGGGCGGCTTGTCCCGGCCGCATTAAGGGGTTCTGACAAGTCATGATGGGATTCGGGAAGCTCGCGGTCCTTACCGCCGCCCTGGCGTTGCTGGGCGGCTGCGAAGTCGCCGACAATGCGGTGAAACCCTCGATCACCGGCACGCCGCCGGGCGGGACCGAGGCTTCGGCCTCGATGCCGGCGCCGAACGCGCCGGTCGGGGTGATTCGCAACTCCGACGGGTCGGTCACCGTCCCGCCACTCGACAATTCGCAACCCGACCAGCCGACCGGCACCGCCGTCGGCCAGAAGGTGACCGAGCTCAAGTCGGACCTGGCCCGGCTCCAGGACACGCTGAAGGCGCAGACCGCGCGCCAGCAGGCGCTGCACGGCGACATCGAGGCGAACGCCGCCGCCTACCAGGCGATCACCGGCGCCATCGCCGGCAAGCTGCAGGTCGGCACCACCCCGGGCAACCCCGGCATCGTCCAGGCCTGGCAGCAGGCGCAGCAGAACCTGAACGCGGTCGAGACCGATATCGGCCAGATGAACGCGCTCTCCAACGAGGTCGCCGGCAACGCCGCCTATGTGGCCTTCCTGCAGGACTCGGTGCGCGCGGCGTTCGGGGTGTCGGGCGCGGTCGATGAGGATCATCGCCAGCTCCGCCGGCTCCAGGACCAGGTCGCCCAGACCAATGTGGACGTGGACCGGCTGTTGAGCCTGATCTCCTCCGACGTCGCCCGGCAGAACGAGTATCTCGCGACCGAGCGCAGCAACCTCACCGCCCTCGCCAGCGGCGTCAGCAAGGGCGATTTCTACGGCACGACCTTGGCCAGCAACACCGTCCCGGCCCCGGCCCAGCCGACCCTGCCGCCGGGTGCGGGCGCCGCCACCGGCCGGCCGCTGGTCACCATCCGCTTCGACCGGCCGAACGTGAACTATGAGCAGGCGCTCTACCAGGCGACCCGCAAGGCCCTGGAAGTCCGCCCGAACGCCGCCTTCGACGTGGTCGGTGTGGCGCCCGCCAGCGGCGCCGCCGCCCAGCAGGCGCTGAACGGCGACATCGCCCGCAACAACGCCGACCGGGTGGTCCGCGCGCTGCTCGGCATGGGCCTGCCGGCCGACCGGGTCAGCTCCGGCCAGACCAATGACCCCGGGATCCAGTCGAACGAGGTGCGGATCTACGTCCGCTAGCCCTGTCCAAGCGTTAAGCCTTCAAACGGCGCTTTCCGGGGAACCGGGAAGCGCCGTTTTCGCTTCTTGGCCTGCGGTGTGATCCGGCGCAAGCTCCGCTGCGTAGAGTCATCGTCATGCTGCCGGAAGGGGGTGTCCGATGATGATCCAGTCCGCCTGCCGCGTATTGCTGCTGGCCTTCCTGATCGCCCTGCCCGGCTTCGCTGTCGCCGAGGACGCGCCCTCGACCCTGGCCGAACCCGACCAGCAGGCGATCCGCCAAGTGATCCAGTCGCAGCTCGACGCCTTCCAGCGCGATGACGCCGCGGCCGCCTATTCCTACGCCACGCCGATGATCCGCGAGAAATTCGGCGACGCCCGCAACTTCATGCAGATGGTGAAGCAGGGCTACACACCGGTCTATCGCCCGCAATCGGTCGCTTTCGACAAGCTGGTCGACACCGAATACGGCCCGGACCAGGTGCTGCGCCTGATCGGCCCCGACGGCCGCGCCTATACCGCGCATTACATGATGCAGAAGCAGGTCGACGGGACCTGGATGATCAACGGCTGCTATCTGACGCGGGCGGAGGATCAGAACGTCTAGCGCGCTTGCTGGATCTTCCGGCCGGCCCATGCAGCCGTGATGTTCCGGACTTCGCGCTTACCGAAAATCCAGCGCTAGATTTCCACGCGCGCGCCGAGCTCGATGATGCGGCCGGCAGGCAGGCGGAAGTAATCCGAGGCGCTGGTCTCGTTGTGCGAGAGCAGGATGAAGAGCCAGCGGCGCCAAGCCGACATCTGCGAGCGCGCATGCGCGACGATGCGCTCGCGCCCGAGGAAGAACGAGATTTGCTGCGGTTCGAGCTCCAGACCGAAGCGCTTGGCGCCGCGCAACGCCACCGCGATGTCCGGCGTCTCGTAGAAGCCGAAGCGGCAGATCAGGCGATAGAAGCCGCGCCCCAGGTCCTTCACCGTCACCTTCTCGATATCGGGCACCACCGGCACCTCTTCGGTAAGCACGCTGGTCAGGATCACGCGCTGATGCAGGATCTGGTTGTGCCGCATGTTGTGCAGCAGCGAGAACGGCACCCGCTGCGGATCGCCGGTCAGGAACATGCCGGTGCCGGGAACCCGCGAGAGATGCCGCTCGCTGAGGGCGGCGAGGAACTCGTCCTCGGTCAGCGCGGATTGCCCCTGGCGACGCGCCAGCAAGGCGCGGCCCGCCATCCAGGTCGAGAACACGAAGAAGATCGCGGCGCCGATCACCAGCGGGAACCAGCCGCCGGAGCCGATCTTGAGCAAGCTCGCGACGAAGAAGGAAAGCTCGACCGTCAGGATGCCGCCGAAGATCAGGCCCGCCTTGGTCCGGCTCCAGTTCCAATGACTCTGCACCACCATGAACCCGACGATGGAGTCGATCATCATGGCGCCGGTCACGGCGATGCCGTACGCGCTGGCGAGATTGGCGGAGCTCCGGAAACCAAGGATCAACATGCAGACCGAGACCATGAGGATCCAGTTCATCTGCGGCACATAGATCTGCCCGACCTGATGTTCCGAGGTGTGCTCGACCCAGAAGCGTGGTGACATGCCGAGGCGCATCGCCTGCCAGATCAGCGAGAACGCGCCGGTGATCACCGCCTGGGAGGCGATGATCGTGGCGCAGGTCGCCAGCACGATCATCGGATAGAGACCCCATTCCGGCACCAGCAGGTAGAATGGGTTCTTCACCGCGGACGGATCTTCAAGAATGAGCGCGCCCTGGCCGAAGTAGTTCAGCATCAACGCCGGCAGGACGAGGGAGAACCAGGAGGTCTGGATCGGACGACGGCCGAAATGGCCGAGGTCGGTGTAGAGCGCCTCGGCGCCGGTGATCGCCAGCAGCACCGAGCCCAGCACCGGAAAGGCGATCACCGCATGCTCGAACAGGAAGCGCACGCCGTAGTAGGGGTTGATCGCCAGCAGCACTTCCGGATTGCCGACGATGCCGTGAATGCCGAGCACCGCCAGCGCGATGAACCACAGGCACACGACCGGGCCGAACAGACCGCCGACCATGCCGGTGCCCCGGCTCTGCACCAGGAAGAGCCCGACCACAATGACCAGCGTTATCGGCACCACGTAATGCTCGAGGCCCGGCT
The DNA here is from genome assembly GCF_041905885.1 of Dongia sp. Taxonomy (NCBI): domain Bacteria; kingdom Pseudomonadati; phylum Pseudomonadota; class Alphaproteobacteria; order Rhodospirillales; family Dongiaceae; genus Dongia; species Dongia sp. The sequence continues at coordinate 114,717 of NZ_JAYRKD010000011.1, read as the reverse complement.
CGGCGACGGCGAGGCCTTCGACCGCGGAAAGCACCGAGATCGCCGGGGTGATCATCCCGTCGCCGATGAAGAGCGCGGCGCCGATCATGCCCAGGACGAAGAGCAGCTTGCGGCGGCCCATGTTGCGGGCGCGCTGCAGCGCCAGCGCAATCAAGGCAAGCATGCCGCCCTGCCCCTGGTTGTCGGCGCGCAAGATCAGCAGCGCATACTTGCCGCTGACGATGATCATCACGGCCCAGAAAATGAGCGAGAGCACGCCGTAGACGCTGACACGGTCGACGCCAAGGCCGTGCGCAGGACTGAAGCATTCGCGCAGCGTGTAGAGCGGGCTGGTGCCGATGTCGCCGTAGACCACGCCCAAGGCGCCGATCGCCAGCTTGATGGCGGTCGGCGAGGGAGCGCCGGTTTCGCCCGAATGCGCGGTCGGCTGCGGTCGCGGCAGGCCGGACTCGGGATCGGATTGATGGGTCATTGAATCACGTTGAGCGCCGGCGCGGCGCGGAGAGTGAGCTTGTTTTTTGTCATTCCGTGCTCGACGTGGAGCGCCTCGCTGATTCGGCCCTTCCCCAGGGCCGGATAGCGGCGCATCCTGGCACCAAGGCCGGGGCGCCGCAATGATTGAAATCGCCGTTGCCGCCCATCAATTCGGCGTTGCCGCTGCGGAACGGTTCCGCTAATGATCGCCGCCAAACCGTTTTCCTGCCCGCAATCGGGGGAGTTCTCATGGTCAGCCCGCAGAAGACCTTCCCGGTCTCCTGGGAAGAGTTGCATCGCACCGCCAAGGCGCTGGCCTGGCGCCTGATCGCGATCGGGCCCTTCAAGGGCATCGTCGCGATCACCCGCGGCGGCCTGGTCCCCGCGGCGATCATCGCCCGCGAGCTCGACGTCCGGCTGATCGACACCGTCTGCATCACCTCCTACAGCGAGGAGGACCGCGCCGAGGGCACCGCCGGCGTGCACCAGCCGGGCGAGTTGAAGCTCCTGAAAGGCGATGCCGCGAAGATGTGGGGCGACGGCACCGGCTGGCTGATCATCGACGACCTGGTCGATACCGGCCGCACAGCCAAGTATGTCCGCGAGCTGATGCCGAAGGCGCATTTCGCCACCGTCTACGCCAAGCCCGCGGGCCGGCCGCTGGTCGACACCTTCGTCACCGAGGTCAGCCAGGACACCTGGATCTACTTCCCCTGGGACATCGAGCCGCAATTCATCCAGCCGATCGCCAAGCAGCATCGCTCTTGAGCTCATCGCCGCTCTAGGACTCATAGGACTGGCCAGTTGTCGATCAGCCGCGTCCGCCCGAGATGGGCGGCGGCGAACAGGCGCGAACCCTCGCGCGCCGCGGGCAAGGGTTGAAGCGTCTCGCTGTCGCAAAGTTCCACATAGTCGATCGGGTTGAAGCCCGCCGCGCGCAAAGCCGCGCGGGTCTTCTCCAGGACCGGCGCCGCAGCCCGGCCCGCCTGCAATTCGGTCACCGCATCCTTGAGCGCAGCCGGCAGCATGGCGGCCGCGATCCGTTCCCGCTCGGTGAGATAGCGGTTGCGCGAGGACATGGCGAGGCCGTCTTCGTCGCGCACCGTCGGGACGCCTAAGATCTCGATCGGCAGATCGAGGTCGCGGGTCAGGCGCCGGATCACCTGCAGCTGCTGGAAATCCTTCTCGCCGAAGCAGGCGATGTCGGGCTGCGCCTGGTTGAAGAGCTTGGTCACCACGGTGGCGACGCCCTCGAAATGCCCGGGCCGCGCCGGGCCGTCGAGGTAGCGCGTGAGTTCGCCTACCTTGACCTCGGTCGAGAAATTCTTCGGATACATCTCGGCCACATTGGGCGCGAAGGCCAGATCGGCGCCGGTCGCCGCCAGCAAGTTGAGATCGGTCGTTTCGTCGCGCGGATAGGCGTCGAGGTCCTCGCCGGGCTTGAACTGTAGCGGGTTCACGAAGATCGTCGCCACGACGAAATCGGCATGGCGCCGCGCCACCTTCACCAACTCGAGATGACCCTGGTGCAAGGCGCCCATGGTGGGCACCAGGCCGATGCGCTTGCCGGCTTGGCGGTGCGGGCGGGTGGCCGCGCGCAAGGCAGCGACGCTGCGGACGACGTCGATTTTCAGCATGAAAGAAGCTTCGTCAGGCCGGCCGTTTCACGGCACCGAAGATGTTGTCCGGTCCGGGGAAGCGCCGGGCGCGGACATCGGCGGCATAGCGCGAAGCCGCGGCCTCGATCTCGGAGCCCAGCTCGGCATAGCGCTTCACGAAACGCGGCTTGAACTCGGCGAAGAGGCCCAGGATGTCTTCCGAGACCAGCACCTGGCCATCACAGGACGCCGAAGCGCCGATGCCGATGGTCGGCACGGTGACACGGGTGGTGATCGCCTCGGCCAGTTGCTCCATCACGCCCTCGACCACGATCGAGAAGGCGCCGGCCTCGGCGATGGCGATCGCGTCGGCCATCACGCTGGCGGCCTCGGAATCGCCGCGGCCTCTCGCGCGATAGCCGCCCATCGTGTTCACCGATTGGGGCATCAGGCCGATATGGCCCATCACCGGAATGCCGCGCTCGACCAGGAACTGCACGGTGGGCGCCATGGCGCGGCCGCCTTCCAGCTTCACCGCCTGGCAGCCGGTTTCCTTCATCAGCCGCGCGGCGCTGTTGAATGCTTGGGCGGGACTCTCCTGGTAGGAGCCGAAGGGCATGTCGACCACGACCAGCGCGCGCTTCGAGCCGCGGCAGACCGCGGCGCCGTGCTGCGCCATCATGTCGAGCGTGACCGGCACCGTGCTGTCGAAACCGTAGAGCACCATGCCGAGCGAATCGCCGACCAGCAGCAAGTCGACGTAGGCGTCGAGCATGCGCGCCATCGGCGCCGTGTAGGCCGTCAGGCAGACGATCGGCTCCTGGCCCTTGCGGGCGACGAGATCGGGGACCGAGACGCGCGCCGACTTGGCGCCGCCGGTCTTTGCTGGATCGGTCTTGCTGGGCTCGGCTGGCCGCTGAACGCTCACCTTTCGCCTCCTAGACTTGAAGTCTACTCCCGGAGAAGACGCGGGCGGATTTTCTGCCAATCTGCTGCGGTGCACAATAGAAAAACCGTCATGGCAGCACAACGATCCACCCGGGGAGGCAATCGTTAATGCTTTGATTTCTTTGATTTCTTGCGCTCGAACTCGGCCCGGTCCTCGGGAAGATGGGGGCGGCGGCGCGGGTGCAAGACCCAGTAATGCTCGAACATGAAGTAGTTGAAGGAGGCGGTCCAGGCGATCAGGACCAGGCCGATCATGGCCTCGATCCCGGCCAGGAGGCGCAGGTCGTTGGAAAGCTGCCGGGAATCGCTGAAGCCGAGCGAGGTATAGCTCTCGGTCGAGAAGTAGAGATAGTCGAGAAAGGCGCGCCGGTTCTCGTCGGCGAATCCGCTGTCGGTCTCGACCGACAGGACATAGTAAAGACCGGCGAACAGCCAGACCTCGACGGTATGCGCGACGAAACAGCCGCAGATCCCGACCACCACATGGGCGCGCCGCGGCACGATGGCGACCCGCGGCAGCAGGTAATCGGCGGTCAGGCGCATTATCTCGTAGTGAATAAGGATGCAGGCGACGACCAGCACCGTCGAGAGCACCATCATCAGCAGGAATTCCACGCGCCCTTCCTCTCCCCTCCGAAAGCCGGTAAGACCGGGGCCGAAGCAACGGCTCAGAGCGGCCCACCGAAGCGCGGATGATAGCTTTCCTCCGAATCTGCACATTGATCCTGATCAGTCTGGTGGGCCTGGCCGGCTGCGGCGGGGGCAGCGGGCTGCCCACGCTCGCCGCTTCCGGCCGAAGCGAGACCTTCGCCGAGCAGCAGATCGTGGCCGCCGCCCATCCGCTGGCGGTCGAGGCCGGCCGCCAGGTCCTGCGCGCCGGCGGCAGCGCGGTCGATGCGGCGATCGCGGTGCAGGCGGTGCTGACCCTGGTCGAGCCGCAATCCTCCGGCATCGGCGGCGGCGGCTTCCTGCTGCATTACGACAGCCGGGCCAAGCTGCTGGAAAGCTATGACGGCCGCGAGACCGCGCCGGCCTCGGCCCGGCCCGACATGTTTCTCGGCGCCGATGGCGAACCGCTGCAATTCTACGATGCCGTGGTCGGCGGCCTCTCGGTCGGCGTGCCGGGTGTGCTCAGGATGCTCGAACAGGCGCATCAGGAGCACGGCAAGCTGCCCTGGGCGCAGCTCTTCGCGCCGGCGATCAAGCTGGCCGAAGACGGCTTCCCGGTCTCGCCGCGGCTCGCGGAATCGATCGCCGAGGACGAATATCTCGGCAAGATGCCGGTGAGCGCGCGCACCTTCTACGACGCCGACGGCAAGCCGCTGGCGGCCGGCACAACGCTCCGCAATCCCGCGCTGGCCGCGACGCTGCGCGCGATCGCCGACGGCGGCGCCGATGCCTTCTATTCCGGCAAGATCGCGCAAGACATCGTTGCCACGGTCAACAGCGCGCAGCCGCGGTCCGGCGGCATGACTCTAGCCGATCTGGCCGGCTATCAGCCGATGAAGCGCGCGGTGCCCTGCGGCACCTACCGGGTCTACAAGGTCTGCGGCATGGGCCCGCCCTCCTCCGGCGGCATCACGGTGCTGCAGATCCTCGGCATGCTCCGGCGCTTCGACATGGCAAGCGAAGACCCGCTCTCGGTCGCGGCGGCGCATCGCTTTGCGGAAGCCAGCCGTCTCGCCTATGCCGACCGCGACCGCTTTCTCGGCGATCCGGACTTCGTGAAGATGCCTTTGAACGGCATGATCGATCCCGACTATCTCGCCGAGCGGTCGGAGTTCATCCACGACGACCTTGCCTCGCCCAACGCGCTGCCGGGCAATCCGCCGGGCGACGCCACGATCGGCGCCAGCCAAAGCCAGTTCGAGCCGGTCTCGACCAGCCATATGGTGATCGTCGATCGCGACGGGAATATCGTGACCTTCACCACCACGGTGGAGAATGCCTTCGGCTCGCGGCTGATGGTGGATGGCTTCATCCTCAACAACCAGCTGACCGACTTCTCTTTCCGCCCGAGCATCGACGGCCGCCCGGTCGCCAACCGCGTCGCCGCCGGCAAGCGGCCGCGCAGCTCGATGGCGCCGGTGATCGTGTTCGACCGCGCGACCGGGGCACCTGTGTATGCGCTGGGCTCGCCGGGCGGCGCCAACATCATCGATTATGTGGCGGAGGCGCTGGTCGCCCTGCTCGACTGGAATCTCTCGCCGGCGGAAGCGGCGGCGCTGCCGCATGTGATCAACCGCAACGGCCCGACCTTGCTGGAAGAAGGCCGCGGGCTGGAATCGCTCGGCGCGGCGCTCACGGCGATGGGCGATACGGTGAAGTTTCAGCCGATCGACAGCGGCCTCAATATCGTGGCCCTGGGCGAGAACGGCATGGTGGGGGCGAGCGATCCCCGCCGCGAAGGAGTGGCACTTGGCGACTGAGACGGCTTTTGACACCAGACCCCGGATTGCGATGCGGCCAGGCGCGGAGAAGCGCGTGGCCGGCGGTCATCCCTGGGCCTATTCCAACGAGATCGAGATGAACGAGGCGGCCAAGGCCTTGCCCGCCGGCGAGCTCGTCTCGCTGATGCGCGCGGATGGTCGTTCACTCGGCGCGGCGATGTTCAACCCGCATTCTCTGATCGCGGCCCGCGTCCTGGACCGGGATCCGACCGCCGAAATCAACCAGCGCTTCTTCGAGAAGCGGCTGCAGCGTGCGCTGAAGCTCCGCGAGCGGCTGGTGGGCGTCCCCTACTACCGCCTGATCCACGCGGAGGCCGACGGAATGCCGGGCGTGGTGGTCGATCGCTTCGGCGACACGGTCGTCGTCGAAGTGAGCAGCGCCGGGATGGATCGGCTCGTCGAGGCGCTCGCCGCCGCGGTCGACGCGGTGTTGAAGCCGGCCACCATCCTGATCCGCGGCGAGGGCAACGCGCGCAAGATGGAAGGCCTTGCGCCGATGAGCCGCTTCGCCAAGGGCGGGCTCGAAGGCCCGATCGAATTGCTGGAGAACAGCGTCAAGTTCCTCGCCGATCCGGCGGGCGGGCAGAAGACCGGCTGGTTCTACGACCAGCGCGACAACCGCGCGCTGATGGCGCGGTTCGCGAACGGCGCGACGTTCCTCGATTGCTACTCTTACACCGGCGGCTTCGGCATCCAGGCCGCCGCGGCGGGCGCCACCCAGGTGCTGGCGATCGACCGTTCGGAGCCGGCGCTTGATCTGCTGAAGAAGGCGGCGGTGCTGAACGGCGTGGACAACCGCGTCACCGTGCAGCGCGGCGAGGCCTTCGAGGCCTTGGAGCAGCTGATCGCGGAGAAGAAGCGCTTCGGCGTGGTCTCGGCCGATCCGCCGGCCTTCGTGAAGTCGCGCAAGGACCTCAATGTCGGCAGCAAGGCCTATCGCAAGCTGGCGCGGCTCGCGGCGCAAACCGTCGAGCCCGGCGGGCTGCTGTTCATCGCCTCATGCTCGCACAACATGCCGGCGGCGGATTTCGCGACCCAAGTCTCGCGCGGGATTCACGAAGGCGGTCGGTCGGCCAAGCAGCTCTATGCGACCGGCGCGGCACCGGATCACCCGGTGCATCCCTTCCTGCCGGAATCCGCCTATCTGAAGGCGCTCATCCTGCAGGTGGAATAGCGTGGGTCAGTGCCCGGCGTTGTTATGCTTGACCAGGCTGATCCGGTAGAAGATCAGGCCGATCAGGAAGGCGAAAACCGCGAGCGCGCCGTATTCGCCGACGCCCTCGGCGCGCGCCGCCACGAACAGCGCGATCAAGGCGAACAGCGCCAGCAGGCCGCCGATCAGGAATTCTTGGATCTTGGCATCCATATCGATACACCCCTCATGGAATTGCCATTGTGGAATTCCCGAGAACCTAAGCAGGAACGCCTCGAAAGGCAACCGGCCGCGCTTCCGACTTAAGCGCGATCCGGCAGCTCGATCGCGAACCTTGCGCCGTGGCCGCCGCTTTCGGCCAGGCGCAGGTCGCCGCCCTGGACCCGGATCAGTTCGCGGGCGATGGCCAGCCCCAAGCCGGTGCCGCCGGCCCGGGCCGAGCCGCGGAACGGGCGGAACAGATTCTCGACGGCTTTGGGCGGCAGGCCCGGGCCGTCATCGACGACCTCGATTTCGATCCGGTCGTCGCGGCGCGCGGCGCGGATGGTGACGCGGCTGGCGCCCATCTGCAGCGCGTTTTCCCCGAGGTTGCGGATCACGCGGAACAGCTGGCCGCGATCGGCGGTGATCGCGAAGCCTGCCGCCATCTCGGTCTCCAACGCCTTGCCCTCGGTGAGGTGGCGCACCAGGCTTTCCTTCACCTCGAGGCAGAGCTCGTCGAGCGCGAAGCGGGTGAGCTCCGGCCGCGGCGGGCCCTCACGGGTGAAATTGAGGATGTCGGAGCAGAGATCGACCGCGCGGTCGAGCGCCTTCTCCAGCGCCGGCACAGCCTTGCGCACGTCGGGATCGCCGCTGCCGGTCAGCCGGTCCGCGACCAGGCGCGCGGTGGAGAGGATGCCGCGAAGATCGTGGTTGATCTTGTTGACCGCGGTGCCGAGCGCCGCAAGCCGCTCCTTCTGCCCGAGCGCGCGGCGCACCTCGGCGCGCATCAGCTCGAACTCGCGCTCGGCGATGCCGATCTCGTCGCTGCGCTTCGAGGGCGGTCCCTCGGGCGCCATTTCCGGATCGCCGCGGAAGCGCACCATCTCAGCCGTCATGCGCTGCATCGGGCGGATGATGAAGAGCTGCAGCGCCAGGAAGATGAGCGTCGCGGTGATCAGCGAGATCACGATCGACAAGCCCAGCACCCGCCAGGAATAGGCCACCATCGCCTCGTGCAGCGGGCCTTCGTCCAGCACCACCTCGATCAGCGTATCCGGCCCGCGCGGCGAATGGCCCATGACGCGGAGCAGCCGGTTGTCGGTATGGCTCAGCGTGTCGAAGGCGCTGGCGATGAGATTGACCGGCCCACGGTTGTCGAGATCGATGGTCTCGTCGATGACCAGCTGCGCCGCGGTGGCGCCGCGCAGCATCAGGTTCTTGCCGTCCGGCGTGTGCAGGGCCACCAGCCGGGCGCCGGCATGCTGCAGCAGGGTCAACTCCAGCTGCGGGTCGATCATGTAATCGGGCGTCGCCTCGAGCGCCAAGGTCGCGAGATGGCCGCTCGCCAGCTTCTCGGTCAGCCAGTCGAGCCGGAAGCGCGCGATCGACGGCGCGTAGATCAGGATCTCGCTCAGCATCACGAAGACGACGGTCAGCGCCAGCACCCGGGCCGAGAGGCCGCGGCCGAAGCTCGGCAGCTGGATCAGTCCGCCGGCCACCCCGGGTGGCGGCTGGCTGGCCCGGTCTTCGGTCCTGAGGTCGCGGCGGCTCATCATATGGTCCCGAAGAAGCGGATTTCCCGCATAGGCGTCAAGTTGCCTTGCGTAAACGGATGCCGGCCGCCCCGGGATGCAGCGGGGACGGCAAGAGAATCCTGGATGGCGAGATGGGGAGAGACGGCCGGCAATTCACCGGCCGGAGTCTAAAGGCCGGACTGAGCCGCGTCCGTCCCCATTCTTAATGAGTTGGCGATTTGTTCTGTGATCGCCCGCACAGGCGCGGCGGGATACTGAATCAGGCGGCTTGGTCGCGCCGTTGCTTCCAGCTGCCGTCGCCCAGCGTGATGACCCGGTCGCCGGCGACAATCCGGTCCGGGGTGATCTCCGGCTGGCGCTGGGTCAACTCGTAGAGCGGCGCGAAATCGCGGCGGGTCGCCTCGAACAGCTCATCGAAGCTGTCGAGCACGAAGTAGGTCTCCTGGAAATCGTCGATCTTGTAGCTGGTGCGCATCACCCGCTTCAGGTCGAAGCGGAGCCGGTTCGGGCTCTTGTCCTCGATCGAGAACCGGGTTTCGGCGGCCGAGGAGAGCATGCCGGCGCCGTAAGCCTTGAGCCCGCCGTCGGTGCGGATCAGGCCGAACTCGACCATGTACCAGTAGAGCCGGACCAGGATCTTCGATGTGCCGAGCTTCTCCGCCTCCGCGCCCTTCTCGCCATAGAGCTGCATGTAATCGGCGAAGACCGGGTTGAACAGCAGCGGCACATGGCCGAAGAAATCGTGGAAGATGTCGGGCTCGACCAGGTAGTCGATCTCGTCGGCCTTGCGGATCCAATTGGTGACCGGGAACTGCCGGCGCGCCAGATGCGCGAAGAAATCGGTCTCGGGGATCAGACCCGGCACGGCCACCAGCCGCCAGCCGGTCGCGCGGGAAAGGCGCGCCGAGGCGATCTCGAGATCCGGAATGCCGTCGCCGGCGTCGAGCGTCGCGGTGCCGTCGATGAACTCCTGCGCCGCGAAGCGCTTCAGCAGCTTCGCCTGCCGGGCATACAGCATGCGCCAGCGGGCATGCTCCTCCTCGGTATAGCGCGCCCAGTCCTGGGCAATCGTGTAGTCGGTCGCCATCTGGGAATAGTCACCGCGCAGATTGGGATAAGAGTCCATGGGCGACCTCCTTCAGCTCAGGCGGCGCTGTCTGAGAGGACGCCGCGACGCACCTGGTCGCGTTCAATCGACTCAAAAAGCGCCCGAAAGTTCCCTTCGCCGAAGCCCTCGTCGCCTTTTCGCTGGATGATCTCGAAGAAGATCGGACCGACCATGGTCTCGGTGAAGATCTGCAGCAGCAACCCGCCGCTCTTGCCGTCATGCGTGGGGCTGCCGTCCAGCAGCAGGCCGAGGCCTTTCAGCTTCTCGACGTCCTCGCCGTGGTTCGGCAGGCGCTGGTCCAGCATCTCGTAATAGGTGGCGGGCGGTGGCGTCATCAGCGCGACGCCGTTGGCGCGGAGCGCTGCCACGGTCGCGTAGATGTCGTCGGTCGAGAGCGCGATATGCTGGATGCCCTCGCCCTTGTATTCGCGCAGGTATTCCTCGATCTGCGACTTGTCGTCGGCGCTCTCGTTGATCGGGATGCGGATGTTGCCGTCGGGGCTGGTCATCGCCCGGCTCTTCAGGCCGGTCAGCTTGCCCTCGATGTCGAAGTAGCGGATTTCGCGGAAGTTGAAGAGCCGCTCGTAGAACTCGGCCCAGTAATCCATCCGGCCGCGATAGACGTTGTTGGTGAGGTGATCGACGATCTTCAGGCCGGAACCGGCGGGGTTCTTCTCGGCATCGGGCAGCGGGCGGAAATCGATGTCGTAGATCGAGCCATCCCCACCGAAACGGTCGATGAAGAAGATCCGGCTGCCGCCGATCCCTTCGACCGCGGGCAGGGTCACTTCCATCGGCCCGGCATCGGAGAGCAGCACCTTGGCGCCCAGGGCCTGGGCCCGGCGCAAGGCGGCCGGCGCGTCATCGACTCGAATGCCAATCGCGCAGACGCTGGGACCGTGTGCTGCGGCGAAGGCGCCGGCGAAGCCATCCTTCTCGGCATTGAGGATGAAATTGACGTCGCCCTGGCGGTAAAGCGTCACCGGCTTGGAGCGGTGCTGGGCGATGGGCTGGAAGCCGAGCAGGCGGAAGGTGCGGTCCAGGGTCGCGGGGTCAGGCCCGGTGAACTCGACGAACTCGAATCCGCGGGTTCCCATCGGATTGAGATCGGACATCGCCGTCTTGGTATTCGCGAAATCAGCCTGACCCATCGCTTCCTCCCAGAACGCACGCCCGAAACATGAATATAGTGCAAATAATGTGCATGTTTCGTGCGATCTAGGCCGATTTCTCTCCGAAGTTGCGCGTTTCCTGCATTTATCCTATTTTCGGCGCATGGATCATGCGAACGATCTCGACGCCTATGACCTGCGCATCCTGGAAGCGCTCCAGCACGATGGGCGCCTCTCCAACGTGGAGCTGGGCGAGAAGGTCAATCTCTCCCCCTCCCAAGCCTCGCGGCGGGTCTCGCGGCTGGTCGAGGACGGCTATATCCGCCGCTTCCAGGCGGTGCTGGACCCGCTGAAGATCGGCATCGGCTTGACCGCCTATTGCCTGATCACCCTGAAGATCCACAGCGAGGGCGGCATGGGCGATTTTCATCGCCGGGTCAAAGCCTTGCCGGAAATCCTCGAATGCCAGGCGCTGACCGGCGAGGCCGATTACCTGCTGAAGATCGCGGTCCCGGACCTGAAGGCTTTTTCGGACTTCCTGAGCGAAAACCTGATGCGGGCGCCCGAAGTGGCGGGAATCCGCTCTTCCATCGTGCTCGACAGCATCAAATCCGGGAATGAATATGCCATTCCGGAACCGGCCAAACCCCACGCCGGCCGCGGCCATTAGCGGTCCAGGTTGATTGACTTGGGGGGTCGGTTTCTCTATACACCCCGCGAAATCCCAAATTGCTGAATTTCGTGGAGTTTTGTGTCGTGAAGCGCACCTATCAGCCGTCCAAGCTGGTCCGCAAGCGCCGCCATGGTTTCCGGTCCCGGATGGAGACCGTCGGCGGTCGCAAAGTCCTGTCCTCGCGCCGTGCCAAGGGCCGCAAGCGCCTCAGCGCTTAAGACCTGGTGGGCAAGGATGAGCGCCCAAAAGGTCCATCCGTCGGCCGCCTGAAGCGGCGCGCCGATTTTCTGCGCGTGGCCGCGCTCCGGCGCAAATGGGCCGCGCCCGGGCTGATCCTGCAAGCCGCACCGCGGCCGGAATCCGAAACCGCCGAAGCCGAGATTCGCATCGGCTTCACCGCCAGCCGCAAGGTCGGCAACGCGGTGAAGCGCAACCGCGCGCGCCGGCGCCTGAAGGCGCTGGCGGCGGAGATGATCCCCCATGGCGCCAATCCCGGCCTCGACCTGGTGCTGATCGCGCGGCCCGCAACCGTCGATCGCCCGTTCGACGAGTTGCGCCGCGATCTCCAGCAGAGCCTCAACCGCACCAAAGCCGCACGAAAGACGCATTGATGCTCGCCTGGATCGCCATCGTTCCGGTGCGCGCCTATCAGTGGTTCATCTCGCCGCTGCTGCCGCCGAGCTGCCGCTACGAGCCGACCTGCTCCGCCTATGCCGTCGAGGCGTTGCAGCGCCATGGCCTCTTTCGCGGCGCCTACCTGACGATGCGCCGCCTGCTGCGCTGCCATCCCTGGGGCGGCAGCGGCTACGACCCGGTGCCGGGCCATGAAGAATGCCGGCACCATCACCATATTGCGGTCGCCGACCCGCGCTGATCGCCTCAACCAGACAAGATCGAAGAAGCAATGAACTCCGCCCGGCCGATCATGGAAAAGAAGAACCTCATCATCACGATCGTCCTCTCCGCGATCATCATGATCGGCTGGCAGTATTTCTACGAGATGCCGCGGCTGAAGCAGCAGCAGGCGCAACAGCAGGCGGCCGAGCAGCAGGCGGCGCAGCAGCCGGCCCAGACGCAGGCCGCACCCAGCGCGGCGCCGAGTGCCGCGCCGAGCACCGGCTCGACCGCGCCGACCAAGACTCGCGAAGAAGCGCTGGCCCAGAGCCCGCGCGTCGCCATCGACACGCCCAAGCTGCACGGCTCGATCGCCTTGAAGGGCGGCCGGCTCGATGACCTGGTGCTGAAGGACTATACCGAGACCGTCGACCCCACGAGCCCGCAGGTCGTGCTCTTGAGCCCCTCCGGCGGCCCGGAAGCGCAGTTCGCCGAAGCCGGCTTCACCTCGGGCGATCCCAGCGTGAAGCTGCCGGCCTTCGACACCGTCTGGCAGGCCGCCGGCGACACGCTCTCAGTCGATCATCCGGTGACGCTGACCTGGGACAACGGATCGGGTCTCATCTTCAAGCGCACCTTCTCGGTCGATCAGAACTATCTCTTCACCATCGAGCAGGCGGTCGAGAACAAGGGATCGGCGCCGGTCTCCGTCGTCCCATATTCCCGCGTGGTCGAGTTCGGCCTGCCGAAGGACTACGCGGCGCTCGGCATCCGCGAAGGCCTGATCGGCGTGCTGGACGGCGCACTCCAGGGCGGCGGCGTCTTCACCAATCCCTGGGACTATTCGCACGCCCATTCCCACGCGGTCGACAACCCGGGCGAGGCCGGCATCTACAAGATGGAAAGCCAGGGCGGCTGGATCGGCATCACCAGCAAATACTGGCTGGTGGCGGCGATCATCCCGAACGACGCCAAGGTCGGCGCCCGCGCCTTCTATGACCCGAAGCAGGATTCCTTCCAGGGCGACTTCACCGGCGCGGCGCAGACCGTGGCGCCCGGCGCCACGGCGACTTTCAGCAACCAGATCTTCGCCGGCGCCAAAGTGCTGCACGTGCTGGCCGACTATCGCGACCGCCTGGGCATCCCGCTGCTCGACCGCTCGATCGACTTCGGCCTGTTCTGGTTCGTCGCCAAGCCGCTGTTCATCGTGCTCGACTACATCTACGGCTTCCTGAAGGTGCTGGGCCCGGTCGGCAACTTCGGCATCGCCATCCTCTGCCTGACCGTGCTGGTGCGCGCCTGCCTGTTCCCGCTGGCGAACAAGTCATACGCCTCGATGAACAAGATGAAGCTGCTCCAGCCGAAGATGGCGGAGCTCAAGGAGAAGTACGGCGAAGACAAGCAGCGGATGAACACCGAGATGATGGCGCTCTACAAGCGCGAGAAGGTGAACCCCGCCGCCGGCTGCCTGCCGATCCTGATCCAGTTCCCGGTCTTCCTGGCGCTCTACAAGGTGCTTTCGGTCACAATCGAAATGCGGCATGCGCATTTCTTCGGCTGGATCCGCGATCTCTCGGCGCCGGATCCGACCTCGATCCTCAACCTGTTCGGCCTGCTGCCCTGGACCTCGGCCGACCTCATCCATATCCCGCTGATCGGCGGCATGATTGCCTTCGTCTCGATCGGCGTCTGGCCGATCATCATGGGCTTCACCATGTGGGCGCAGATGCGGATGAACCCGACGCCGCCGGATCCCGTGCAGGCGCGCATGTTCGCGTTGATGCCGTTCATCTTCACCTTCATGCTGGCACACAACACCGTCGGCCTGGTGATCTACTGGGCCTGGAACAACACGCTCTCGATCGCCCAGCAGCGCTACATCATGCGCAAGCTGGACAAGGCGAATAAGGCCAAGGAAGCGAAGGCGATCGACAAGCCCAAAGACCCGAAAAAGGACTGAGCAGGTTGGCCAAAACGCCGACCGATCCCACCTGGCTGTTCGCGCAGGAATGCCGCTTCATCGCCGGCACCATGACGGTCGAGGCCTTGCCGCCGCCGGGCCCGATCGAAGTCGCCTTCGCCGGCCGCTCCAATGTCGGCAAGTCGAGCCTGATCAACGCCCTCACCAACCGCAACAGCCTGGCGCGCATCTCGCGGACGCCCGGCCGCACCCAGCAGATCAACTTCTTCGATCTGGCCGGGCGGCTGGTGCTGGTCGATCTGCCCGGCCATGGCTATGCCAAGGTCGGCCGCGCCGTGGTCAAGGAATGGTCGAAGCTGATCTCGGCCTATCTCAAGGGCCGGCCCAACCTGGTCCGGCTGCTGCTGCTGATCGACTGCCGGGTCGGCTTCAAGGAGCCCGACCTCGCGCTGATGGACCTGCTGGACAAGGCCGCCCTTTCCTACCAGATCGTCATGACCAAGGCCGACGAGATGAAGGCCGACGAGATCGAGATCGCCCGCGCAAGGCTCGCCATCCAGCTCGAGCGCCGGCCGGCCGCGCATCCCGAGATCATCGTCACCAGCAGCCGCAGCAAGGCCGGTATCGACCAGCTCCGCGCCGAACTTGCCGCGGTGGTCGATCGGTCCTGAGCGCCGGACTGCTCTTGGCCGCAGGACTGGGCGCCTCGTCTTCGTAATGACTCTTGATTTCCCGGGCGACTGACCGCAACGTCAGCCCCGCCTTTTTCCGCCACAGCATCGGATCGGACGCCGCCGCAGATGTCGCAGTCCCCCATCAACTTCACCGACACCAAATACTGGCTGAAGACCGCCCAGACGCTGACCGACGCCCTGCCCTATATGCAGAAATACTCGGGCAAGCGCTTCGTCATCAAATACGGCGGCCATGCCATGGTCGATCCGGAACTGGCCCGCGTCTTCGCCCGCGACATCGTGCTCTTGCGCCAGGTCGGCATCCTGCCGGTGGTGGTGCATGGCGGCGGCCCGCAGATCGGCGACATGCTGAAGCGGCTCAACATCCAATCGACCTTCATCGACGGGCTCAGGGTCACCGACGCCGCGACCATGGAAGTGGTCGAGATGGTGCTGGCCGGCAGCCTGAACAAGCAGATCGTGGCGGCGATCAACGCCGCCGGCGGCCATGCGGTCGGCCTCTCGGGCAAGGACGACAACCTGCTGATGGCCAAGCCCGCCAAGATGATGAAGGACGGCAAGCCGGTCGATCTCGGCCTGGTCGGCGAGCCGGACCGGGTCAACCCGACCATTCTCAACGGGTTGGAGCAGGACGGCATCATCCCGGTGATCGCCCCGGTCGGCTTCGGCCCCAACCGCCAGACCTACAACATCAACGCCGACACCGCGGCCGGCGCGATCGCCTGCGCGATCGGCGCCCAGCGCCTCTTGATGATGACCGACGTGCCGGGCGTGCTCGACAAGTCGGGCAAGATGATCCCGCAGCTCACTTCGGGCGAAGTGCGCGCACTGACCGCCGACGGCACCATCTCCGGCGGCATGATCCCGAAGCTCGAGACCTGCCTGATGGCGGTCGAGGGCGGGGTCGAGGCCGCGGTCGTGCTCGACGGCCGCGTGCCGCATGCGATGCTGCTGGAAATCTTCACCCCGCAGGGCGTCGGCACCTTGGTGACGCGGGGCTGAGCGCAACAGTCTTGGCTCTTTCGGCTCGAGGATAGCGGCAACAGCGCGGCTGCAACCTACCCCCACCCCAGCCCGCCCCCGAATCGGGGGCGGGGGTTTATCGAGTTCTCTTTCGCCGCAGCTTCTTCATAAAGTCCCTCCCCCCGATACGGGGGAAGGCCAGGTGGGGGGTGCGTGGCGCCGCCGCCTCAATCATACAAAATATGCGGCAGCCACAGCCCGATCTCCGGCCAGACGTAGAGCAGGAACATCGCCAGAACCTGGATCAGCATGAAGGGCATCATGCCGGTGAAGATCTGGTTCAGGGTCACGTGCGGCGGCGAGACGCCCTTCAAGTAGAAGGCCGCCATCGCCACCGGCGGCGAGAGGAACGCCGTCTGCAGGTTGAGCGCTACCATCAGCCCGAAGAACAGCGGGTCGATCTCGAAGTGCTCCAACAACGGAATGAAGATCGGCATGAAGATGACGATGATCTCGGTCCATTCCAGCGGCCAGCCCAGGATGAAGATGATCACCTGGGAGAGCAGCATGAACTGGAGCGGCGTCATGTCCATGCCGAGCACCCAGCGCTCGATCAGCTCCTGGCCGCCCAGGAGCGCGAAGGCCGCCGAGAAGATCGCCGAACCGACGAACAGCCAGCAGACCATGGCCGAGGTCTTGGCGGTCAGGAACACTGATTCCGTCAGCACCCGACGATTGAGCTGCCGATAGAGCGCTGCCAGCAGCACGCCGCCCAGGCCACCGATCGCCGCGGCTTCCGTTGGGGTCGCGAAACCGAACACGATCGAGCCCAGCACCGCCAGGATCAGCACCGAGAGCGGCACGAAGCTCTGCAGCAGCATGCGGTAAACCTGGTAGCGCTGGAAATTGAGGATTGCGTAGAACACGACCAGGCCCAGCACGCCGACGCCAAGCACCCACCAGAACGCCGCCGGCGCCGGCGTGGCTTCGGCTGCAGCAACTGCCGGCGCTTCGCCGGCCGGTGCCGGGCTCGCCGGTGCGGCGGGCGGCTCACTAAGACCACCGGATTCCTGCGGCGGTTCGGCGAGACCGCCTTCTTCCATCGGCGGCTCCTCCAATCCGCCGGTCATCGGCGGCTCTTCCAGCCCGCCGCTCTCGAAGCTGCCGGACTCTTCTGTGCCGATCTCATGCAGCCCGTTGTCGGCGGCTTCGACCGGCGCGGTGACGCCGCGATAGACCAGGCCCATCAGCAGCGCGAAGGTCGCGAGCGGCATGATCATCAGCGCCACTTCGCCGAAGGCGCGCGGGCGCGAGACCGCGCTGCGGCCGAAGGCCGAGGCGAGCAAAGCCATCGGCGCCCAGGGCCGGCGCTGCTCGCCGGAGATCGCCGCGAGCACGGGCGAGAGCTTCACCTCCCGCTCCGCCTGGGGCAGCGGCGGAGCGAGGCTGGGCTTCAGCCAGGAGAGGATGATCACCGCGCCGATATAGAGCCCGGTCAGCATCAGCCCGGGGAAGAAGGCGCCGGCATAGAGCTGCACCACCGAGACGCCGGCGGTGGCGCCATAGACGATCAGCAACACCGAAGGTGGGATCAGGATGCCGAGGCAGCCGCCGGCGGTGATGACACCGGCCGAGAGGCGGATGTCGTAGCGCGACTTCAGCATCGCCGGGAAGGCAAGCAGCCCCATCAGGGTCACCACCGCGCCGACGATGCCGGTGGCGGTGGCGAAGATCGCGCAGGTGACCAGGGTCGCGACCGCGAGGCTGCCCGGCAGCCAGGCGGTGGCAAGATGCAGGCTGCGAAACAGCTTCTCGATCAGGTTGGCGCGTTCGACCAGATAGCCCATGAAGACGAAGAGCGGCACCGAGATCAGCACGTCGTTGGTCATCACGCCGTAGGTCCGCTGCACCATCAGGTCCAGCGCCAGCTCGGTGTTGAAATCGAAGGCGAACCAGGTGAACAGCATCCCCATGCCCATCAGGGTGAAGGCGGTGGGGAAGCCCAGCATGATGGTGACGACGACCAGCGCCAGCATCAGCAGGCCGAGATGGCCGCGGGTCATCTCGGAGGGCGCCGGCAGGATGTAGGCCGTGCCGGCCAGGATGATCGCCATCAGGATGAGGCCGAACCAGAGCTCCTTTCTCACGGCTTCGGCCCACCCGTTGCCGCGCCGTCCCCATGGGGCTGATCGGGGGTCACATATTTGTCGAGCGCCGCGATGTCCTTGTCGCTGACATGGACCATCTCTTTGAGCTTATCGACATCGACCTCCTCGACGTCGGTGGAGCGGCGCGGCCATTTGCCGGTCTGCAGGCAGCGGATGCAGCGCACGATCTCGACCAGGCCCTGCAGCAGCAGCAGCGCGCCGGCGATCGGGATCACGAACTTGAACGGCCAGACCGGCGGCCCGTCCGCCGAGATCGAGGAATGCTCGTTGATCGCCAGCGATTCCGCGGCGAAGAACCAGCCGGCCCAGACCATCGCCACGATGCCGGGGATGAAGAAGACGATGTAGAGGATGAGATCGATCGAGGCCTGGAGCCTTGCGGGGAAGAAGCCGTAGAGCACGTCGCCGCGCACATGCCCGCTGTGCGCCAGCGTGTAGGCGCCCGCCATCATGAACAGCAGGCCGTAAAACATGGCCGAGACGTCGAACACCCAGGCATGCGGCGCATGGAGCGCGTAGCGGGAGAACACCTCGTAGCTGATCATCAGGGTGAGCGCGACGATCGCCCAGGCGCAGGCACGCCCGGACCAGGTGCTGAGCCCATCGATGAAATCGAGCGCCTTACCCAGCAGCCGTCCCCTCGGTCAATCCCGGGTCCGGTCTCGCGCCGGACCCGGGGTCTCGGTCCCCGCCGTCAGCCTTCGGCAAAGAAGTGGTTATACGCCATGCGCATGCTGACCAGCGTGTCGCCTTGCCACTTGCCGGCGCGTTGCGCATAGGCCTTCTGGGATTCCAGGACCTTCTTGAACATCGCGTTCTCGCCCGACTTCTTCTCGATGATCTTGCTCCAGGCATCGAGCTGGGCCTTCAAGACCGCATCCGGCGTCTTGTAGAACTTGATGCCGTCGGCCTTCAGCGCCTCGTAGTCCTTGGAATAGCGATCAATCGCCTTCCAGGACATGTCGGCCGAGGACGCGCTTGCCGCCTGGGTGATGATCGCGCGCAGGTCTTCCGGCAGGGCGTCGTATTTCGCCTTGTTGAACAGGATCTCGAACTGCTCCGAGCATTGGTGGAAGCTCTGCAGCATGCAAATCTTCGAGACGTCCGGGAAGCCCAGCACCTTGTCCGACGAGGCGTTGTTGAACTCGGCGGCGTCGAGCAGGCCACGGTCCATCGCCGGCACGATCTCGGCGCCCGGCAGCGCGTTCACCGCCGCGCCCAGGGCCGTGAAAATGTCGATCGAGAGGCCGACGGTGCGGAACTTCAGGCCTTGCAGGTCCTCGGCCTTGGCGACCGGCTTCTTGAACCAGCCCAAGGGCTGGGTCGGCATCGGCCCGTAGAGGAACGAGACCACGTTCATGTTGAGGTTGGAGTAGATCTCCTGCTGCAGCTCCTTGCCGCCGCCGTAGTAGTGCCAGGAGAGCAGCATGTTGGGATCCATGCCGAAGGCCGGCCCCGAGCCCCAGAGCGCGAGGGCGTTTTCCTTGCCGTACCAGTAGGCGACGACGCCGTGGCCGCCGTCGAGCGTGCCCTTGTTGACGGCATCCAGCAGGTCGAAGGCCTTCACCACCGAGCCGGAAGGCAGCACTTCGATCTTCAGCCGCCCGCCGGACATGCTGTTGACCTTGGCGGCGAAGTCCTGGGCGTATTCGTGGAAGATGTCCTTGGCCGGCCAGGTGCTCTGCCACTTCATGCTGATCGGATCCTGCGCCCGCGCCACCTGCGGCGCGGCCAGCGCGGCGGCGCCGCCGATGCCCGCCGTGGCGGCGTTGCGCAGGAATTTGCGACGTGACGGATCTGATGGACGCTTGGTTTCGCGCTTCTTCATGCTTTCCCTCCCAGTGCTGGCTGATTGTTAGATGCGTTCACTCCCGACTGAAGACATGTTCCTGACATCAGACACTAAATCAGCGCAGCCATGCGGTCGAGGGCAATCCTCCGGCCGCTCCCTCCAACCTAGGTAGTAAGCGCTCCACCAATTCCCGGATTGGGCGAAACGCGCCGGCCCTACGTGGGCCGCGCGCGAAAACACGCGCCGCATCTTCCCTTGCGACACCGGCCCCGGTCTGCCATTCACGGATGCCAGGGGGTGATCCGGCAGGGGCCATGGAACTCGTCAATCAGTTCATTTTCATCGGCGCCTTGCTGATCCTGCTGAGCATTCTCGCGGGCATGGTCTCGTCGCGCCTGGGCGCGCCCTTGCTGCTGGTCTTCCTGCTGCTCGGCATGTTGGCCGGCGAGGACGGCGTGCTCGGCATCGCCTTCGCCGACTACCGCTCCACCTTCGCGGTCGGGTCGATCGCGCTCGCCATCATCCTGTTCGAAGGCGGGCTCCGCACCCCGCGCGACGTGGTCCGGCTGGTATTCTGGCCGGCCTTCAGCCTGGCCACCCTGGGCGTGCTGCTCTCGGCCTTCGCCATCGCCGGGCTGGCGCATCTCTTCATGGGCCTCTCGCCGCTGGAAGGGGTGCTCCTGGGCTCGGTGCTGGCCTCGACCGATGCCGCGGCGGTCTTCATGCTCCTCCACGGCAAGGGCGCGGCGGTCAATGCCCGGGTCGGCGGCACGCTCGAGCTGGAATCCGGCATGAACGACCCCATGGCCGTGTTCCTGACCCTGGTCTGCGTCCAGCTGCTGCTGAACCCGGCACTCTCCCCCGGCTGGTACGCGCTGGAGGAACTGGCGATCGGCTTCATCGGCGGCGGCTTGATCGGTCTGGCGGGCGGCTTCGCGCTGCGCTGGCTGGTCGAGCGCCTGAACCTCACCGCCGCGCTCTACCCGATCCTGATCGTGGCCGGGGCGCTGCTGATCTTCGGCGGCGCCAACCTGGTCCATGCCAGCGGCTTCCTCGCGGTCTATATCGCCGGCATGGTGCTGGCCCGCGCGCCCTACCGCGCGCAGCAGGTGATCGCCCGTTTCCTGGACGGACTGGCCTGGCTGTCGCAGATCGCCATGTTCCTGCTGCTGGGCCTGCTGGTGACGCCGTCGCGGCTGCTCGCCGACCTGCCCTACGGCATCGCCATCGCGCTCGCCATGATCCTGATCGCCCGGCCGGGCTCGGTGGCGATCGCGCTCCTGCCCTTCCGCTTCAGCTGGCCGGAGCGGGGCTTCATTGCCTGGGTCGGCTTGCGCGGCGCGGTGCCGATCTTCCTGGCCTCGATCCCGATCCTGGCCGGCGTGCCCGACGCCCAGCGCTATTTCAACATCGCCTTTGTCGTGGTCCTGGTCTCCCTGCTGGTCCAGGGCTGGACGGTGCAGCGCGCCGCGCGTTTCCTGGGCTTGACCGTGCCGGAGGACGATGCCGGCCATGACCCGCTGGACCTCGGCCTCGGCCCGAAGGCGGAGCGCGAGCTGGCCGGCTTCCGCGTGAAGCCCGGCGCCCGGGCGCTGCGCCACAGCTACGGCACGCTCGGGCTGCCGGGCAATGCCCAGGTCCTGGCCGCGATCCGCGAGGAGAAGCCGGTCGAGGACTTCCGCGACGCGAAGCCTGAGGTCGGCGACTATGTGATCGCCATCCTGCCGCCGGTCGAGATCGCCGCCGCCCAGCGCCTGTTCGCCGAGCACAAGCTGGCCGAGGTCGAGCCCGAGGGCTTCGGCGAGTTCATGCTGTCCGGCGACGGCGCGGTGGACGAGCTCGCGGTGGTCTACGGCCTCGATCTCGGCGCGCACCGCAGCGGCGAGACCCTGGCCGACTTCATGCACGAGCGCCTCGGCAAGATCGCCGTGGTCGGCGACCGGGTGCGCCTGGGCGAGGTCGAGCTGGTGGTGCGCTCGATTCGCGAAGGCCGGGTCCGCACCGTCGGCCTGGAGCTCGAGGATCAGCGCGAGAAACTGCCGGCGCGCAAGGCGGCGCGGCGGTTGCGGCGGCGGGTGGCGGTCTGGTCGGTCAGGACCTTCCGGTCGATCAGGCCAAAGCGCGGCGGGCGCGCGGACGCTTAGCCGCATCGGCCGGGGCCAGGGAAAGCTCCAGCTGCCATTCCATGTCGGAATCGCTCAGCGGATAGCCGCCGTCCTTCGGCTGCAGCAGCTGGTCGGCGGCGATGCCGCCGGGGCCGGACTGCAGGGCCACCGCCAGATCCATCGAATAGCCTGCCTTCCAGGCCAGCGCGGTGATCGCCTTGGCGCTCACCGAGGCCAGGATCCGCCGCACCACCGGGAGCGCGAGCCCGCTGTCGCGGGCGACCGCGGCGCGGACCGCCGGGAACTGCTCGCCCGCGATTGCGGCTTCGATCGCCGCTTCGCCGACCGGCGGGTCGATCACGTCTTCATCGGCTTCGTCCGCTGCGGCGAGCGTCGACGCGACTTCGGCCGCGGGTTCCGTGGCTTCCTCGGCCGGGCGCTGCGCCTCCTCAGTGACGATCGCCGCCACGGTTTCGGGATCGGCGTCCTTGCGCTTCTTCAGCACGCCGAGCAGCGCCTTGGAGACGAAGGCGGCGAGCCGCCGCATCATGCCGCCGGAAAGCTTCGGCCGCTCGACCAGCGGACCGTGCCAGGCGCCGAAGCCCGGGGCCACGTCGAGGATCCGCTCCATCGTCGCGGGATCGATCTCGGCATTGTGGTTCTTCAAGAGCTCGGTCACCGCCAGCACGCCGTCGGGCGCGGACAGGGCGGTCGAGACCAGCGCATCGGCCAGCGGCGTGCCGAGGCGGCGGCGCCGGGCGATCGCCTCGAGCGCGCCCTGGATCGGCTTCGAGCGGATGATCTCGATAAGCTCGGCGTCGGTCAGCAGCGGCGAGGATTCCAGGATCGGGCCGGCGACCCGGATCTCGGCGTCGCGGGCGAGTTTCTGGATCACCTCCAGCGGCGCGTCCTTGGTGTGGCGGAGGGATTCGGCGATCACCTGGCGGATTCGGGCGGTCCGGTCGGCGGCGAGGATCCCGATCACTTCCAGGGTGAGCTCGCGGATATGCGCCCGCTCCTCGCCGGAGAGGTTCGGCGCCAGGCGGCCGATCTTATGCGCCAGGCGCTCGCGCACGCCGACGTCCTGGTCCTTGGCCAGCACCAGGTCCGCCTGGCGCGGGGTGGCGCTGTTCGCGGCGATGCCGGCGCGGACCGCAGGCTCGGTGTCCTCGGCCAGGAAATAGAGGATCTCCGGCTGGACGTCGGACCGCTCGGCAAGACGCCGCCGCGTCTCCGGGTCGGCATCCGCCGCCAAGGTCCGGGCTTTGCTGTAGTCGATCATCAAGTCTCACGCCTGGCGGAATAATAACGGGTTGGGACCAGTTTCCCGCAATCCCCTTAACGTCGCGTTAGCACTACCCGCCCTGGCCGAATTGTGCCGTTGCGCCCCGGCCGACCCACCCGTAATGTCCCCGGCCACCTTGGTTTTTCTCGAGAATCCGGGACCATGCCGCAGGTCGATCTCTCTCATGTCGAGTTTTGGATATTCGACCTCGACAACACCCTCTACCCTGCCCAGTGCCGGCTGTTCGACCAGGTCGAGCGGCGAATTGGCCTTTATATTGAGCAGTTGCTGGATCTCGACCGGGAGGCCGCGCGCGCCTTGCAGAAGCAGTATTTCCGGGAGCACACCACGACCTTGAAGGGCCTGATGGTGAACCACGGGGTCGATCCCGGGCATTTCCTGGATTTCGTGCATCGGATCGACGTCAGCGGCGTCGCCGCCGACACCGCGCTCGACCGTGCGCTCGATGCCCTGCCGGGCAAGAAGCTGATCTATACCAACGGCTCGGTTGCCCATGCCCAGAACGTCATGGAGAAGGTCGGCATCACCCGCCACTTCCCCGAGATCTTCGACATCGCCGCCGGCAATTACGACCCGAAGCCGAGTGCCGCGAGCTTCGACCGGCTGATCGAGACCTTTGGCATCGCGCCGGAGCGCGCCGCCTTTCTCGACGACATGCCGCGCAATTTGAAACCCGCCGCCGATCTCGGCATGACGACAGTGCTGATCTCGACCCACAGCGAATGGGCGCAGCCGGCCGGCGACGAGGACTACATCCACCACACCACCGACAAGCTGGCCGACTGGCTGGCCGCCCTCAACACCACAAAGAAGACGGGAAGCTGAAGCATGGATATCGGGGGATTGCAGGCGGCGGTCGACGCCGGCTGGGAAAACCGCACCAAGATCAACGTCCAGACCAAGGGCGAGACGCGCGACGCGGTCGAGACCGCGCTCGAGCTCCTGGACCGCGGCGCGGTGCGCGTGGCCGAGAAGAGGGACGGCAAGTGGGAGACCCACCAGTGGCTGAAGAAGGCCGTGCTGCTCTCCTTCCGCCTCAATGACTCCGAGCTCATTCCCGGCGGCGGCGAGTATCCCGATGGCCGCTCCGCCTGGTTCGACAAGGTGCCGTCGAAATTCGCCGGCTGGGGCCAGAACCGCTTCCAAGAGGCCGGCTTCCGCGCGGTGCCGAACTGCGTCGTCCGCAAGAGCGCCTATATCGCCCCCGGCGTCGTGCTGATGCCGAGCTTCGTCAACGTCGGCGCCTATGTGGATTCCGGCACCATGGTCGACACCTGGGTGACGATCGGCTCCTGCGCCCAGATCGGGAAGAACTGCCACATCTCCGGCGGCGTCGGCATCGGCGGCGTGCTGGAGCCGCTGCAGGCCGGGCCGGTCATCATCGGCGACAACTGCTTCGTCGGCGCGCGCTCGGAAGTGGTCGAGGGCGTGGTGGTCGAGGACGGCGCGGTGATCTCCATGGGCGTCTTCATCGGCCAGACCACCAAGATCATCGACCGCGCCACCGGCGAGGTCTTCTACGGCCGGGTGCCGGCCTATTCGGTCGTGGTCTCCGGCTCGCTGCCGGGCAAGCCGCTGCCGAACGGCGAGCCGGGCCCCAGCCTCTACTGCGCGGTGATCGTGAAGCGGGTCGATGAGAAGACCCGCTCCAAGACCTCGATCAACGAACTCCTGCGCGACTGAGCATGATCGACCCGGTCGCCCTCGCCGCCGAGCTGATCCGCCGCCCGAGCGTGACCCCGCAGGATGCGGGCGCGCTGGGCGTGCTGGAGACCGCGCTGAAGCCGCTCGGCTTCGAATGCCACCGGCTGAAATTCGACGACCCCGCCGGCCCGCCGGTCGAGAACCTGTTCGCCAAGAAGGCGATCGGCAGCGGCAGGCATTTCTGCTTTGCCGGCCATACCGACGTCGTGCCGCCGGGGCCGCGCGAGAACTGGGCGCAAGATCCCTTCTCCGGCACGGTCGCCGACGGCCGGCTCTATGGCCGAGGTGCCGCCGACATGAAGGGCGCCATCGCCGCCTTCGCCGCCGCGAGCGACCGCTTCCTGGCGAAGCGCGAATTCGGTTTCGAGGGCGCGATCTCGCTGCTGATCACCGGCGACGAAGAGGGTGTCGCGGTCAACGGCACCAAGCCGGTGCTGGAATGGATGCAGAAGAAGGGCGAGAAGCTTGATGCCTGCCTGGTCGGCGAGCCGACCAACCCGACCGTGCTGGGCGAGATGGCGAAGATCGGCCGGCGCGGCAGCCTGACCGGCCGGCTCAGCGTCTACGGCACCCAGGGCCATGTCGCCTATCCGCACCTCGCCGAGAACGCGGTGCATCGTATGGCCCGGATCATCGCGCTGCTGACCGAGCCCCTGGACAAGGGCACCGAGCATTTCCCGGCCTCGAGCCTGCAATTCACCACCGTCGATGTCGGCAACCCGACCACCAACGTGATTCCGGCCGAAGCGCGCGCGACCTTCAACATCCGCTTCAACGACACCTGGAACCCGAAGAGCCTGGAGACCGAGATCCGCCAGCGCCTGGCCCTGGGCGGCGCGCGCTATGAGCTCAAGGTCGAATGCTCGGGCGGCGCCTTCTTGACCCCGCCGGGGCCCCTCGCCGAGATCCTCTCCAACGCGGTGCAGGAGATTACCGGCCGCAAGCCGGAACTCTCCACCACCGGCGGCACCTCGGACGCGCGTTTCATCAAGGATTTCTGCCCGGTGATCGAGTTCGGCCTGACCGGCGAGACCATGCACAAGATCGACGAGAACGTGCCGGTCGCCGATATCGAGAAGCTCAGTCGGGTTTATGAACGGGTGCTGGAGCGCTTCTTCGCGTGAGCCGCGCCACGTAGCGCGCCGCCGCCCCCTCCTCCTCGCCCTCCAGGAAGTGGCCGAAGGCCATCAGCGGCTTGATCCGGTCGCTGATGATCTTGACGATCGCCAGCATCGGCACCGCCAGAACCGCACCCGGCACGCCCCACATCCAGTACCAGAACACGATCGAGACGATCACGGCGACCGGGTTCATGGTGAAGCGCCGCGCCAGCAAGGCGGGCGTCACCAGCTCGCCCTCGATCAGGTGGATCAGCAGGTAGAGACCGGCCGGCAGCAGCGCCAGCCCGAGTGTCGGGAAATGCATGAAGCCGGCCAGGATCAGCAGGCCCATGCCGGTGATCGGGCCGATGATCGGCACGAAATTGAGGATGAAGCCGAGCGCGCCCCAGAGCACCGGGTCACCCACGCCGCAGAGCCAGACCGCCAGCCCGACGGCGACACCGACGATCGCGTTCATGCTGATGATGGTGAGCAGGTAGACCGAGATGTCGGACTCGACCTGCTGCGAGATCTCGACCGCACGGCGCTTATGCTCGAAATTCGGCAGGATCTCGACGCCACGCCGCAGGAAGGTGTCGCCCGAGAGCATCAGGAAGAAAAGGATGATGCCGGTGGTGAGCAGGCCCTCGATCGCCGCGCGCGTGCCGCTGAAGATGAAGCCGAAGACGCCGATCTTCTCGATCGCGACCGGGTTCTCGCCGTTGCCGCCGCCGGCCACCTCTTGCGCCTTGGTGAGAAAGGCCTGGAAGTCGCTGATCGGTCCCTGGAGGAAGCGCAGCCGCTCTTCCAGCCGCGGCAGGCCCTGGGTGATCGCCTCCCCCAGCGAAGCCGCCGGCATCGACAGCAGGAAGCCGAGCGCGACCAGCACCGCGGCGAGCACCAGCATCGCGGCCAGAGCACCGACGGCCCGCGGCAGGTTCCACCGCCCCATCACCCGGACCAGCGGCTGCAGCATCATCTTCAGCACGACGGCCATGACGAAGGGCACGATGACCGCCTGGGCGAAATAGCAGGCCACCAGAACCGCCAGCGCGAACAGCCCGCCGAGATAGATCGTCTTCGGATCGGTCGGCAGCGGCTTCTCGGCATTGGCTAAAGCCTCCGCCGTCGATTCCGGCTTCTTCTCCTCCGGCTCCTCGGGCTTGCACTCGGCCGGCAGGTTCACCGGCGCGCTGCGCGGCCCCTCGGCATCGGGAGAAGGCTCGCCGAGCGGAATCGGGCTGGATGGAAGCGTGGCCGCGCTTTGGGCCATGGCCGGGGCCGCCGGATCAGGCGCGGCGGCGGCGCGACATGAAGACCAGCGCGCCGCCGGCGATCACTGCGATGACACCGGCGATGTCGGGTACGCGGACCGAATGCTCCTTCTCGGCGGTGGCGACGATCGGGCCGACCTCCAGCACCTTCTCCTCGGTGGTGTAGCTGAAGCGCGGGACCACCAGTCCGGCGATGCCGAGCACGATCAGAAGGACGCCGACGATGGCGAGCGGTTTCATGAGAGCCTCCAGTTTCAATAATGCCTACGCCGCTTTGCGCGGCGCGAGCGATGCCTTGAGCTTGTCGTTGAGGGACAATTTCAGCCGCCGCTCCAGCAGCGCGAGCACGGCTGCCTCCTCGGGCTTCAATCCCTGCAGCTTGCGGGAGAGCTCGTGGTGGATCTTGTCCTTGATGTTGATGGCGAGATCGCCGGCCAGGTAGCCGTTGATGATCTCGGGATGGATGTAGCATTTGCGGCAGATGGTGACGGTGTTGCCGAGCCGGGTCGCGACGCTCTCGATCGCCGCTTTGAGGTTCCGCTTGGCCTTGGCCTGGCTGTCGATCTCGCTGAACTCCTGCAAGGCGACCGCCGCCAGCACCGTGCCCGCCCAGGTGCGGAAATCCTTCGCCGTGATGTCCTGGCCGGTGGCCTCGCGCAGATATGCATTCACGTCCGACGAGGTGACGCCCTGCCGGTTGCCGTCGGCGTCGAGATACTGGAACAGCTGCTGGCCCGGCAGCTCCTGGCAGGCGCGCACGATCCGGGCGACGCGCCGGTCGTTGACCTGCAGCCGCCAGGTCTTGCCGCTCTTGCCGAGAAACTGGAATCGGATCGCCGAGCCCTCGATCTTCACATGCGGCACGCGCAGGGTGGTCAAGCCGTAGCTCTTGTTCTGCTTGGCATACTCGCCGTTGCCGACGCGGATCAGCGTCGTCTCCAGCAGATGCACGATGGTGGCGAGCACGCATTCGCGGCTGAGGTCCTTGCGCGCCATATGCTGCGCCACGGTCGCGCGGATCTTCGGCAGCACGGCGGCGAAGTCGAGCATATGCTCGTACTTGCCGTCCTCGCGGATGGCGCGGAAATCGGGGTGATAGCGGTATTGCTTACGACCTTTGGCGTCGCGGCCGGTCGCCTGGATGTGACCCTCCGCCTGCTGGCAGATCCAGACCTCGGTCCAGGCCGGCGGCACCGCCAGGGCCCGGATCCGCTTCAGGGTCTTTGGATCCTTGACCGGCTTGCCGTCGGCGTCGAGATAGCGAAAGCCCTTGCCGACGCCCTTGCGGCGGATGCCCGGCTGCTCGTCGCTGGCATAGCGCAGCCCGGCGGACTTCGCCGCCTGCCGCGCTTCGACCACCAGGGGAGAGGACCCGTCCATGGGGGAAGCAAACCGCCGCCCCGATGAAGGTTCCCCACCGATTCGGAGGGAAGTTCCAGACTTTCAGCGAACGCAGGCGCTTAATCGGCCTTCAGCGCTCTTCCTTGCGGAAGGGAATGAGCAGGGCGGCCGGCGCATGGGCGTTGCGCGAGACCAGGGCCATGGCGAGGATTGTCATCACGAAGGGCAGCATCAGGAAGACCTCGTAGGGGATCTGCAGCACGTTATGCGCCTGCAAACGTAGCTGCAAAGCCTCGATCATGGCGAACAGCACGACACCGCCGGCGCAGCGCCAGGGCATCCATTGTCCGAACACCACCAGCGCGATGCAGACCCAGCCCCGGCCCGAGATCACGCCGAAGGTGAAGGCGTTGAACTGCGAGAGCGTGAGGAAGGCACCACCCACCCCCATCAGCGCGCCGCTGATCACCAGGGCCTGGATCCGCATCGACCAGACGCTCACCCCGGCGGTATCCGCCGCCCGCGGATTCTCGCCGACCGTCCGGAGATTAAGCCCCCAGCGCGTCTTATGCAGCGCCCACCAGGTCACCGGCACCGAAAGGAGAGCGAGATAGGTGAGCGCCGTCTGGCCGAACAGCACCGGCTGGAAGGCGGTGACGCTGGGCGGGATCGCCGGCTGGCCGAAGATCATGCGGTAGAAGAAGAAGGCGAGGCCGCTTGCCAGCAAGGTGGTGCCGATGCCGGAGACATGCTGGCTCACCCCCAGCACCACGGTGAGGAGCGCCATCAGCAACCCGACCAGCGCCCCGGTCGCCAGCGCCACCACCACGCCGAGCCAGAGGCTGCCGCTGAAATAGGCCGCGGTGAATCCGGTCATCGCGCCCAGCAGCATCGTGCCCTCGATGCCGAGGTTGAGCACGCCGGAGCGTTCGGCATAGAGCTCGCCCATGGTGGCGAACAGCAGCGGCGTCGCGATCCGGAGCAAGGCCGCGAGGAAGCCGAGGTCGAGGATGGCGCCGAAACTATCCATGCGCCACTTCCACCGTTGACCCTGGGCGCGTGATGCGCAGGCGGTAGAGCGTGAACAGCCGTCCCGCCACCATGGTGAGCAGGGCAACGCCCTGGATCACGTCGGCGAGATAGACCGGGACCCCGGTCTCCCGCGACATCGCATCGGCGCCGTTCATGATGATGGCGAAGAACAAGGCGGCCGGGATCACGCCCAGCGGCTTCAGGTCGGCGAGAGTCGCAATCACGATCCCCGCATAGCCGTAGCCCGAGGAGACATCCGACACGACCTGGTAGCGGATACCGCCGACCTCGCCCGCCCCGGCGAGTCCCGCCAGCGCGCCGGAGATCGCCGCAGCAGTCAGCATCACGCCGCCGACCGAGAAGCCGGCATAGGCGGCGGCTTGCGGGTTGGCCCCGACCACCTTGATGGCGAAGCCGGTGGTCGTGCGCTCCATCAGCCACCAGACGATGATGACGGCGATGATCGAGACCGCGACGCCCATATGCAAGGTGTCGCCGGCCAGGATGGGGAACTGCGCCGCCTCGCGGATCACCGGCGAATTGGGATAATTGCTGACCGGGTCCTTCCACGGCCCCTCGAGCAGGGCCATCAAGCCATAGAGCATGATCGAGTTGGCGAGCAGGGTGGTGACTACGTCATCGACCTTGAGCCGCACCTTGAGCAGGGCCGGGATCAGCGCCCAGAGCGCGCCGGCCGCCATCGCGCCCAACAGCATCGCCGGGATCAGGGTCCATTCCGGCAGGAATTCGCGCTGGCCGATGAAGGCCGCAGCCATGGCGCCGGCGATCAGCTGGCCCTCGGCGCCGATGTTCCAGAACTTCGCCCGGAAGGCCACCGCGACCGCCAGCCCAGTCCAGATCAGCGGCGAGGCCTTCACCAGGGTGTCCTGCACGTCGTAGAGCGTCTGAAACGTCGAGAGGAAGAGGAAGGAATAGGCCTCGAGCACCGGCGCACCGGCCATCGCCACCAGCAGGCTGCAGATCAGCAGCGCCAGCACCACCGCGCCGATCGGCAGAGCGATCTGCATCCAGACCGGCGTTTCGGTGCGGCGTTCGAGACGGACGCGGATCATGGTCTCTCCTCCCCGACGCCTTCCGCGACACCAGCCATCAGCAAGCCGACGCGCTCGACCGTCGCCGCCTCGATCGGCAGCTCGGCCATCACCCTGCCGGCATAGAGCACCGCGATCCGGTCGGAGAGCGCGAACAGCTCCTCCAGGTCCTCGCTGATCAGCAGCACCGCGCCGTTCCGGGCGCGGAGATCCAGCAGCTGGCGGTGCACGAACTCGGTCGCGCCGATGTCGATGCCGCGGGTCGGCTGCGCCGCCACCAGCAGCTTCGGTTGCATCGCCAGCTCGCGTGCGAGCAGCGCCTTCTGCAGATTGCCGCCGGAAAGCGTGCCGGTGCGCGCCTCGGGGCCGGAGGTGCGGATGTCGAAGCCCTGGATCTGGCTGGCGGCGAAGCGGCGGATCGCACCGCGATCGAGCATGCCGCCGCGGCTGAAGGGGGCCCGGGTGATCCAGGGCAAAGCCATGCTCTCCTCCAGCGGCAGGCTGGAGATCATGCCGGTGCTCAAGCGGTCTTCGGGAACGCGGCCGACCTTCAGCGCCTGCATCCGCCGCGGGCTCGGATCCAGCACCAGCTCGCCGCCGACCGCGATCGTGCCGGAGGCCGGCGGCAGCACGCCGGCAATGAGGTCGGCCAGCTCGCGCTGCCCGTTGCCGGAGACGCCGGCGATGCCGAGGATTTCGCCGGCGCGGACCTCCAAGGTCACGTCCTTCAGAGCGACCCGCCCCTTGCCGCCGGTCGTCACATGCGCGAGCTCCAGAAGGGCGGGGCCGGGCATCGCCTTGGGCTTCTGCGGCGGGTCGAGCTCACGTCCGCACATGAGGCGCGCAAGCTCGGCCTTCGACAATGTACCGTCGTTCTCCCGTTCGGCCACCAGCGCACCGTGGCGCATCACCGCTATCTTGTTGGTGAGCTCCAGCACCTCGCCCAGCTTATGCGAGATGAAGATGACGCCGATGCCCTTGGTTGTCATCGCCTTCAAGGCGCGGAACAAGCCCTGTGCCTCGCGCGGCGTCAGGGTTGCGGTCGGCTCGTCGAGGATGAGGATGCGCGCGCCGCGGATCAGCGCCTTGGCGATCTCGACCCGCTGCTGCTCGCCGATCGACAGCCGCGCCACCGGGGTGTTGGGATCGAGATGAAGATGGAAATCCCGGTCCAGAGTCTCCAGCTCGGCGATCACCTTGCGCTTGGTGAGCGCGCCGGAGCGTCCCGGCCGCCCGACCAGCAGGTTCTCCAGCACCGTATGCTTCGGCACCAGGTGGAAATGCTGGTGCACCATGCCGATGCCGAGCTGCAGCGCATCGGCGGAATCCGCGATCGCGACTTGCCGGCCGTCGACCGCGATTGTGCCGGCATCGGCCGCATAGGTGCCGAACAGGATATTCATCAGGGTGGTCTTGCCGGCGCCGTTCTCGCCGAGCAGGCCGAGGATATCGCCCGCGGCCAGGGCGAGATCGACGCCGCGGCAAGCCGCCACCGCGCCGAAACTCTTGGAAATGCCGCGCATCGCGAGGAGAGGCGTCAAGCGACACCCATGAGAGTCCCCTCCCCCGAGATCGGGGGAGGGGAATGTGAATGACGTGTCGGTGAGGGAATCAATCCGACGGCGGGGTGTTCTCGTCGACGTTGACGCGGAAGCTGCCGTCGAGGATCGCCGCCTGCTTGTCCGCAACCAGCTTCTTCACATCGGCGGGCAGCTTCGAATCCCAGCCATGGAACGGCGCCAGATAGGAGCCGTGCTTGGCCATCAGGGAGAAGGCGCCGAAGTCGGACGCCGTGTAGGCACCGGCCTGCACCTGCTTCACCGCCGCCTGCACCGTCGGCCACATGTCCCAGATCGGTCCGGTGATGACGGTGTCGGGCGCCAGCTCGGACTGGTCGGACATATTGGAGATGGCGAGGATGCCCTTCTCCTTGGCCGCCTCGATCACGCCGAAGCGCTCGGCATAGATCACGTCGACGCCGGCGGCGATCTGCGCCAGGGCCGCTTCCTTGGCCTTGGGCGGGTCGAAGAACGAGCCGATGAAGGTGGTCTTGCGCTTGACGTTCGGGTTCGCCTCGCGGGCGCCCTGGTAGAAGGCGTTGGTCAGCCGCGCGACTTCCGGGATATCCATGGCGGCGACGGTGCCGACCGTGTTGGTCTTGGTCATCTTGCCGGCGATCAGGCCGCAGAGATAGGCCGGCTCGTGGATCCAGTTGTCGAACACGCTGAAATTGGGATCGACCGGGCCGGAGCCGGAACCGAACACGAAGGCGACTTCGGGGAATTGCTTGGCGACCTTGCGGGCCACCTCTTCCGCGGCGAAGGCGTCGCCCATGATCAGCTGGGTGCCGCCGCGGGCATATTGCCGGAGCACGCGCTCATAGTCGGAGGACTCGACATGCTCCGACCATTTGTAGTCGATGCCGAGCTTCTCCTTGGCCTGCATCAGGGCCACGTGGATCTGGTGCACCCAGGGCTCCTCGACCGGCGTCGCGAAGACCGCCGCCACCTTCAAGCCCTCTGCCGCCCGAGCCATGCCGCCGAATGCCGTCAGCGCCGCCGCCGAGGCGACGCCGGCCAAGGCCTGGCGCCGGGTGAGCAAAAACTGCGCGCGCGAAATCTCGATCCGGGTTTCCGGCTTCTTCATCTGGCCTCTCCTGTCACAAGGCCGGCGGCTGGCCCGCCGGTCCGATGATGTCCCGAACGCTCCCACTGGGGGTGATTGGCGGGCATCACTTGGGAGAAAGCTTACGAGCGGGGAAAATCTTTGTCCATACGGTCAAGGTTTTCCACAGGGCTGCCCCGACATCGGTCCGGTCAGGCCATGCGGCGCAGCGCATAGCGGTCGCGCCCCGCGCCCTTGGCATCATAGAGCGCCATGTCCGCTTCCTTCAGCATCCCGGTAATGGTCGCGGCGTGGCCGGGTGGAACGACGGCGATGCCGATGCTGGTGGATATCCTGAGCTCCTGCGCCCCGATCGTGACCGGCAGGCGCACCCGCTCCAGCAGCGATTGCGCGACGCGCTTCGCCACGTCCTCGGCTTCCGGCGCGGAGATCAGGATCACGAACTCGTCGCCGCCCTGGCGCGCGACCCGGTCCGAGGCGCGCACCACGCTGCGGATCCGCTCGGCGAAGACCTTCAACAGCTCGTCGCCGATATCGTGGCCGAGCGTGTCGTTGATCTGCTTGAAGCGATCGATGTCGAGGTACAGCACCGCGCCGCCGCCCTCGCCGGCCTTCCAGCGCTGGGCCAGGTCCTCCATCGCCTCGGTCATGCCGCGGCGGTTCAGCAGCCCGGTCAACGAATCCGTATGCACCTCGCGGCTCAGCGCCAGCTCGCGCTTGTGGCTCTCGGTGATGTCCCAGGCGATCGCATAAAAGCCGTCGACCTTCCCGTCGGCGTCATAACTCGGGATGTAACGCTGCTCGACGTAGTGGGTGACGCCACGGGCGATCATCGGCCGGACGAAGGCGACCTCGTTGCCGGTGAGCGCGCTGTCAATCTGCGGCTTCACCACCTGGTAGATCTCCGGCTCGACCACGTCGGTGATCTTCTGGCCGACCAGGCTTTCGGGATCGACCCCGAACATGTCGCGATATTCCTTGTTGCAGTAACGGTAGCGCTCGTCCTTGCCGACATAGGAGACCAGGGCCGGCACCGCGTCGGTGATCGCCCGCATCACGCTGGAGGCGCGCTCGAGCTCCTGATGCGCGCGTTCGGTTGCCGCCTGGGCCGCCATCAGGTCTTCCAGCAGCTTGGCCAGCTCCCGCTCGCGCTGCTTCTGCTGGGTGATATCGGTGCGGATGCTGACGTAATCGCCGCCGTCGGTGCGGCGATGGCTGACCAGCACCCAGCGGCCATCGGTGAAGGCGCCTTCCCCGAAATAGGGCTCGCTGCTCTTGAACCGCGTCAGCCACTGCTTGACGAAGGACTCGACCTCGGCGCTGGACGAGACGCCCGGATACTCGCCCCGCTTGGCGCCGTAGCGCAGGATCTGCTCCAGCGAATTCCCCGGCAGGAAGGCCGAGGCGCTGGCCGGATAGAGCTCGAGCATGCGCTGGTTGACGAGCCGGAGCGTGAGGTCGCCGTCAAGCAGCATGAAGCCTTCGGGGATGTTCTCGATCGCGTCCCGGATCCGTGCCTCGGCCACTTTGAGCGCGGTGATGTCGGTCCAGACCCCGACATAGCCGCCGTCGGCGGTGCGCCGCTCGATCACGCGCATCCAGCGGCCGTCGTTCCACTGGATCTCGACCGGGGTCGGCGGCGGGTTGCGGTGCACCTCCAGCCGCCACTTGATCCAGTTCTCGCGGTCCGGTTCCGCGGCGGCCGCGGACAGCTTGCCGTAGGCGAAGGCCCGGGTCAGCTCGCCGAAGGTGTGGCCGATCGGGTTGCCGAAATCGGCCTCCTGCTCGGGGTTCATGAAGCCGGCGTTGTAGATCAGCAGCCGGTCCTCGGAATCGAACAGCGCGAAACCGTTCTCCATCGCATCGACCGCTTCCTTGAAGCGCCGCTCGTTGCGGGCGATCGTGTTCTGCAGGATGCGCTCGGTGCTGACGTCGCGATAGACGGCGACGCCGCCATGGTCGTGGCCCTGGTCGTCGATCAGCGGCCGTCCGACCGCGGAGAGCAGGCGCGGGCCGGCCGGGGCGTCGAGGAACACGATCTCCGGCACCGTGCTGGGGATGCCGGCGACCGCGCGCACCAGCGGCAGTTCCTCCAGAGGAAACGGCGTCTTGCCGTCGCCCTTGGTGGTGCGGGCGAAGCCGACCAGGTCCGGCTTTCCGCCGCCCGTCACCGAAATTCCGGTCAGCTGCTGGGCAGCCGGGTTGGAAAGGACGATCTCGCCCTTGTGATTGGCGACCACGACGGCATCGCCGATCGAGCGGAAGATGGTCTGGAACATCGCCGCCTGCTCGCGCAGCTCGGATTGCAGCCGGGCGTGCTCGTCCTCGTTCTGCAGAGCAAGGCCCAGGATCATCGTGCCCAAGGGCGAGACCAGCACCAGGGGAACCAGCAGCGCCATCAGCGACTGCTCCGATCCTGCGGGATTGAGCAGCGCAAAGCTCAAAGCGCCGGCGAAGACGACGGCGAGCCCCAGTGCCAGCAGGGACCAGAGGTTGATACGGAAGCCAAGTCGCGCCTTGAGCGCCATGTAGAGGAAGCCCAGCGCCACCGCGGCGACTGCCGCGGCGCTACCGGCCAGCGCGCCCTGGCCGCCCAGCCAAAGCCGGTAGAGAACGGTGATCGCCAGCGTGATCCCGGCCGCGATCGGGCCGCCGAACAGCACGACCAGCGAGGTCATGATGTTGCGTCCGTCGACATAGACTCCCGCCATCACCTCGATCCGGAGCGACATGGCGAGCACGGCGCCGACGCCGAACACGATCCCGATCGCAACCGGACGCCAGCGCGCGGGCAGGAACGCGCCCCGCGTCACGGTCGCATAGCCTCCGACCACGAGCGCGAACAGGCTCACGTTCTGCACGAGATCGAGAGTGACGGCGCTGAGAGAGACCATCTGCCTATCCGAAGCCCCAAACCGAATCAGGCTAGGAAATCAGGGTTAACGCCGGCTTAATTCAGGCCATAAGTCACAGGAAAACAAGCCTGATCCTGCCGCAAGCCGATAAAACCCCAACGATCGAAGCCCCGGCATCATCCTTTACGCAATGGTAACGCCGGTCGGCGACAATGGCCGATCTTCGCCACCAGCAGGTCGCCGCTTGGACGGATTGAGCCCCACCGCGCCGCATCAGCCGCAGGACCAGGCGCCGCGCGCGTCGCGTCCGGGGGTGAAGCATATCAGCCTGGCGCTGCAGGGCGGCGGCTCGCACGGCGCCTTCACCTGGGGCGTCATGCACCGGCTGATGAGCGAGCCCCGGATCTACATCGACGGCATCAGCGGCACCAGCGCGGGCGCCATGAACGCCGCGGTCTTCGTCGACGGCTTCCTCAAGGGCAAGCGCCAGGGCGCCATCGATGCGCTGGAGGCCTTCTGGAATCGCGTCGCCGAGCTTTGCCCGATCCCGCGCACCTTTCCGCGCGGCATCCCCGGCATGTCCGAGGGCTGGGCAGTGGACGGCGACCCGACCTTCATGATGGTCGATTTCATGACCCGGCTCTGGTCGCCGAAGCAGTTCAACCCGATGCAGCTCAACCCGCTCGGCGACATCCTCGAGGACCTGGTCGATTTCGAGAACCTGCGGGCGCATCCGGAGGTGAAGGTCTTCGTCACCGCCTCCAACGTCCGCACCTGCAAGTCGCGCCTGTTTCGCACCCCGGAGCTCACCGCCAAGACCCTGCTCGCCTCGGCCTGCCTGCCGCTGCTGTTCGAAGCGGTCGAGATCGAGGGCGAGTTCTATTGGGACGGCGGCTATCTCGGCAATCCGGCGATCTATCCGCTGATCAACGAATGCGCCAGCAGCGATGTCGTCATCGTGCAGATCAATCCGATGAACCGGCCTGACGTGCCCGAGACCGCGCGCGACATCCTGAACCGCATCAACGAGATGACCTTCAACGCCAGCCTGGTGCGCGAGATGGCCGGTATCACCGCGATCACCCAGCTGGTGGAAAGCGGCAAATTGAACGACGACCGCTATGTCGCGGTCCGCTTCCACGAGATCGGCGCCGAGATCGAGCTGGCCGAGATGGGCGCCCTCTCGAAGATGAACACCGAGCGCGCCTTCCTCGAGCACCTGCACCGCCTGGGCTACGAGACCGCCGACCGCTGGCTCACCGAGAACTTCGACCGCCTCGGCTGGGAAAGCACCCTCGACGTCGGCGCCCGGTTCGGGTGATATCCCGCTTCAGTCATCGAACCGCGGCTTCGAGCCGCGCAGCTTCTTCACCCCCGAGCGCTTGGCCTTGCCTTCCAGCCGCCGCTCCTTGGCACCCTTGCCGGGCTTGGTCTTGATGCGCTTCTTCGGCTGAAACGCCGCCTTTTTCAGCAACTCAACCAGCCGGTCGACCGCGTCCTTGCGGTTGGCCTCCTGGGTGCGGAAGCGCTCGGCGGTCAGCACGATGACGCCGTCCTTGGTCATCTTCGTCCCGGCGATCGCCTCGAGCCGGGTCTTCACCCGCTCCGGCAGCGAGGGCGAGTGACGGGCGTCGAAGCGGAGCTGCACCGCGCTCGAGACCTTGTTGACGTTCTGCCCGCCGGCGCCGCTCGCGCGGATGAAGGTCTCCTCGATCTCGTCCTCGCGGATGGAAATTGTGGCGGTGACCGGAATCATGATCGGCTCGTGTTGTGAAATCGTGGCGGCGGCGCGAGTCGCGGATTCCCGCGAAGGCCGCCGGGCCGCGATACTAGGTCGGCCCCCGACCTATTCCTAGTGTACCATTCCTGGTGGCATCGCCGCGCGAAACATGGTTGGATCGCGCG
This sequence comes from Dongia sp., assembly GCF_041905885.1. NCBI lineage: Bacteria > Pseudomonadati > Pseudomonadota > Alphaproteobacteria > Rhodospirillales > Dongiaceae > Dongia > Dongia sp. The sequence goes on along the minus strand of NZ_JAYRKD010000011.1, from coordinate 76,793 downwards.
GCCGCCCTTGTCGGGCATGGGGCCGCGCGGCTGAGCTTGTGTCGATGGCATTGAAGTCTGGGTCCTCGTTTCCGAACCGCCTCCCCGCCGGCTGGCGGCCGATCTGGTTCGGCGCGCTCGCCGCGGTCCTGCTGACCGCCGCGTCGCCGGCGCCGGCCGAGGACGCACAGCAAGCCGTCGATTCCGCTGTCGAGAGCGACCAGATCCAGCGCGATCGCGCGCGGGATTCGCTCGAGAAGATCGAGAAGCAACCCGACATCCAGCACAACCCGCCGGTGCCGCGGCCCGAAGAGCCGCCGTCGCGCCTGTGGCTCAACCTCGCCTGGCTGCCCTACATCATCCTGGCCGTGATCGCCGTCGCGCTGGTCTTCGTCCTGGCGCGCTACGCCGGACAGCGCTACGCCGCGCGCAACACCGCGGCCGCCAAGGCGGCTGCGCCGGTCGCCACCTCCAGCGTCCTCGCCAGCCCGGAACCGGAGCGCGACCGCACCTTCGATGAGGTGGATGCGCTGGCGGAGTCCGGCGCCTTCACCGAGGCCGTGCATCGCCTGCTGCTCCTGGTGCAGGAGCGGCTGAGGAGCCGCATCGAGCACGGCATCCAGGCGTCGCTGACCAGCCGCGAGATTCTGCGCCGCGCTAGGCTCTCGCAGGAGGGCTCCACCGCCTTCGCCACCCTGGTGGCCGCAGTCGAGATCAGCCTCTTTGGCATGCGTGACGCCAATGCCGCGACCTATGCGCTCTGCCGCGAGCATTCGCGGCGCGTGCTGGCCGCCGCGGCGGAGGCGAGCGCATGACCGCCACCGCCGCCAAACGCCCCGGCCTGCGCGGCAGTTCCGCCGGGCCCTTCCCGCTCATCACCCTCATCCTGGTGATCGTGATCGGGGTCGGGGCCTTCTTCACCGCGACCTACCTGGAGATGTTCGGCAACGGCGACGGCGAGCCCCTCACCAACCAGCACAATGTCTACTCGCGCTCGGCGATCGGGCACCGTGCCTTTGCCGCCGCCTTGCGCAACCTCGACATCCCGGTCCAGGTCAGCCGCTTCCAGAGCCTCGAGCGGGCCGGCTCCGGCAGCCTGCTGCTGATGATCGAGCCGGACTTCAGTCCCGAGACGGGGCCGCAGATCGGCAAGCTGCGCGACCTGCCCCAGGCCTTGCTGGTCCTGCCGAAATGGGCCGGGTTCACCGACTTCAAGAAGCCGATCTGGGTCGGCCGGATGGACCTGCTGCCGGAGGACGAGCCTAAATCGGTGCTGCGCGCGGTGCTGCGCGACGCCGTCATCCAGCGCGACACCGGCAGCGCGGAGATCGACGCGCCGCATTTCGGCGGCACCATAAGCCTTGCCGATCCACAATACATCCTGGCCGGCTCGGTGCCGATCGAGCCGATCCTCACCAACGCCGGCAAGATCCTGCTCGGCGCGGTGAAGAGCGGTTCCGGCACGCTCTGGATCCTGAGCGATCCCGACCTGCTGTCGAATGCCGGGATCGACGAGATGGACAACGGCGTGGTCGCGATCTCGGTGATCGATGCGCTGCTGCCGAAGGGCGGCACCGTCATCTTCGACGAGACCCTGCATGGCTTCGAGCAGCGGCCGAACCTGATGCGCACCCTGCTGAACCCGCCCTTCCTGCCGATCCTGATCGCGATCATCGTCACCGCTTTCGTGCTGGCCTGGGCCGGGATCGCGCGGTTCGGCGCGCCGCACCCCGAGACCGAAGGCCTCGCCGCCGGCAAGCTCACCCTGGTGAAGAGCGCCGCCAAGCTGCTGCAATTCGGCACCAGCGCCGGCAATCTGCTCTCAAGCTACCGCCGCCTGGCGCTGTCCGATGCGATGAACGAGCTGCACGGCCCCAACGGCCTGGACGAAGCGGCGCAGGCGGCCTGGCTCGACCGCGCCGCCGCGCATCGCGGCCTCGATCTTCGCGTCGCTCCCGTCCTGGAGCGGATCTCGCAATCCGGGCGCATCGACGCCACGCGCGCCTTGCGCTTCGCCCACGAACTCTATCGCTGGAAACAGGAGATTGTGCATGGAACCGTCGTCGTCCCCCGCGGGAGACGTTTCGCCCGCGGCGTCACAGTTGACGGAGCTCAGGGCCAGCGCTGACCGGCTGCGCGCCGAAGTGGCGAAAGCGGTCGTCGGCCAGGACGACGCGCTCGACTTGCTGCTGGTCGCCCTCTTCTCCGACGGGCATATCCTGCTGGAAGGCGCGCCGGGCACGGCGAAGACCCTGCTGGTCCGAGCCTTCGCCGCGGCGATGAACTTGAAGTTCGGCCGCATCCAGTTCACCCCGGACCTGATGCCGGGCGACGTGATCGGCACCAATCTCTTCAACTTCCAGAGCAACACCTTCCAGTTGGTGCGGGGCCCGATCTTCACCCAGGTGCTGCTGGCCGACGAGATCAACCGCACCCCGCCGAAGACCCAGGCGGCCTTGCTCCAGGCGATGCAGGAGCGGCAGGTGACGATCGACAACACCACCCACGACCTCGGCGCCGGATTCATGGTGATCGCAACCCAGAACCCGATCGAGCAGCAGGGCACCTATCCTTTGCCGGAAGCGCAGCTCGACCGCTTCCTGTTCAAGCATCTGATCGGCTATCCCGCCCGCGAGGAAGAGCTCGCCATCGTCACCCGCCACGGGACCCACGGCGCCATGCCGAAGCTGGAGACGCTCGGCATCCAGCCGGTCTTCGACCTCGCCGCCCTGGAGCAGGCCCGCCGCGCGATCGAGGGCGTGCGGGTTTCGGCCGAGATCGTCGCTTATATCGTCGATCTGATCCGCGCCACCCGCGAGCATCCCTCGCTGCAATACGGCGCATCGCCGCGCGCGGCCAGCATGCTGGCGCTGGCTTCGCGCGCCTTTGCCGCACTCCAGGGCCGCGACTACGTGATCCCCGACGACGTGAAGCATCTCGCGACCCCGGTGCTGCGGCACCGTGTCGTGCTCTCCCCGGGCGCCGAGATCGAAGGCCTTACCTTCGACCAGATCATCGGCCAGATCATCACCGCGACGCCGGCGCCGCGATGATAATTAGCCCGATGAGAATCAGACTGTGAGGTTCAGGCGGTGATCTTCCCGACCGGCCGCGGCATAGCCTTCGTGGCGGCGGCACCTCTGGTGGCGCTGCTGCTGGCGGCGCTCACGCCGAAACTCTGGCTGCTCGGCCCGGCCTATCTCGGCGTCGTGATCCTGGCGCTGGTCGGCGACTTCCTGCTGGCCATGCCGCGCCGGCGGCTCGGCATCGCCTTCGATCCGCCGGACATGCTGTTCGTGGGCGAGACCGCAACGGCGACGCTCGACCTCACCCCGGACGGCGGCCGGATCCCGCGCCTGATCGAGGCCACGATCGACCATGGCGCCACGGTCGAGATGCCGGCGCTGCTGCAGATCCCGCTCGAAGGCCGGCAGACCATCCGCACCGAGATCCCGCTGCTGCCGCGCCGCCGCGGCACGGTGCCGCTCACCATGCTCTGGCTGCGCTGGACCGGTCCTTATGGGCTGATCCGCATCCAGGTGAAGCAGCCGCTCGACGCGCTGCTCAAGGTCGTGCCCAACATCCGCGCCGTGCGCGCCGCGGCGATCGCGCTGATGCGCCAGGATGCGAGCTTCGGTATCAAGGACCAGCGCCAGTTGGGCGACGGCTCGGAGTTCGACGCCTTGCGCGACTACCAGCCGGGCTTCGACCGGCGCGGCATCGACTGGAAGCACTCGGCGCGCCACCGCCGTCTGGTCTCCAAGGAATTCCGAAGCGAGCGCAACCACCAGATCATCTTGGCGCTCGATACCGGCCACCTGATGCGCGAGCCGATTGGCGGCATCCCGCGCCTGGACCACGCGATCAACGCCGCGCTGCTGCTGAGCTATGCCTCGCTCAAAGGCGGCGACCGAGTCGGCCTGTTCGGCTTCGACGCCCGGGTGCGGCTGCGCGCCGAGCCGCTGGGCGGCGTGGACCGCTTCCCGCGCCTGCAGCGCATGACCGCCGAGCTCGACTATGCCGCCGCCGAGACCAACTTCACCCTCGGCCTCACACTGCTCTCCCAGCAGCTGCAGCGCCGCTCGCTGATCGTGCTGTTCACCGATTTCGTCGACACCGTCACCGCCGAGCTGATGGTGGAGAACCTGGGCCGCCTCTCCGGCCGGCATCTGGTGCTGTTCGTCACCCTGCAGGACCCCGAGTTCCGCGCCATCGTCGACGCCGCCCCGGATTCGATCTCCGGGTCGATGGAAGCGGTCGCCCGCTCGGTCGTCGCCGACGAGCTCCGCAAGGAGCGCCTGGTGGTGTTCGAGAAACTGCGCCGCCTCGGCGTGCAATGCCTGGAAGCACCCTACAACCGGGTCGGCACCGACCTCATCAACCGCTACCTCGCCATCAAGCAGCGCGAGATGATTTGAGGGGGATCAACGCGTGAGCTACTTCATCGGCCTCGCGACGGGTTTCTTGGTCGGCTTCTTCGTACCGACCCGTGTCATGATGCTGTGCCTGGTTCCGGTGGCGGTGATCAGCGTCAATATCGGCACCGCGATGATTTTCCACAACGCTCTGAGCGTGGCCGGCCCATTGATCGGACTGGGCATCGCCTATCCCACGGCGCTGTCGATCAACCGCTTCATGCACGACTGAGTGACGCCGCCTCAGTTCCCCGCCTTGACCCGCAGTCGCGCGGCATGGAGCAGCGGCTCGGTATAGCCGTTGGGCTGCACGCGCCCCTTGAAGACGAGGTCACAGGCCGCCTGAAAGGCCGCCGACAGCGCAAAGTCGGGCGCCATCGGCCGGTAAAGCGGATCGCCGGAATTCTGCCCATCCACCACCACCGCCATCCGCTGCATCACCGCCATGACCTGGTCCTTGCTGCAGATGCCGTGATGCAGCCAGTTCGCGATATGCTGCGAGGAGATTCGCAGGGTGGCGCGGTCTTCCATCAGGCCGACATTGTTGATGTCCGGCACCTTGGAGCAGCCGATGCCCTGGTCGATCCAGCGCACCACATAGCCGAGGATGCCCTGGGCGTTGTTCTCGACCTCGCGCAGGATCTGCGCTTCGCTCCATTTGCGGAACGAGGCGACCGGGACGTCGAGCACCGCGTCGACATGCGCCCTCCGCCCGCCGGATGCGTGCTTCGCCTGCACCGCGAAGACATCGACCTTGTGGTAATGCAGCGCGTGCAGCGTCGCCGCGGTCGGCGAGGGCACCCAGGCGCAATTGGCGCCGGCCTTGGGATGCTCGATCTTTTGCTCGAGCATCGCCGCCATCAGGTCGGGCGCCGCCCACATCCCCTTGCCGATCTGCGCCTTCCCGGAGAGGCCGCATTCCAGGCCGATATCGACATTGCGGTTCTCGTAGGCGGTGATCCAGCCCTTGCGCTTGATGAAGTCCTTGCGCGAGAACGGCCCCGCTTCCATCGAGGTGTGGATCTCGTCGCCGGTGCGGTCGAGAAATCCGGTGTTGATGAAGGCGATGCGGTGCTTGGCCGCGCGGATGCATTCCTTCAGGTTGACCGAGGTGCGGCGCTCCTCGTCCATCACGCCGAGCTTCACGGTGTATTGCTTGAGGCCGAGGATGCGCTCCACCTGGGTGAAGGTCTCGTCGGCGAAGGCGACCTCCTCCGGCCCGTGCATCTTCGGCTTCACCACATAGACCGAGCCTGCGGTCGAGTTGCGTAGCGCGCCGTCGCCGCTCTTCCGGAGATCGTGGAGCGCAATCAGCGTGGTGATCATCGCGTCCATCAGGCCCTCGGGAATTTCCTTCCCTTCGGCATCGTGAATCGCCGGCGTGGTCATGAGATGGCCGACATTGCGCACCAGCAGCAGGGCACGGCCCTTGAGCTTGAGCTCGCCGCCGTCAGGCCGGGTGAAGCCGCGGTCCGGGTTGAGGCGCCGCGTGAAGCTCTTCTCGCCTTTCGCGACTTCGGTCGCGAGGTCGCCCTTCATCAGGCCGAGCCAGTTCCGGTAGGCGAGAACCTTGTCCTCGGCATCGACGCAGGCGACCGAGTCCTCGCAGTCCATGATCGCCGAGACCGCGCTCTCGAGCACCACGTCGGCCAGCAAGGCCTGGTCGCGGCTGCCGATCGGATGGGCCCGGTCGAACACCAACTCGACATGCAAACCGTTGTTCTTCAGCAGGACCGAATCCGGCGCCTTGGGATTGCCGCGGAAGCCCACGAACTTCTCCGGCTGCTGCAGCGGCAGGTCGTCCACCAGCAGCGCACCGTCCTTCACCGTATAGCGACGCACATCGGCATGGCTGGTGCCTTCGATCGGGAACGACTCGTCCAGGAAGACGCGCGTGCGCGCCACCACCCGGGCGCCGCGCCCGCGGTCATAGCCGCCCGCCGGGATCGGCAGGCCCATGACGTCGGTGCCGTAGAAACAATCATAGACGCTGCCCCAACGCGCATTGGCGGCGTTCAGCGCATAGCGCGCATTGGTGATCGGCACGACCAGCTGCGGCCCGGCGATGGTCGCGATCTCGGGATCGATCCCCGCGGTCTCGATCTGGAGATCCGGGCCCTCCGGCAGCAGGTAGCCGATCTCGGTCAGGAAATCCTTCTGCGCGGCAATGCTCGCTTCCGGATGCGCCTTCCACCAGGCATCGATCCGGGCCTGCAGCCGGTCGCGCTTTTCCAGCAGCGCCCGGTTCTTCGGCGCCAGCTCCCGGACCAAGCCGGCAAAGCCCTGCCAGAAGGCTTCCGGCTTGATACCGGTATCAGGCAGGGCCTCGCGCGTGATGAAATCGTCGAGGCGTTCGTCGACCTTGAGCCCGTGGCGTTCGATCATCTTCTCTCTCCGATCCGGCGGATTGCGGAGAGCAACAGAGCTCAAGACGGGGGCAAGGTCAAACGACGTTACGTGCACTCCCAGCGGTCGACCCCAGGCGTTCGAATCTGTAGGGCCGGGGATCGACGATCGGCGTTTCGCCCATCACCAGGTCCGCCATCAGGTGGCCGGCCGCCGGTCCGATCCCAAAGCCGTGACCGGAGAATCCGCTGGCGATGTAGAAGCCCGGCAGGGAATCGACAGCGGAGATCACCGGGACGGCATCCGGAGTCACGTCGATCAAGCCTGCCCAGCTGTCGATGACCTTCGCCGCCGCGAATTGCGGGAAGGCGCGCGTGAGGTTGCGGAACCCTTGCCGGAGCACCTGCCGCGAAGGCTGCGGATCGAGCACGCGCACCTGCTCGAACGGCGTCTCGCCATCCAGTTGCCAGCGCCGGGGAACCTGCCATTCCTCGATGAAGCGCCGCCCGACCCGCAGCCGGAGTTCGTGCCATTGCTTGACCAGGCTCGGTAGGAAATCGGCGAAGAAGCGAAAGCTGTCCGGCACGATATGCGCGAGGTTGGCGTTGCGCTGCGCCAGGGTGTAGCCGCCATCCGCGCGCTTGCGAAAGGCGAAGCGGTCGGCGCCAACCGCCGGCCCCGGGCCGGTGAAGGGCGCCGTCCGCATCACCGAGCCCAGGATCTTCAGCTGCGGAAAGCGGATGCCGAGATTGCCGCAGAACAGGCTGCTCCAGGCGCCGCCGGCCAGCACCACCCGGCTGCAGCGGACCCGTCCCCGCTCGGTCACCACTCCCGAGATGGCTCCAGCCTCGGTCTCGATGCCGCGGACGGCGCATCGCTCGATGATGGCGGCGCCCTGTCGCAGCGCCGCATTTGCGATGGCGGTTGTCGCCTGCTCCGGTTCCGCCACGCCGTCGCTGGGCGTGTAGAGCGCGCCGGCCCATCGCCTTGCAGAGCCGGGCAGCAGGTGGTCGATTTCGCGCGAAGCGATCACGCGGCTGTCGACCTGGAAATCCCGCGCCGCGGCGAGCCAGGCCTCGTGCTTCTCGACGTCGCGCGCGCGGTCGCAGAGGTAGAGGATGCCGGTCTGCCGGAATCCGGTTTCGGCGCCGGTACGCGCGTTGATCCGCTCCCAAAGCCGCAGGCTCTCGATGGCGAGCGGAATCTCCGCCGGATCGCGGCCCATCTTGCGGCACCAGCCCCAGTTCCGGCTCGACTGCTCGGCGCCGACCTGACCCTTCTCGCAGAGCGCCACCGAAACGCCGCGCTCGGCCAAGGTCAACGCCGTGCTGGCGCCGATGATGCCGCCGCCGATCACCACGACATCGCAGTCCTTCGGCAGCGCGCCGGCATGCAGGAGCGGATCGACGCGCGGACCTACCATGTGACGGGCTGATAGGAGTCTGCGTCGGTCGGCGCGCCGGCACATAAGTGAAGACTGCGCGCCGCGCAATCGAAGATCACGGAGAAGAGGGTGACCGTCGGCTCTTCCGTCACCGCCGTCCTGGCGACGGCCTCCGGCGCGCCTTCCCGATCGGAGAGCAGCGCCGCGATGGACCGGACGCTGGCTTGCGCCGGCGCCTTGCGCTCCAGGATCGCCTGTCGATGACGGCTCGACGGATAGGTCCGCTGCAACGCCGCTTCCGATTGATCCGCCGCGATCCCGGCATTGAGTGCATGATTGGCGTGCAGCACCGGGCCGACAGTCTGGAGGATGCAAGCCCCTTCCCGCGCAGAGACTTCGATCCCCGCCACGGCGCCGGCGGCGTCGCCCAGCAGATACGAACGGCCGGCCATATGCCGCAGCCCTCGCAGACGTTCCGCGGCGGCGCCGACCGTCTCCTGTTCGAGGATGAGCCGGCGGACGACTTGGCTCGGCAGGCCCGGTCCGGTCGATGACAGGACCAGGTCGTTGTTCACGAAAGCGAGGCCGTGCCGATTGCAACCGACCCAGCCGAGGCCCCCCAAGGAGCCGACAATCGCCTGCTCAAATCCCGCGGGACCGATATGGAGAAACAGCGCAAGCTCCGGCGCGACCTCGGGTGCCGCGTCCCAGTTCTGCGCCACCAAGGCAGCGCGCGGGCCTGCCGCAGCAATCGCCGAGCAGCCGGTCCTGGATCCGTCCCCGAAGAACTCGAATCCGCTGTGCAGCAGGATGTCGACCAGATCGAGCCCGGCACCGGCGGCGAGCCCCTCGAGTTCGGCGGCGGGCGCCGGCGCCTCGGCCTTGATGCGAGGCCAGGCGTCGAGGGCAAGGCCCGCGGCTCGGCGCGTCCGGGCTTCGCCTTGCCCCGCCTTCATCTTCGCAACGGCCGCGGCGACTTCGTGTCGGAACTGCGCGCCATGCTGGAAGCCGCGGTCGAAGGGCGCGCCGCGTAGGGTGATGATCGGCAGGGGCATGCCTGGCAGGGTCATGGGATCGCAGCCGACCGGCTGGCGCGCGCCAGACGGCGCTCGATCCAACGCGCGAGCAGCGACATCGGCCAGGCGACGGCGAAATAGATGGCGCCGACCAGGACGAACACATGCAGCGGCATGAAGGTCTCGGACATGATGACTTTCGAGGTCAGCATCAGCTCGTTGACGGCGATGAGCGCGCAGATCGACGAATCCTTGAGCAGCGAGATGAAGGTCACCAGCAGCGGCGCCGCCATGACCCGCAGCGCCTGCGGCAGCACAATGTAGCGGAACGTCATGAGCGGCGTGAGGCCGGCGGCGATCGCCGCCTCGCGCTGTCCGCGGTGAATCGCCGAAACGCCGCCGCGCAGGACCTCGGCGATATAGGTGCTGTAAACCAAAGCGAGGCCGATCGTCCCCGCCACGAAGGACGAGAAGGCGATGCCGATGCCCGGGAGCCCGAAATAGAGCAGGTAGAGGATGGCCAGGATCGGGACGCAGCGGACGAAGTCGATGCAGGCCCGCGCCGCCCAGCGCGCGGCCTTGGTGCGGCTCTGCCGCGCCAGCTCGAGCCCGATCGCCAGCAGCGAAGCCGCGACGAAGCTCGCCGCGGTCACCGCCAGGGTCATGAACAGGGCCGGGCGCAGCCGCTCCAGCCAACCCGGCGCGTTCTCCAGGAGCGTCGTCAGGAAACCGATCATCGCGACACCGCGAGGCGGCGCTCGACGCCCTGAATCAGCAGGATGAGCGGCATGCAGATCGCGACGTAGAGTGCCGCCGTCAGCACGTAGACCAGCGTGGTCTCGAACGAGTTCACGACCAGGTTGCGCGCCGTGAACATGATTTCGGGCGCGCCGATAGCCGCGACCAGGGAGGTATCCTTGATCAGCTGCACGCCGTAATTCCCGATCGGCGGCAGGGCGACGCGCCAGGCCTGCGGCAGCACGATCAGCCGGAACGCCTTCAGCGGGTTCATGCCCTGTGCGAGCCCGGCTTCGACCTGCCCCAGCGGCACCGATTGCAGCCCGGCGCGAAATACCTCGCTGAGGCTGGCCGAGCCGATCAGCCCCAGTCCCAGGATCGCCGCCGTCATGGATCCCAGCCGCAGCCCGGCATAGGCCAGGCCGTAATAGAGGATGAAGAGATGGGTGAGGCTCGGCACGTTGCGGAAGATCTCGACATAGACCTGGATGCCGAGCCGCAAGGCGCGCGCGCCGGTGAGGTGCCGGAGACTCGCCAGTGCCAGGCCCAGGACGACCGCGACGACGAAGGCGCCGGCGGAGATCAGGACCGTGTTGACGAGCGCCAGAGCCAGCGGCTCCAGCAGGCCGAGGACGGAATGCGGTGCGTTGATCACCCGGGCCTATCCGTGCATCTGGCGCAGGAACTGCTGCAGCCTGGCGGTTTGCGGCCTTGCCAGGATGTCCTTCGGCTGGCCTTCCTCGACGATGACGCCGCCGTCCATGAATATGACCCGGTCGGCGACTTCGCGCGCGAAGTTGATCTCATGGGTCACCAGCACCATGGATCTCCCTTCATCGGCCAGCTCGCGGATCACGGTCAGCACCTCGCCGACCAGCTCGGGATCCAGCGCCGAGGTCGGCTCGTCGAACAGCAGGAGCTGCGGCTTCTGGGCCAGCGCCCGGGCGATCGCGACCCGCTGCTGCTGGCCGCCGGAGAGGCGATCGGGATATTCGTCGGCCTTGGCCGACATATGGACCTTGCCGAGGACCTCGTCGGCCAGGGCATAGGCCTCGGCTTTCGAGAGGCCGCCGACCTTTCTCGGCTGCAGCGCCACATTGTCCCGGACCGTTAGATGCGGCCAAAGGTGAAACAGCTGGAACACCATGCCCATCTGCGTGCGTTGCCGCGCCAGCTGGTAGTCGCTCATATCCTTGAGGCTGCCGTCGGCGCGCGCCGACTGCCCCACCCTGACACCGTCCAGCTCGATGCTGCCACGGCTCGGCCGCTCGAGATAGTTGATGGCGCGGAGACAGGTCGATTTTCCCGAGCCGCTCGGCCCGATGATCGCAAGCTTCTCCCGGGCAGAGACTTCGAAGGAAACGCCTTTCAGGACTTCAAGGGCGCCGAAGGATTTGTGCAGGTCGGTGACGCGGAGGAGCGGTGCCGGCATTTTCTGATTCTCCGGGAAGAGCGCGCCCCGATCGGCGCGCCCTTCCCGTCTTCATTTATACGCGATACGGACTACTGGCAGTGCGGCTGTTTCCAATCGGCCGGGCGATCGACTCCGGCCCGCGGGTTGTCCGCACCCGGCTGGAACCAGACGTTGTCGCTCATGCCGTATTTGGTGCCGATCTCCTTCAGCTTGCAGCTCGACCAGAGCTCGGCCAGCACGGCGTTCATGTCGTCGCGCAGCTTCTTGTTGTCCGCGTTGAGGCCCAGCACGAATTGCCGGCCCTTGCCGGTCAGCATCGGATAATCCGGGTTGTTGTCGGCGAAGGGCGTGAACTCCAGCTTCCAGTCCGGGTTCTGGGCGATGGCGTAGCCCATGACCGGCGGATCGGCCAGCACCGCATCGACCCGGCCCGCGAGCAGGTCGCGCAAGGCGGCATCCGAGGTGTCGTAGAAGGAGAGCTGGATGTCCTTGATCTTCTGCAGCTCGGGGATGAAGGAGAAGCCAGTGATGGTCGCGACGCGCTTGCCTTCGAGATCGGCGAGATGCGACATCGCCTCGCCCTGCTTGTGGGTGATGCCGTTGGCGAAATATTGCGTCGGGTCGGTGAGCGCCAGGATCTTGGTGCGCTCCGCCGTCCAGGCGACATTGCCGCCGAGCACATCCATCCGGCCGGCCTGCACCGAGGCGATCACGCCCGACCATTCCATCTTCACCGGGTTGAGCTTCAGGCCGAGCTTCTCGGCGATGATCGCGAGAATCTCGCCGTCATAGCCGGCGAGGCCGCTTTCCGTCGGCACGATGCCCGGCATCTCGGCCGTCGTCGCGATCGTCAGCTTGCCCGGCTCGACCAGCTTGTAGTCCTCCGCGGCGGCCGGCGACAAAGCCAGTCCGATGATCACCGCGGCTGCCGCGGCTTTCAGCCAAATTCGCTCGTGCATGTTGCCTCCCTTTCAAAGCTGTTCTGACGAGCCGTCAGCGCCGCTCTCCTCCTTATGCCGATGGATGGATTCTTGGAGACCGGCGGGTTTCGTGTTTTCCATCGTCTGCGTCTTATACTTCCATAATATGATAATGACAAGAGTTTAATTTCATAATATGACTATTCGAAACGAAGGAAGGCAGACGGATGACGATCGCGCGGGCGTTGGCGGAGTTCATTGGCGGAAGGACGGAGGTCCCGCCTCCGGCCTTGGAGCATGCGAAGCTGGCGGTGCTTGACCTCGCGACGGCGGCACTCGCGGGCGCGCGCAGCCAGGTTGCGCAGATGTCGCTGCGCGCGGCGCGCAACATCTGGAGGCAAGGATCGGCGCCGGTCTGGTTTTCCGGCGACCGGCTGAATGCGCCCGGCGCCGCGCTGGCCAATGCCGCCAGCGCTTCGGCACTCGATCTTGACGATGGACATCGGGCCGCGGCCGGACATCCGGGCGCCGCGATCATCCCGGCGGTGTTTGCCACCGCCGCCGTCCACCGCTGCAATCCGGAGCAGATACTGCCTGCCATCGTGCTGGGTTACGAGGTCGCGGTGCGGGCTGCCGCCGCCCGCGATTTCTCGCGGCTGACGACCCTGGTCTCCGGCCCCTGGGTCGGCTATGGCGTCGCAGCCGCCGCCAGCTGGCTCCGCGGCCTGCCGCCGGCGACGATCAAACAGGCGCTTGCGATCGCCGGCGCGACCGCGCCCAACCTTTCCGCCATCGCCTATTCGAGGGTGATGGGCAATCACATCAAGGAGGGTATCCCCTGGGCGACGGCTTCGGCCTTGGCGGCGGTCGATTTCGCGGCCGAAGGATTCACCGGACCGACCGATCTGTTCGACAATGACGCGCTGTTCGACCGCAAGACCCTGCTCGACGGCTTGAGCGACTCCCGGGATGAGGAGTGGGCGATCCGCAGCATCTACTTCAAGCCCTATGGCTGCTGTCGCTGGGCGCATGCCGCGATCGACGCCGTCCTGGCGCTGCAATCCCAATCCGGCTTTGCCTTCGATGCGGTCGCCGCGATCGAGATCGACACCTTCTCCTGGGCCCTCCGCCTCAACAACGAGATCGCGCCCAAGACACCGGAGTCGGCGCAATACAGCTTGCCGTTCTGCGTCGCGCTCGCGCTGACCAAAGGTGCCGACGCCTTGATCGAGATCGGTGCCGACGACCTGCGGGATCGCGCCACCATCGCTTTGGCCGGCAAGGTCGCGCTGAAGATCGACCCCGGCTATGACGCGATGTTTCCGCAGCAGGTCCCGTCCCGGGTCCGGGTCAGGATCGGCGCAGCGACCCTGGTCAAGGAGATCGCCGCACCCTTGGGCGAGCCGACCAACCCGATGGACCGGGCGCGACTGCAACAAAAGTTCCGCAGCGTGGCCGCGGGGCGATTGAGTCCGGACCGCACCGAGACTTTCCTGGCCGCTTTCGAGCGGCTCAGCGGCGGCAACGCGACCGCGGTCATGGAGGCGCTGGCCTGCCCGCTTGAAGATCCCCCCTTGAAACTCCCATGGCCCAGCCGGGCCTGATTGGCGTTGTCTCCAAACCGGCGGCCATGTAGGACAGCTAGACCTTGGACAGCGCCGCAACGGACCGAGAGCGCCATGACCGACAATGCCACGGAGGAGAAGGCCACGGGCACGCAGTTGCTCGACCGTGCCGTGGCCATCCTCAATCACCTTGGCGAGGTCGGGCGGCAAGGCGCGCGGGTTTCCGACATCGCTGAAGAGTTCGGGTTGAACATGTCGACCGCCCACCGGATCATCAGCGGCCTGGAGCGGCACCGCTATGTGGAGCGCGACGAGGCGACCAAGCGCTATCGGCTCGGCCTCGCCCTGTTCGCCTTGGGGGCCAAGGCGGCGGACACGACCGGCATGCGCCGCACCTGCCACCCGGCGCTGATGCGGATCGCCGCCGAAACCGGCGACACGGTGTTCCTGATGGCGCGCAACGGGTTCAACACCGTCTGTGTCGATCGCCAGGATGGCGGCTATCGCATCGACAGCCTGACCGGGCAGGTCGGCGGCCAGATCCCGCTCGGGGTAGGCCCGGCCAGCCAGGCCATCCTCGCCATGCTGCCGGCGAAAGAGGCCGAGATCATCCTCTCGGCCAACCGGTCCCATTATGGCCGCTTCAACGGGCTGACCGTCGATCAGATCAAGCGCGAGCTGCCCGGCATCCGCGAGCGCCGCTTTGCGGTCGATGACGGCCGGCTGGTCGAGGGCATCTCGGCGGTCGCCGTGCCGATCGTCGTGGCCAACGGCGACGTCGCCGGCGCGATTGCCATCAACATGACCAGCGCGCGGCTGCGCAATCGCAAGGTTGAGGATCTGGTCGGCGTCCTCCGCCGCGAAGTCTCCGAGATCGAAGAGAAGATCAACCCGCACGACCTGCCCGCTTCGGGCTGAAGCGATGTTCGGCCGGCTCAGTCCGGAAGAATCTCGCACATCACCGGACGCGGCGTCTTGCCCCCGTTGACGGGCGAGATGTCCATCGGGCAGGCCGAGAAGACGACGACGCCGTCTTCGAGCGCCCGCAGGACCACGAAATCGCCCGCGCGGCTGATCGGCGGTTCCAGGGCGAGCTTGGAATCCCCGGTTACCGGGACGTTCATCCAGAGATTGACCGGATTGGGAACCTGCAGCGAATCGATGCCGATCTCGAACAGCGCGGCGACGAAGTTGTCGCGGCAGTTGGGATGGCCCGGCGCGCATCCGTAGTGCTGATAGAGCCATTTATCGCAGCAGGCGAGCAGCATGTCGTGTTTGCCCGGCGCGCTGTCCGCTTCGAGCTGAAGAAGCGGCGTACGCCGATTGGAGAAGAGCGGCTGGCCGACCTGCGGGAACAGGTTGAACAGCATCCGCCGGGTATGCTCGACGCTGAGATATTCGGACGGGTCGCGATCCCGGAGCGCCCACATGTCCACGGTCTGCGTGCCATGCGTGTTGGTGAGCTTGAGCGCCCTGCCCTTCGGCAGCCGGAAGGCTTTCGATCCGCCGCCGGCGATGACCGTGCCCGGCATCGCGCTCAGTAATAATTGATACCGAAGCTCAGCTTCGGGTCGTAATGCGCGTCCCAGTAGGCCTTCCACACCTGCTTGGTGATGGGGCCGACTTCGCCGTTGCCGACAGGCTTGCCGTCGAGCTCGCTGATCGGCATGACGCCGCCGGCGGTGGTCACGAAGAACAGCTCGTCGCAGCCATAGGCCAGTCCGACCGGAACGTCGTCGAGATGGACCTTCAATCCCAGCCCCGCGGCCAGCTCGAGAACCGTCTTCCGCGTGACGCCCTCGAGCACGCCCTTGCGCGGGGTGAAGAGCGTGCGGTCCTTCACCAGGACCACATTGAAGCCCGAGCCCTCGGTGATGTTGGTGTCGCCGTCCGTCAGGATCGGATACATGGCGCCGCGGTCGCGCGCCTCGAGGATGCCGCGCGTGAAGTCGCCCCATTGCAGGTTCTTCACCTGCGGATCGATCGCGCCGGGCGGAATGCGACGGACGGTGCGCGCGATGATCGCGCTGGCGCCTTTCTTCTGCCGCTCCTCGTCCATCACCCAGAGGAACGGCGTCACCATCAGGTAGCAGAAGTTCTCGCATTCCTCGGGCGCGTACTGCCGGATGTAGCGCAGGCCGCGGGTCACGATCATCATCACATAGGCGTCGCGGATGCCGCTCATCGCCACCATCTCGACCAGCCGGTCGCGCATCTCGGCGCGGCCGATCGGGCTGTGCAGCCGCAGGCGCCGGCAGCTCTCCTCGAACCGGTCGAGATGGTCGTCGAGCCGGAAGTAGCGGCCGTCCCAGACCGCGGGCACGTCATAGGTGAGATCGGAATGCAGGAAGCCCTGGTCCAGGATCGGGATCTTCGCCTCATGGATCGGCACGTATTGGCCATCGATGAAGGCGAGCCCTTGCGCGAGCGGGTTGGTGCTGGCCTTGAGCTCGGCGAGACGGCGGCGATACGCGACGAAGATATGGTCGGTGTAATCGGTCATTGCTGGGTGAACCCTGCCTTGGCGATGTCGGCGAAGGCCCGGTCGGCGGCCTCCATGGCGCGGTCAATGTCGGACGCCTGGTGCGCCGCGCAGAAGAACATGTTGTGCCGCGGGTGCAGGTAGATGCCGTGCCGGAGTGCGGCGGCGCAGAAAGCATTGCCGAGCGCCAGGTCCTTGTCGCCGTCGAACAGCACCATCGGCATCTGCACCGGCCCGGTCTGGCGCAGGCGATAGCCATGCCGCTCGGATGCCGCCTCCAGCCCGTCGCGGAAACGCTGTCCCATCGCCGCGATATGCGTGAGGGCATCGGTTTCCTTCAGGATCCGCACGGTGACCTTCGCCGCGGCCATCGCCGCCGCGCCGTACCAGAAGGATCCGGTGGTGAAGATCTTCGCAGCACCCTCCAGCATCCGCGCGTTGCCGGCGATACTGGCCAGCGGCCAGCCGTTGGCGATCGATTTCGAATAGGCCGCGAGGTCCGGCTGGATGCCGTAGGGCGCCCAGCTGCCGCGGACATCGAGCCGGAACCCGGCCCGCACATCATCCTGAATCAACGCGGCGCCGGTGCGATCACAAGCCTTGCGCGCGGCGGTGAGAAAGGCCTGCTCAGGCAGCTCCTGGTCGCGCTGGATGTCGTGCCGGAACGACGTCATCAGGATAGCCGCGAGGTCTTGGCCGGCCTCGGCCACGGCGGCCTCGAGGCTGGCCACGTCGTTGTAGTCGAACTGGATCAGGTGGGCGCGGTCTTCCGTCGTCACACCGACCGTCGAGGGCGAGCACCAGGGCACCGCGCCGTGGTAGGAGCCGCGCGCGACCAGGACCTTGCGCCGTCCGGTGGCGGCGCGGGCGATGGTGACGCTGACCGTGGTCGCGTCGGTGCCGTTCTTCTGGAACAGCGCCCAGTCCGCATGGTCGATGGTATCGACCAGCAGCTCCGCCAGCTCCACCATGACTTCGGTCGGACCGTTGCCGATGTCGGCGCGCTGCATCTGCGCCAGCGCCGCCTGGTCCACCTCGGGATGCTTGTAGCCGAGGACGTTCGGCCCCCAGGCGCACATGAAATCGATGTATTCGTTGCCGTCGGCATCCCAGACCCGGCAGCCTTCGGAGCGGGAGAAGAACTGCGGATAGCCGGGACCGATGCCGCGCGTCGCCATATGGCCCCAGACGCCGTTCGGCACCACGCGGCGGGCGCGCTGCAGCAGTTCCGTATCCTTGCTGTTGGGCAGGTCGCGACTCATTCGGACACCTTCATTCCAAGAAAAATGCCGGGCGGGATCGCTCCCGCCCGGCTGCACGCACACGCTCAGTATTTGATCTCGGCCAGCGGCAGGTTGCAGCAGGCGCTGTAGCGCACGCCGCTCACCTTGTCGCCATAGGTCAGGATCAAATCCGGGCTCACCATCGGGATGATGATCCGGTCCTTCGCCATCATCTCGCCGGCTTCGAACCAGAGCTTGTTGGCCTCTTCCGGCGTCGCCGCCGCAAGCGCGGCATTGCGCACCGCCGTGATCTTGGTGTTCACGATGGAGGGATCGTTCGCCGCGCCGGCCCGCTTGGCCCAGACCGAGCCCTCGGCCAGGCCGAAGTAGTCCACATAACCGGACGCACCATAGAAGTCCGGCGCGAAGAACACCGCGGTGAGCGGCGTGCCGTCGCCGTTCACCTTCTCGCGCCAGTTGGCGAAGGGAACCGGCGTCAGATCGACCTTGATGCCGACCTTGCTCAGGTCCTGCTGGATCTTCTGCATCATGACCGAGAGGTCCACGCCGTAGACGTTCATGCCGGGATAGGTGGATTCCAGCGTGAAGCCGTCGGCATAGCCCGCCTTCGCCAGCAGCTCCTTGGCCTTGTCGGGATCGTATTTCGGGATCTCATGCCCGTCGCCGCCCGGGAAGCCCAGGGGGATCGCCGCCGCCATCGGCTTGCCGGCGCCGCCGAGGGTCACGTCGATCAGGCCCTGGCGATCGATCGCCAGCGAGATCGCCTCGCGGACTTCCGGGGTCAGCTTGGCCTGGAGTCCCTTCGCGCCGGGCGAGAGCGCGATGTAGAGGAAGTTGAAGGAGGTCGCGCGCTCGACCTTCACATTCGATCCTTCCAGCGACTTCGCGGTGTCGGGATCGATCTGCATCGCGATATCCGCCGAACCCGACTGCAGCAGCTGGGCCTGGGCGACCGCGTCCTTCACCTGGCGGAAGACCACCGCCGGCACCAGCGCCTTCTTGCCCCAATAGGCGTCATTGCGCTTCAGCCGCAGCTCGGCGTTGGGCTCGTATTTCTCCAGGACGAAGGTGCCGCTGCCGGCGGAGTTGGCCAGCAGCCATTCCTCGCCCTTGTCCTTCTCCGCGGCGCCTTCGTCGGCGAGGCCGCCATGCTCCGCCACGACGTCGCTGTTCAGGATCGCCATGTTCGGTGCGGCGACCATCTGCGGAAACTCGGAATTCGCCAGGGTGAGCTTGATCAACACGGTATGCGCATCCGGCGCCTCGATCGAGGCGATCGAATCGGTGAAGAAGGCGGCGTTGCCTTTGAGGTTCTTAAGGCGCTCGAAGCTCCACTTCACATCCTTCGCTTCGACCGGCGACCCGTCGGAGAACTTGGCCGCCGCGTTGAGCTTGAAGGTGAACTCGGTCATCTCCTTGTTGGAGGCCCAGCTCTCGGCCAGCAGCGGCACGGTCTTCATGTCCTTGTCGAGCGTGGTCAGCTGCTCGTAGACCGCCGAATCATAGATCTGGCAGGTGTCGCACCAGGCGCGCGACGGATCGAGCGAGTTGATGTCCATGTCGCGCGCGATGACCAGCGGCCGGTCCTGCGCCTGCGCCGCGAAGTTCGCGGTGCCGATGACGGCGGCGGTGACCGCCGCCGACAGCAAGGCCGCACGCCGCGAAGCGCGAAGCCATTGTGAGGTTACTCCCTTACGCATTGCTCTCTCCTGTGGTGTTGAGGGAACGCGGCCGGCAGTTGTTCAGCCTGTTTCCGCGAGGGTTGATAATGCTGTCCTGACATCGTCGGCATTGGCCAAGGCGGCCTTGTTGAGCACGGCGGACACCGTCGGCGCCGAAAGGCTGCCGGTGACCCGCAGGATCTCGTAATCGAGGAAGTCGAAGAAGCGGTTCTGGATCTCGTCGGCCCAGCGGGCGCCGAGCGATTGTCCGCGCGCGGTCTGCTCGGCGATCAGCACCCGGCCGGTCTTGGCGATCGAATCCCCGATCAGGTCCCAGTCCATGCCGAAATGGTCGAGATTCCGGAGGTCGATGATCTCGGCATCGATCCCGCCCTCCTCCGCCGCCTTCACCGCATTATGGACCATCACCGAGGTGGCGAGCACCGTGCAGGCCGACCCCGGCCGCACGATGCGCGCCGAGCCGAAGGGGATGCAGAAGTCACGGTCGCCTTTCGGCACGTCGAACTCGCGCTGATAGAACTCGGTATGCTCGAGGATCAGCACCGGGTCGTTGCAGCGCAGGGCGCTGTTCATCATGCCGATATAGTCGAAGGCCGTGGTCGGCGAGAAGATCCGCCAGCCGGGAAACATCGCGAACAGGCCGGACGGATCGGCGGAATGCTGCGAGCCATAGCCGGTATGCGGCGAGACCCGGCAGCGCAGCACGATCGGCACCGGAAATCCGTCGCCGAACATATGGCGCACCTTGCCGACGCCGTTGCCGATCTGGTCGGCGGCGACCAGGCAGAAGTCGCCGAACATGATCTCGACGATCGGGCGCAGTCCGTTGAGCGCCGCGCCGAGTGCGACACCGGTGAAGCCGTTCTCCGAGATCGGCATCGCCAGCACCCGATCCGGCCATTTCTCCAGGGCGCCCTTGGTGAATCCGCTCACTCCGCCCTTCATCTGGTGCACGTCCTCGCCCAGGACGACGATGGTCGGGTCGCGCTCCATGTTGGCGGCGATCGCGTCGGAGGCCGCGGTGATGAACTTCAGCTTCTCGGTCGGCCCCTGCTGCATCTCCTCGTGCGAAAGAAGCCGCGCATCCGAAAGCTCCGAGAGATCGCCGAGGATGCCGCGATCGACATCGGCGGCTTGCGGCCAGAGCGCCTGGGGGATTCGCAGCGCATTGCCGCCCGGCACCGGCTCGGTCAGGCGCGCGGCGGCGCCGGCCACGCGCTCGGTGACCACCTGGTCGATGCGGGCAAGCTCGTCCCCGCCGGCGATGCCGAAGCCGGTGAGGCGCGCTTTGGCCAGCGCGATCGGGTCGCGGGCGCGCCATTCCGCCTCTTCCTCGGCGCTGCGATAACCGAAGTCGCTGCCGGCGCGGCTGCCGCTCTGGTGGAAGAAGCGGTAGCAGAGCGCCTCGACCACGACCGGGCCGCTTTCCACCTCGATGATCCGCCGCGCTTCCTGCATCGCCCGATGCACCGCGACCACGTCCATGCCGTCGCATTCGATCGAGGGAATGCCCAGCATCGCGCCGCGCGCGGTCTGCCGGGTCTCGCGGGTCACGTCGTTGATCCGCGTCGCGACGCCGTAGAGATTGTTCTCGATGAAGAAGATCGCCGGGACGCTCTGCGAGGCGGCGATGTTCATTGCCTCATAGCTGGCGCCGGCCTGCGCCGCGCCGTCGCCGAAGAAGGTGACCGAGATATTCTTCCGGCCGAGCATCTTGTCGGCCAGCGCATAGCCGACCGCGTGCGGCGGGTTGCCCCCGACGATCGCCGAGGTGCCGACGATGCCGGCATCCGCATAGCGCATATGCATCGAGCCGCCGCGTCCGCCGCAATAGCCCGGCGTCAGCCCCATGATCTCACCCATGAAGCGATGAATCGCCTCATCCATCTCGGGCGTGTAGGCGTCGCTGCGAATGTCGAAACCGGCTGGCAGCACCGCGCCGACCAGCTTGGTCAGCGCCTGGTGATGCGCACGATGCGTGCCGTTGATCTTGTCGCTGCCCTTGAGCACGGACATCGCGCCGACCGCGCCCGCCTCCTGGCCGATGCTCGCATGCGCCGGGCCGTGGATGAGACCGGCCTTCTCGAGCTCCAGCAGCTTCTCCTCGAAGCGCCGGATGAGCATCATCTGGCCGTACCAGTTCACCAGGTCGCGCGCATCCTCCGACTGCCAGTCCTTCGGCTCCAGCTCCAGCCGGAACCAGGGAGCTGACGGAGAAAGCGGCATCTGTCGCGCCATCCGGACCCTCGCCTGTCGATCTTGCGATGCCGTCTTCAATGCGGCATTTCTTGTTTGTGGAATTTAATTCCGTTTTCTATTGCGGCTCACATTAAGCCGTGCCAGCCTTGCCTCGCAATAGAAATCTTGGCGCGAACCGCCGCTGAGGAGAGCCCCTTGATCCGAGATCAAGACGTCCTGGAAAGCCTCCGGGAGACCGTCCGTCGCTTCGTCCGCGATCGGCTGATTCCCGCCGAAGCCCAGGTCGAGAACGACAACGCGATCCCGGCGGCGCTGGTCGAGGAGATGCGGGGGCTCGGGCTGTTCGGCATGTCGATCCCCGAAACCTATGGCGGCCTCGGCCTCACCATGGAAGAAGAGGTCACGATCGCACTCGAGCTCGGCTACACCTCGCCGGCTTTCCGCTCGGTCATCGGCACCAATAACGGGATTGGTTCGCAAGGCATCATTGTCGACGGCACGCCGGCGCAGAAGGATTACTGGCTGCCGCTGATGGCGCGCGGCGCGGTGATCGGTTCTTTCGCCCTGACCGAACCGGATTGCGGCTCCGACGCGGGCGCCATCGTCACCCGGGCCGAGCGCGACGGCGATCACTACGTCCTGAACGGCACCAAGCGCTACATCACCAATGCGCCGGTGGCCGATGTCTTCACCTTGATGGCCCGGACCGGCGGGCCGGGGCCGGGCGGCATCAGCGCCTTCCTGGTGCCGAGGGACAGTTCGGGGCTCAGCCTCGGCCCGGTGGACAAGAAGATGGGGCAGCGCGGCACGCGCACCTGCGACGTAATCCTGCAGGACTGCCGCGTTCCGGCCGAGGCGATCATCGGCGGCCAGGAAGGCCAAGGTTTCAAGACCGCGATGAAGGTGCTGAACCGCGGCCGCCTGCATATCGCCGCGGTCTGCGTCGGCGCCGCGCAGCGGCTCTGCGACGAATCCGTCAGCTTCGCCCGCAACCGGGTGCAGTTCGGCAAGCCGATCGCCGAGCACCAGCTGGTCCAGGCGATGCTGGCCGACAGCGCGACCGAGACCTTTGCCGGGCGCTGCATGGTGATCGAGGCGGCGCGCCGCTTCGATGCCGGCCAGCGCATCATCCTGGAGGCGGCCAGCGCCAAGCTGTTCTGCTCCGAGATGGTCGGCCGGGTCGCCGACCGCGCGGTGCAGATCCATGGCGGCGCCGGCTATATGCAGGATTATGCGGTGGAGCATTTCTTCCGCGACGTCCGCCTGTTCCGGCTCTATGAGGGGACCTCGCAGATCCAGCAGATCATCATCGCCCGCGAACTGACGGCGGCGTGACGATGGCGCAAAGACTGGGCATCGTCGGCGACGACTTCACGGGCGCGATGCTGATCGCGGGCGAGCTCGAGGCCGTGGGCGTGCCCTGCCCGATCCTGTTCACGCCCACCGCCCTGACGGCGAGCGAGACCGCGCCGGTGGTGATGCTGGCGACCCGGGCGCGGGTGGCGCCGCGGGCCGAAGCGCTGGCGATCCTGGAAGACGCCGCCAAGGCCTTTGCCGCCGCCGGCTACGACAAGCTCGCCTACAAGGCCTGTGCCTCCTTCGATTCCACGGCGACCGGGAACATCGGCACCGCCGCCGACTTCCTCGCGGCGCGCGCCGGACGGCCGGCGCTGCTCAATGCCGGCGCGCCGCGCTACAACGTGACGGTGTTCGAAGGGCATCTCTTCTACCGCGGCACCCTGGTCTCGGAATCGATCAAGCGCTTCGACCCGCTGACGCCGATGACCGATCCCAACCTCATCCGCTTCCTCTCGCACCAGACCGAGCGGCCGATCGCCTTGTTGCCGCACGGCAAGCTGCAGGGCGGAATCGAATCCGCGCGCCAGGCTCTGGCCGACGCCGGCGCCCAGCATGGCGGGCATGTTCTCACCGACACCGCCGACGACAACGACGTGGCTGTGGCGGTGAAGCTCGCCATCCAGACCGGCGCGCCGGTCGTCGGCAGCGACCCCATGGTCTTCGAATATGCCCGGAACCTGGCGGGCGTCGGCGGCCCGCCGAGCGCGACCCCGTCCCATGTCGACGGTCCCGCCGCCGTCCTGGTCGGCAGCGTCGGGCCGATCGCCCTCGGTCACCTCGCCCGCTTCGAGCAAAGCCACCCGGTGTTGAGACTGAATGTGCAGGATGCACGGCCGGAGGAAGCCCGCGTGGCGGAAGCACTTGCCTGGACCGATGCGCATTTCGGACGCAGGCCTTTCGCCATCACGACCGCTGAGGATCCGGATGGCGTCGCGCGCGCCCAGGCCGCGTTCGGCGCGCTCGGCGCCGCCCGCAAGGCGGAGGCCTTGCTCGCCGCCATTGCCAAGCGGCTCTATGAAAAAGGCGCGAAGCGGATCGTCGTCGCCGGCGGCGAGACCTCGGGCGCGGTGGTTGCCGCCCTCGGCCTCTCCCGCGCGCGCGCCTTGCCGGCCGGACCGCTCGGCGGCGGCTTCTGCATCGCGGAGGGACCCGCCGGCCCGGTCTCGCTCTACCTGAAGTCGGGAAAGCTCGGCGCCGAGGACATCCTGGAGCGGGCCATCGAGTTCATGCAGCCAAAGGCCCCCTAAGAAACGCTGCGCGCCAGCTCCGCCAGTATGCGCATCGCGAGCTTCGGTCGCTCCAGGTGGGGCATATGCCCGCACTGCTCGATCGCATGCAGCGCGACATTGCCGGGCAGGTCGCGGCTGAGCGCGAAGGGCAGGATGCGGTCGGCCCTGCCGAAGACGACACGGACGGGGATCTCCAGGGCCGCCAGCTCCTTGCGGATCGAGAAGGCCGGCGTTCCATCCGGAAAGTAACGCACGGCGAAGGCGCGTTGCGCCTCGATCAACCCGGCGTCGCGACGGCTTTCGCTGGCCGCCCGCAGGAAGGATTCGGAAATCACCGCCGGATCGGCGACCAGCTCGAGCAGCCAAGGCTTCAGGCTGGCGGCCTCGCGGGCGCGCAGCATGCCGTCCACGAAGGCCATGTTCATCTCCGGCCCGAGGCCGGCCGGCGCGAACAGGCCGAGCGCACGCACTTCGACGCCCCCGCGGGCGGCGATGCGCGTGGCGACGGCGGCGCCGAAGGAATGCCCGGCGAGAACCGCCGGCCCGCCGGTCTCCGCGAGGATCGCCGCCTCGACCTGCGCGGCCAAGGCGTCGAAATCCGCGGGGATCTCGCGCGGCGAGCGGCCATGGCCCGGGAGATCCAGGGCCAGCACCGGATGCCGGATCGAACCGCCGGCCAGCATGCCGCGCCAGTTGTTGATATCGGCGGAGAAGCCATGGAGCAGCACGAGCGGAGCGCCCTCGCCCTGCCGCAGCCACTGGGCGTTGAGCGGCGCGCCCGCGCGCGATGCCGCAAGCCGCGGCGCCACCGGCCGGTCAATTTTCGCCAGGACATCGGACCGCTGCACCCGGCCACGCGGACCGGTGCCGGCCATGCCGGTGAGGTCGATGCCATGCTCCAAGGCCAGACGGCGCGCCAGCGGTGTCGGATTGGGATCGCGCCGCGCACGGGCAGCCGGCTGAACGGCGGCAGGCTTCGGCGCGGGTCGCGGCGCTCCGGCCGGCGCTCCGGGCCGTTTCGCCGCGGGCGTCTCGCCCGGCGCGAAGATCATCGCGACCGGATCGCCGACCTCGACCTCTTGGTCGGCGGCCGTCATCTGTCCGATCACGCCATCGGCCGGTGCCTCGACCTCGACCGCGGCCTTGTCGTCCTCGATCTCGAACAGGATCTGGCCCTGGCGCACCTGGTCGCCTTCGGCGACCATCCAGCGGGCGATTTTGCCGCTGGCCCGTTCCAGGCTGACCTTGGGATAGAGGACGTGCGAAGGCATGGCTGTTCCTTGCCGCTCAATCGGGCCGCTTGCGGGGCGCAGGTCCGGGATCCGCCTGGCCCTGGAGTCGCGCATGCATGCGTTTGCCCAGCTGGACCAGCGCCGGGCCGACTTCCTTCATGCATTTCTCACGCGGCAGAATATCGACGATGCCGCCGCAGGTGAGGGCGACCAGCTGCGACCCGTCGGTCGGGCGAAAGGCGACGCCGACCGCGTTGATATAGCTGTACCAGGCCCCGAAACTCGCGACGAAGCCGCGCTTGGCGTATTGCGCACGCGCATCGTTCACGTGGCCCAGGATCTCCTTCGCCTTGCCGGGCTCCAACCGCACGATCTGCTCGAGCAGGGCCTCGCGCCGCTCCGGCAACATCTCCGCCATGTAGGCGAGCCCCATCGCGGTCCGCCAGATCGGCAGCCGAGAGCCGACGTTGAGGCGCAGCGAGACCGGGCTCATCGAGCGGCAGTTCGCGAGATAGACCATCTCGACCCCGTCCCGGGTGCCCAAAGCCGCGGCGGCGCCGGTGTCGTCGGCGAGCTCCTGCATCAGCGGCCGCGCGACATGCACGACCGGGCTGGAGCTCAGCGCCGAATAGCCGAGCGATACCGTCGCCGGCCCGATGCTGTAGCGGCCGAGCGATTCGTCGTAGGTGAGGTAGCCGAGGCCGACCAGCGTGTAAGTCAGCCGGGAGATCGTCGCCTTGGGCAGGCCGGTGCGCTCGATGAAATCCTGGTTGCCAAGCGACGCGTCATCGGCGGTAAAAGCGCGTAGGATATGCAGGCCGCGCGTCAGCGCGGCGGAGAAGTTGCCCTCCTCCTCGCCCCCGCGCTCAGCCGTGGCTTTCGCCCGCTTTCTCACGTCTCGTCCTCAGACCGGTTTCGCGCTCAGAAAATGGAATTTAATTTCAATTACGTTGACGGGCGGGAGGCCTGTTGTCAATATCGCATCTGAGTTTTGCCGCAACGGGGCCAGCAAAGACCCATCGGGTGGAAGTGCATCGAGCGGCAGCACAGGAAGGACCAGCGTGACCCGATACATCCTGCGCCGCTTGCTCGCGATGCCGTTCCTGGTGCTTGGAATCGTCACGCTGGCATTCCTGCTGACGACCGTCACCAAGGGCGATCCGCTGACCGCCATCGTTTCCGACCGGCAGATGAACAACCCCGAAGTCGTCGCGGCCGCCAAGGCGCGCTGGGGCTTGGATCGCAGCCTGCCGGAACGCTACGTGATCTATGTCGGCAACCTGCTGACCGGTGACATGGGCACTTCCTTCATCACCCGGCGGCCGGTAGCGCAGGATATCCTCTACCGGCTGCCGGCGACGCTCGAGCTGGTGATCTCCGCGATGCTGATCGGCTCGACGATCGGCATCGCGCTCGGCGTGCTCGCCGCCTATTACCGGAACACGGCGATCGACCACGCCGCGCGCTTCTTCGCCCTGTTCGGCTCCTCGCTGCCGGTGTTCTGGATCGGCCTCGCCTTGCTCTTCGTGTTCTCGGTCAAGCTCGGCGTGCTGCCGGGGCCGGGGCGCATGGATGCGCGCATGGCGGCACCGCCGGAGCTCACCGGCTTCCTCACCCTCGACGCCCTGCTCAGCGGCAACTTCCCGGTCCTGATCGACGCGCTCTGGCACCTCATTCTCCCGGCCTTCGTACTCGGCTGGGCGGTCGCCGGCACGATCTCGCGGCTGGTGCGCGCCAACATGCTGGAGGTGCTGGGCCGCGAGTTCATCCTGACCGCGCGCGCCAAGGGCGCCGGCGAATTGCGGGTCGTGCTCCGGCACGCGCTCCGCAATACCCTGGTGCCGACCTTGACCGTGATCGGCTACTCCTTCGCCTATCTGCTGACCGGCGCGGTCTTGACCGAGACCATCTTCTCCTGGCCGGGCATGGGCTCCTATGCAGTCTCCGCGGCACGCGGGCTGGACTTCCCGGCGATCATCGGCGTCACCATCGTCGGCGGCGTCGTCTTCCTGATCACCAATCTCTTGACCGACATCGCCTATGTCGTCGCCAACCCGCGGGTGAGGCTCGGCTAGGATGGCGCTCTCGATGACATTGCCGGCGCTGAACCGGACCCGGATCTCGGTGCCGCTCGCCATCGGCATCCTGGTGGTCCTGTTCTGGCTAGCCGCAACCCTGCTGGCGCCGGTCCTGAGCCCGTTCGATCCGATGGACATGGTGGCGAAAAGGCTGCAGGCGCCGAGCTGGAAGCATTGGCTCGGCACCGATGCGCTCGGCCGCGACGTGCTGTCCCGCACGCTCTACGGCGCCCGGCATTCGCTGCCGATCGCCGTCATCGTCGTCGGCATCGCGGTCTCGATCGGCGCCATGCTGGGGGCAATCTCCGGCTATCTCGGCGGCTGGGTGGATGCGGCGATCATGCGGCTGGTCGATGTCACGCTTTCCTTCCCGCCGATGCTCCTGGCGATGGCCGTCGCCGCCTCGCTCGGGCCCGGTCTCGGCAATGCCACCATCGCCATGGTGATCGTGTGGTGGCCGGTCTATGCGCGGCTGATGCGCGCGCAGGTGCTGGAAGTGCGCGAGCGCGAGCATGTCGAGGCCGCGATCGCGGCCGGTGCCAGCCGGCCGCGCATCCTGGTGAAGCATATCCTGCCGCTCTGCTGGACCCCGGTCCTGATCAGCGCGACCATGGATCTCGGCCAGGTCATCCTGCTCGCGGCATCCTTGAGCTTCATCGGCCTCGGCGCCACGCCGCCGACGCCGGAATGGGGCTCGATGATCTCCGAAGGTGCCGCGCAATTCTATTCCTGGTGGGTCGCCTTCGGCCCCGGCATGGCGATCCTCACCATTGTCCTCGGCTTCAACTTCATCGGGGACGCGCTGCACGACCACTTCGACCCGAAGTCGAAATGAGCGCCGCTGTGAAGACGCCCCCGGCAGCCGATCCCGCAACGCCGCTGTTCGAGGTGCGCCACCTGCGCGTCTCCTTCGAGCGCGCCGGCGTCGCCCTAGAGGCGGTCCGCGGCATCGACCTGACGCTGCATCATGGCGAGGTGCTCGGGCTGGTCGGTGAATCCGGCTCGGGAAAGTCGGTCGGCATGCTGGCGGCGCTCGGTTTGCAGCCTGAGACCGCGCGGGTGCGCGGCTCGGTCAAGTTCAAGGGCCGCGAGCTGGTCGGCCTGCCGCGACGGGAGATGCGCGCCTTGCGCGGCTCCCGCATCGCCATGATCTTCCAGGATCCGCTCTCCTCTCTGAATCCGGTGATGACCGTCGGCGCGCAGATCGTCGAGGTCCTGCGCCTGCACAACACCGCCCTGTCCGCAAAGGCCGCGCTGGAGCGGGCCGAGGAGCTGCTGTCGCTGGTTGCGATCCCGCAGCCCGACCGGCGCCTCAGGCAATATCCGCATGAATTCTCCGGCGGCATGCGCCAGCGCGTGATGATCGCGATGGCGGTGGCCAACGACCCCGACCTCTTGATCGCCGACGAGCCGACCACCGCGCTCGACGTGACCGTGCAGGCGCAGATCATGGAAGTGCTGGAAGGATTACAGGCCCGGCTCAATCTCGGCGTCATCCTGATCACCCATGACCTCGGCGTGCTCGCCGGGCATGCCGATCGGGTCGCCGTGATGTATGCCGGCGAGATCGTCGAGCAGGCCGGCATCGACGATATCTTCGCCCGCCCCAGCCATCCCTATACGCGCGGCCTCATCGAATCCATTCCCGACATGGCGGTCGAGCGCGAGCGCCTGTTCTCGATCGACGGCACGCCGCCGCCGCTCGGGCGCCTGCCGGGCGGCTGCGCCTTCCACCCGCGCTGCCCGCAGCGCCAGGTGGTCTGCACCGCGACCGCGCCGGCATTTCACGGCGACGCGCGCCACAATGCGGCCTGCCATTTCGCCGACCTGCCTGATGGAGATACGGCATGACGACGCCGATCCTCTCCGTCAAAGACCTGGTGAAGCGCTTCCCGGTCAAAGGCGGCCTCATCTTCGAGCGCACGGTCGGCCATGTCGACGCCGTCGCGGGCGTATCCTTCGACGTCCAGCCGGGCGAGACCCTGGGCCTGGTCGGCGAATCCGGCTGCGGCAAGTCCACGCTCGGGCGCTGCGTCCTGCGGCTGCTGGAGCCGACCTCCGGGCAGACGCTGTTCCGCGGCCGCAACATCAACGACGCGCCCCCGCAGGAAATGCGCGACTTGCGCAAGCATATCCAGCTCGTCTTCCAGGACCCCTATGCCTCGCTGCATCCGCGGATGACGGTCGCCGAGAACATCGCCGAGCCGCTCCGGATCAGCGATCTCTCGGCCGAAGCGCGCAAGGCGCGGGTCGCGGAGATG
The DNA here is from genome assembly GCF_041905885.1 of Dongia sp. Classification (NCBI taxonomy): domain Bacteria; kingdom Pseudomonadati; phylum Pseudomonadota; class Alphaproteobacteria; order Rhodospirillales; family Dongiaceae; genus Dongia; species Dongia sp. Next base: position 47,250 of record NZ_JAYRKD010000011.1, on the reverse strand, counting down.
CTGTCCGTGGTTCGCCTCAACCCGGAGCATGCCGAGCGCTATCCGCATGCGCTTTCCGGCGGCCAGCGCCAGCGCGTGGTGATCGCCCGCGCCCTCGCCCTCCAGCCCGAGCTGCTGGTCCTGGACGAGCCGGTCTCCGCCCTGGACGTCTCGGTCCAGGCCGGCGTGCTCAATCTCTTGAAGGACATCCAGGCCAAGTTCGGCACGGCCTTCGTCTTCATCGCCCACGACCTCTCGGTGGTGCAGCATCTCTCGGACCGCGTCGCGGTCATGTATCTCGGCAAGCTCGTCGAGATCGCGGAGAAGCGCCGGCTCTACCGCGCGCCGATGCATCCCTATACCCAGGCCCTGATGTCCGCGGTGCCGCTGGCCGATCCGAAGCGCGAACGCACGCGCCAGCGCATCGTGCTCAAGGGCGAGGTGCCGAGCCCGATCAATCCGCCGTCGGGTTGCCGCTTCCGCACCCGCTGCCCGATCGCCCAGCCGGTCTGCGCCGAGCTCGAGCCGCCGCTCGAGCAGAAGGCGCCGAGCCAGGCCGTCGCCTGCCACTTCGCCAAGGCCATCGAGACCGGCCTGGTCGGCGGCAGTTGAGTTTCCGAGGAGATTTGCAATGAGCCAACAGGATCTGCCGCTCAAGGGAATACGGGTGCTCGACCTCTCGCGCGTCCTGGCCGGTCCCTGGGCGACGATGACCCTCGGCGATCTCGGCGCCGAGGTCTGGAAGATCGAGAGCACCAAGGGCGGCGACGATACCCGCGCCTGGTCCTTCCCCAACTACAAGGGTGTCAGCACCTATTATCTCTGCTGCAACCGCGGCAAGCAGAGCATGGCGATCGACCTGAAGACCAAGGAAGGCCGGCAGATCGTCCTCGATCTCGCCGCCAAGGCCGATGTCGTGGTCGAGAACTTCCGGCCCGGCACCTGCGATCGTCTCGGCATCGGCTACGCGGCGCTGAAGCAGTTCAATCCCGGCATCATCTTCTGCTCGATCTCCGGTTACGGGCAGAAGGGGCCGGAGCGCGATCGGCCCGGCTATGACTTCGTGATGCAGGCCGAGAGCGGGCTGATGTCGATCACCGGCGAGAAGGACGGCCCGCCGAGCCGCCTCGGCGTCGCCTTCACCGACGTGGTCGCCGGGATGATCGCGACCCAGTCGATCCTGGCGGCACTCTACCAGCGCCGCGACACCGGCCAGGGCCAGTATATCGACGTCGCCTTGCTGGATTCCGCGCTCAACCTGCTGATCAACATCGGCACCGGCTATCTCAACGCCGGTGTCGCGCCCGAGCGCTACGGCAACGCGCATCCGACCGTCGTGCCCTATCAGCTCTTCGACACCTCCGACGGCGCCTTTGCCTTGGCCTGCGGCAACGACCGCATGTTCGTCGATTTCTGCGAGCAGGTGATCGCCCGGCCGCAGCTACCCCGCGACCCACGCTTCAAGAACTCGCACCAGCGCGCCGTCCATCGGGCCGAGCTGCTGCCGATGCTGGCCGAGATCCTGCGCCAAGACACATCCGCCCATTGGCTCGATGCCTGCAGCCGCGCCGGCGTTCCGGCCGGGCCGGTCAAGAACGTCGCCGAGGCGTTGAGCAGCCCGAGCGTGATCGAGCGCGGCCTGATCCAGCGTCTCGAGCATCCCAGCCTCGGGCCGATCTCCCTGATCCGCCCGGCGCATGGCCTCGCCGCCCAGGCCCATTCCCAGCCCAAGGCGCCGCCGCTGCTCGGCGAAGACACCCGCGCCACGCTCCGCACGGCGCTCGGGTACAGCGACGCCCGGATCGATGCACTCGAACAGAGCGGCGCCATCGCCTGCCATGACACCGGCGCCGCCAACGCCAAGGCCGTGGAAGCTTCGGCATGACCGACGTCACGCTGACCCGGGACGGCGCGATTGCCGTCCTCACCATCGACAACCCGCCGGTCAACGCGATCAACGGCGCAATCCGCACGCAGCTGCTCGCGCTCGCCGACGCATGCGCTACCGATCCCGACATCGAGGCGGTCATCCTCACCGGCGCCGGAAAGCTCTTTGTCGGCGGCGCCGACATCACCGAGTTCGATCGCCCGGTCGAAGGCCCCACACTGCCGGAGGTCATCGCCCGGATTGAGAAATCGCCCAAGCCCTGGACCGCCGCCATCCATGGCGTCGCCTTCGGCGGCGGGCTCGAGATCACGCTGGGCTGCCGGTTTCGCGTGGCGGCCCCCGGCACCAAGCTCGGCCTGCCCGAGGTCAATCTCGGCATCATCCCCGGCGCCGGCGGCACCCAGCGCCTGCCGCGCCTGATCGGAATCGCCGCCGCCATCCCGGTCGTCGCGGAGATGACGACCTTGTCGGCAGCGGAGGCGCAGAAGCTCGGCCTGGTCGATGCCGTAGTCGAAGGCGACCTCCTCGCCGGCGCCATCGCTTTCGCGCGCGAGAAGAAGACGCAACCGCTTGCCGCCGAGCGATCGCCCGAAGCCGTATCCGAAGCGCTCTGGGCCGAAGCCACACAACGCATCGGCAAATCCGCCAAGGGCAATATCGCGCCGCTGAAAGCACTGGAATCGATGCGCTACGGCGTCGAGCACGGCATCGCCGATGGGCTCAAGAACGAACGCGCCCTGTTCCTCGAGCTCCGCAAGTCGGCCGAGGCTGCAGCTTTGCGTCATCTCTTCTTCGCCGAACGCGCTGCACCGCGTCCCGCCGATCTCAAGGGCGTCACAGCGCGCCCTGTCCACCGCGTCGGCGTGGTCGGCGGCGGAACGATGGGCGTCGGCATCGCCGCCGCCTTGCGGGATGCGGATCTTCCGGTCGTGCTGGTGGAACGCGACGCGGAGAGCCGCGACCGCGCCGAGCAGGCGCTCGCCGCCCTCTTCGACGCCGCCCGGCAGCGCGGCCGCTTGACCGCCGAGGCCGCCGCGGCGCGGCGCGCCGGCGCCGCCTTCAGCACCGACTTCGCCGCACTCGCCGATTGCGATCTGGTCATCGAGGCGGTGTTCGAGGATCTCGCCGTCAAGCGCGACGTGTTCCGCCGCCTCGCCACGGCCTGCCGCGACGACGCGATCCTCGCCACCAACACCTCCTATCTCGATCCGGGCAAGCTGGCGGAAGACCTGCCGGATCCCGGGCGGCTGATCGGCTTGCATTTCTTCAGCCCGGCCCAGGTGATGAAGCTGCTGGAGATCATCCCGACGCCGCAGACCCGGCCGGAAGTCCTCGCCGCCGGCTTCGCGCTCGCGCAGAAGCTCGGCAAGATCCCCGTGCGCGCCGGCATTTGCGACGGCTTTATCGGCAACCGCATCCTGCGCAGCTACCGCGGCGAGGCGGAGGTGCTGCTGCGATCCGGCGTCGCGATCGAGGCGATCGACGGCGCGATGCGGGACTTCGGCATGGCAATGGGACCCTTCGAGGTCCAGGACCTCTCCGGCCTCGACATTTCCTACCTGCACCGCGAGGCCGCGCGGGCCAGGGGCGAGAGCGTGCCGGAATCGCCCGGCGACATTCTGGTCCGCGCCGGGCGCAAGGGGCAGAAGACCGGCGGCGGCTGGTACGACTACCAGCAAGGCGACCGCAAGCCCCGCCCCTCCGCCGAGACCGAGCGGTTGCTGGCGCCGATGATCGCCGGCAAGCGCACGATGGCGGCGGCCGAGATTGCCGACCGCCTGATCGGTGCGATGGCCGCCGAAGGCCAGGCAATCCTCGACGAAGGCATCGCCGCCAGTCCGAGCGACATCGACCTGGTGCAAGTCCACGGCTACGGCTTCCCGCGCTGGCGCGGCGGCCCCATGTTCCTGCGCGCGCGCAAGCAAGCCTGACGGCTTTATTCAAGGAGGCCGGTATGGCTGGTTATCCAGATACTCAATGGCTGATCGACGGCACCCGGCGCGCCGGCAGCGGCGGCCGCAGCCTCCCGGTCATGGATCCCGCCACGGCACGCCCGATCCACGGCACGGAAGGCGGATCGGAAGCGCTGGAAAGCTATTTCGACACCCGCCTCGTCACCCGGAAAGGCTGAGCCGGATGCCGAAACCGCGAACCGTCCTCATCACCGGTGCCGCCAGCGGCATCGGCAAGGCGACGGCGCTCTTGATGGCCTCACAAGGTTGGAGCGTCGCGGCCGCCGATATCGACAAGGCCGGCGCGGAAGCGGTCGCGAAGAAATGCGGCGACGCGGCCTTCGCCGTCACCCTGGACATCCGTTCGGAGCCGCAATGGCGCCGCGCCCTCGACCGGGCCTGGAAGCGCTTCGGCCGGCTCGACGTGCTGATCAACAATGCCGCCGTGGTTCATACCGGCTATGCCCGGGACATTCCCCTCGCCCGGCACGCCGATACGATGAACACCAATTTCATCGGCCCGCTGACCGGCATGATGACCGCCCTGCCCCGCTTCAAGCAGCAGGGATATGGCCATCTGGTCACCATCGCCAGCATGACCTCCTTCATCCCCTTCCCCGGCCTCTCGACCTACGCCGCGGCCAAGCATGCCCTGCGCGCCTTCCACCTCGCGCTCGCCTTCGAAGAGCGCAACGCCGGCCTCGACTTCGCGATCGTCTATCCCGGCGCCACCGAGACGCCCATGCTGGAACAGGAAGCCCGGGACGATGCCAGCAAGATGGCCTTCGCCGGCAATGCGGTCGGCCCGGAGGTGATCGCCGGCGTGATTCTCGAGGCGATCGCCAAGAAGAAGATGGAAGCCTATTACCCGCCCGAGCGCGGCAAGGTGGTCCGGCGCCTCGGCGTCAACGTCAAGGCCCTGCGCGAGATGGTCGAGCGCAACGAGGCCATCGGCGCCGAGAAGCTCCGCGCCCGGCGCGCCGGCACCGGTAAGTCGCACTCCCGCTCGACATAGATCTAGATCGAATTCCCTGCACGCAACGACGGCCTATCGACCATCGGCGCCATCCTGTCGCGACCGGTCCTGGCGACGATGGCGAAGCGCCTCAGGCCGCCAGCCAGCGCTTAGCGCCCTCGGCATCGATGACCAGTGCGCGCGCGGCGCCCGCGTCCCGCAGCATCCGCTCGAGCGCATCCGGGGCCAGCAGGTTTGCCGCGGTCGCCAGGGCATCGGCGGCGGTCGCGTTGGCGGCGACGACGGAGACGCTGGCATAAAGCTGCGGACAGGCGCCGGTCGCGGGATCGAAGAGGTGGTGGAAATGTCCCGCCGGATCGAAGCGGAAGCCATAGCCGCCCGAGGTCGCCAGCGCGGCGTCGACCAGCGGCACGTCGGCGAGAAGCATGTCGCGGTTCATCGGATTCTCGATGCCGGCGGTCCAGGGACGGCCGTTGTCGCGCGCGCCGACCGCAGCGATCTCACCGAGGTCGACCAGGGCATGCTCCAACCCCTCGCGCCGGAAGAGATCGGCGATCCGATCGGTGATGTAGCCCTGCGCAATGCCGTTCAGGGTCACCTGCATGCCGGGATGCGCGAAGCGGATCTCGTCCGGATCGACCGCGATCGCCCGATAGTCGACGAGCGCGGCGGCTTTGCGGATCAGGTCCGCCGCGGGTCCCTTGGGATCGGCGCCGGGCTTGAGGAAATGGTCGGCATAGACCGTCCAGAGCGGCTGGACCGTCACGTCGAACCTGCCTGCGCTCAAATGGCCGAAGCGCTGCGCCTCGGTCAGGACCCGGACCAGATCGAACGGCGGATCGCGCAGGATGCCGTCGCGGTTGAGCGTGGAGAGCGCGGACTGCGGACGATACAGGCTCATGATCGCTTCGAGCCGCTGCAGCTCTTCGAGCGCGGCAGCCAGCAGCGCCTTGGCCCGGGCCGGATCGGAATGCCGGACCTCGATGCTGGCGAGGCTGCCCATGGCAATGCCGCGCCAGCTCGCCGCCGCCGGCTCGGTGGCGAAGGCCGGCGCACCCACGCCGGCCAGGCCGCAGGACGCGGTGGCGGCGGCGATGCGGATGAAGCGGCGGCGATTGAACCTCGATCGCATGGTGCCCTCTATTGGTTGGCGGTTTCTGCCACGGCGGCTCTGGCCTCTTCGAAGCTCACGACCTTGCCGCCATGCGCCGACGCGAAGGCCGCGGCCGCGTCCTTGGCGCCGAACGGAACGGCTTCCGCCCCGCCCATCGCCCCCTGACGGTCGCTGCCGACGACGTAGACGGCGTCGCTGGCCATGATCCAGTTCTCGCCGCCCGGGTTCTCCCAGCTCGGCGCCTTGGCCATGTCGCTGACATAGATGGCGCCGATATCCTTGGGCTCTTCGGGCAGGCGCAGGAAGTTGATGGTGTCCCTGACCGAAGTGAACCAGACCGGGGTGTCGGTGCCGCGCAGCAGGATCTGGCCCTTCGGGCCGCCATGCTCGGTCAAGAGCATGCCGCAGTAATATCCCGTGGCGTCCGCCGCCATCGCTTGGGGCGCGGGGATCGGCTCCTCCTGCTTCGAGCAGGCCGCCAGAATCAGCAGCGTGGCGAGGGCGAGTTTCCGGAAGGCGTTCATACCTGCCTCCTCCTTAAGACAAACGTGGTGAGGGCCAAAGGCACCAGGGTCCAGAGCAGCAAGGCCAGGAGCAGGGCGGCCGCGGGCAAGGCCGCGTCCTGGCTCACGCCGGCCATGCCGGTGAACTGGCTGACGCCGCCGATGCCGGTGAGGTTGAGGACGCGATAGGCGTCGGCGGGGTTGAACAGCAGCAGCGCGTTCAGCACCGGCGCCGTGATCACCTTGCCCTGGTCGACCACCAGCAAGCCGAGCAGCGCCATGTCGTAAATGAGCACGAACAGCAGCCAGATGCCGATCGCCAGGCCGCCGGCCGCGCCGCGATCCGCGACGGCAGCGCTGACGAGATAGCCCAGGGCCAGGAAGGCGGAGCCGAGCAGCACCGAACTGCCGATCATCGAGAGAAAGGATTGCCAGCCCGAGATGTCCGCCCCGGTGGCGCCGAGCGCGATCGCCGCCGAACCGTATCCGATCACGGTCGCGAAGCCGAGGATCGACAGATGCCCGAAGAACTTGCCGAGGATCAGATTGGAGCGCGACACCGGATAGCTGAGCAGGAGCAGCATCGTGCCGCGCTCGAACTCGCCGCAGATGGCGTCGTAAGAGAGCAGCAGCGCGATCAGCGGCAGCAGCAGGATGGAGAGGCTGGAGAGGCTGACCAGGGTGACCGCCAGCGGGCTGGCGCCGACCGTGCCGGTCGGGGCGCTGCCGAGGAAGGTCAAGGTCAAGGCCAGGGCCGCGAGCAGAAGTGTTGTCGCCACGATCCAGCGGTTGCGGATGCCGTCGAGGATTTCCTTCTTGGCGATGGCGAGAATGGCGTTCATGCCCGCTCCTCCTCGCCATTCAGGAAATGCGCATAGATCTGGTCCAGGCTCGGCTCCACGATGGAGATGTCGGTCACTTGCGGCATGGCCGCGACCCGGCGCACCAATTCCAGTTTGTGCGCCGACGCGCAGACCAGCGAGCGGTGCCCATTGAGGCCGCCGGCGGAAATCGTGAGCCCGTCGAGCCCGGCGAGGTCCTGCGGTCCGAAGGCCTCGGTCACGGCCAGCTCCACCTGGATCGGCAGGCCCGCCAGCTGCCGCAAGGCATCCAGCGTGCCCGAGACCAGCACCTTGCCGTGGTGCAGGATGACGACATGGTCGATCCGGGCCTCGAGCTCGCTCAAGGCATGCGAGGAGAGCAGCGCGGTGACGCCGCGGCCGCGCAGCTCGCCGACCAGGTCGTAGAAGCCCTGCCGGACCAGCGGATCGAGGCCGGTGGTCGGCTCGTCGAGGAACAGCAGCCGGGGTTCGCCCAGCAGCGCCTGGGCCAGGCCGAGGCGCTGGCGCATGCCTTTCGAATAGGCGTTGACCCGTTTGCTCGCGGCGGCGGCAAGGCCGACCTGCTCCAGCAGGGCGTCGCATTCACGCGCGGAACGCCCCTTCAACGATGCGTAGAAGCGCAGCATCTCCCGGCCGGTCAGCGCGCCGGAGAACACGACATGCTCCGGCAGGTAGCCGATATTCATGCGCGCATCGCGCCCGGCGGCGGTGCCGGGATCCTCGCCGAGCACGCGGACCACGCCCGAGGTCGGGCGGATCAGGCCGAGCATCAGCTTGAACAGCGTGGTCTTGCCGGCCCCGTTATGCCCGACCAGCGCCACGGTCTGCCCCTCGGGCAAGTCCAGGCTGACGTCCTCGACCGCCACCGACGGTCCATAGTGCTTGCGCACCGATTTAAGCTCGATCGCGCTCACTGCGCGCCTCCCTTCCATGCCGGTGCCTCGATCGCGGGCGGCGCCATCAGCGGCGCGCTGTCCACGACGCCGCCCGGATAGAGCGCCGGAAACTGGGCCTGCGCCCAGCGGACCACCTGCACCGCCGGGCTGTTCAGCAGCATCTTGGCATTCGGGTTGACCCAGAGAATCTCATCCACCATGTCGTTGGGCTTGTAGGCGGTGTCGGCGACTCCGTCGCCGTTGAGGTCGAAGGCCGGGTTGTCGCTCCAATAGTTGCCGTGGCCCTTGTCGGACCAGTCGAGCACCCGCGTCCCGACATACTTCACCTGCGTCTTGTTGCCGACGAAGGCGTTGCCGGCGATGCGATTGCGCTCCGAACCGGCGGTGAAGTGGATCCCGATGTCGCAGCCTTCGAACCAGTTGTCGTGGAACCAGTTCTTGTTCGCCGCATAGATGAAGACGCATTTCTCCGGGCCGGGCCGTACCGTGTTCTCGCCGATGTCCGAGCTGTTGGCGGTGTTGAGGAACAGGCCCTTGTCCCGGTCGCCGAGGCTGAGGTTGCCGGCGACCTTCAGGCGGTCCGAATACATGATCACGAAGCCCGCATGGTTCCCGAGCGACAGGTTACCAGAGACCTCGCTGTCGTTGGTATACATGTAGTGGACCGCGTAGCGCAGGTCCCGCATCCGGTTGCCCTGGAACAGGTTCTTGCGGCTCGAGATCACATAAATGCCGTCGCGGCCGTATCGAATGTCGTTGGCGAGGATCCTTGCGCCGGGGGCGTTCCAGATGTTGATGCCGTTGCCGTCCTCGTTCATCCGCAGGTTCTGGCGGCCTTCGATCACGTTGTCGCGGACGACGCTGTTGGCGGCGCCCAGCACGTAGATCCCCACCAGGTTTCCGATGATGCGGTTATGCTCCACCAGCGCGCCGGTCGCGTTGCGCGTCAGGAAGATCCCCGAATCCTGTAGATCGAGCCGCGAGCCGGAGCCGCGCACCTCGAGGTTCCGCAGCACGATCCCCGGTGCGTCCGCGACCAGCACTTTGCCGGTCCCGTTGCCCTCGATGATCGTTCCCGCCACGCCTTCCAGCGTCAGCGGCTTGGCGATGGTGACCGGGCCGCTGAACGTACCCGCCTCCAGGCGGAGAACATCGCCCGGCGCGGCCCGGTCGATCGCGGCCTGGAGCGAAATCCCAGGCGCGATCTCGACCGTGCCCGCCGCGGCGACCGAAGCGAGCGTCATCCCGACGGCGAAGATCGCCGCCGGGATGATACCCAGGAAGGATGCCCTTCCTTTCATGCTCAGGCCGTCTTCGGTTCGACGAACATCCGGCCCTGCATCTCCATATGCATGGCATGGCAGAACCACTGGCAATAATACCAGTAGACGCCCGGCTTATCGGCGGTGAAGGTCACCGACGAGGTCGCCTGGGGCCCGATCTCCATGGCAACGCCATAGTTGTTGATCGTGAACCCGTGCGTCAGGTCTTCCACGTCATCCATGTTGGTGACGTAGACCGTCACTTCATCGCCCTGCTTGACGGTGAAGTTTTCCAGGCTGAAGGCCGGCGCAATCGAATACATGTAGACGCGGACCTTGTTGCCGTCGCGGACCACGTCGGCCGCGGTATCGAGGTCGATGTTGTCCTTCTTGGCCTGCTCCCGGGCCTCTTCCCACATCGGGTCGTCCCGCTTCCAGATGTGGATCGGATTGACCTTGGAGCGATGCACGATCGTGGCATCGTGCGGCTCGGCAAAGCTCGGCCCATCGTGCACCAGCTTCATCTCGTCGCCGGAAATGTCGATCAGCTGGTCGTTCTCCGGCTTCAGCGGGCCGACGTTCAGGAAGCGGTCCTTGGAGAACTTGTTGAGGCTGATCAGCCATTTTCCATCCGCCTCCTTGGTCTGGCCCATGGAGCTGTGGTTGTGGCCGGGCTGGTAGTGCACGTCAAGCTTCTGGATGATCGGATCGACCTTCTGCCCGGCATAGGCCTGCTTGGCCTTCTCGATGTTCCATTTGCAGACCTGGCTGTCCAGGAACAGCGTGGTGTAGGCGTTGCCGCGGCCGTCATAGGCGGTGTGGAGAGGCCCGAGGCCGAGCTCGGGCTCGCCGACGATCACGTCCCGCGGCTGGATCTTGTCGTCGAACAGGTCGTCGAGCTTGGTCACGTCCATGATCGAGACGGTGGGCGAGAGCTTGCCGTTGATGCAGACGTGCTGCCCGTCCGGCGCGGTGTTGATGCCGTGCGGGTTGTTCGCGATCGGGATGTAGCGGGTATAGGGCGAGCCCTGCTTGCCGTCGATCACCGGCACGCCGCTCATCTCCTTGAAGTCGCCCTTCTTTACCGCTTCCTCGATGCGCTTCAGGTTGAAGACCACCACCCAGTCCTGATCCTTGGCGGTCATCTCGGCGAGCGTCACGCCTTCCTCGGAATTGTAGCAGGTGGCAAAGCAGTACTTGCCCTGGTAGTCGGCATCGACGTTGTCGAGGTTGCCGGTGACGATCACCTGCCAGGCCACTTTCATGGTCTCGCCGTCGACCGCCGAGAACATCGAGTGATACTGCTTCTGGTCGTCAAGGATCTTGCCGTCGTTCGGGATCGGCACCCGGTCCTCGCCGTTGCAGAACACATAGCCGGTCTTCGGGTACTTCTGCACCCGCAGGCCATGCACCGTGGACTGGTTCGGCAGCTGGATGATCTTGTCCACCTTCATCACGTCGCCGCGGATCCGCGCCACGCGGGTGTTCGCCTTGTCGTTGACGAAGATGTAGCGGCCGTCATAGGTGCCGTCGGTGAAGCTCATATGCGGGTGATGGAGATCGCCGTTCTGGTAGGTCCCGCCGCGGCTCGCCAGGAATTCCTTGGTCTCCGGCAGCAGGCCCTCGGTCAGGATCTTCCGGCTCTCGTTGGTCTGGCCCCAACCGGTGGCGCTGCAACGGTTGAAGACCGGAACGCGCATCAGCTCGCGCATGGACGGCAGGCCGACGATGCGCAGCTCGCCGCTCTGTCCGGAGCTGAAGAACACGTAATATTCATCGAGCTGGCCCGGCTCGACATTCACGCTTTGCCCGGCCTCTTGAGCAGACGCGGGACGCGAGAAGCCTTGGCCGAGCGTTCCCAGCGCGGTTCCGCCGGCAACGCCGCCGACGCCGGCGAGCAGCGCGAGACGCGCCGGTCCGGTCAGCATGTTGCGCCGGGTGAATTTCGGCGTGTCGTCGTTCTTGACAGTCATGGTAGCACCTCCGTTTTTCGACTTGGACTGGTCTTTCCCGCGGTTGCGGGCAGCATGGAAGGAGAAGTCGTCGCCAGGCGTTTCTCGCGCTTCAGGCGGCGCTGTATCACCACCGGGCATTTGTGATCGTCCCAGTAGAGCAGCTGGCAGTGCATGCAGTAGATGCACTCGTTGACATTGATCTGGCCTTCCGGCCGGATCGCCTGAACCGGGCATTCGATGGCGCAGCGCTGGCAGGGATTGCCGCATTCGCGGTAGCGCTTCAGCCAATCGAACATGCGCATGCGGCCGGGGATCGCCAGCGCACCGCCGAGCGGACATAGGTAGCGGCAGAAGAACCGCTCGATGAAGAGACCGGCGCCGACCAGCGCCAGTGCGAACAGCACGAACGGCCAGTCGCGGATGAAGCGGAGCACGATCGCGGTCTTGAACGGCTCGACCTCGGAGAGCTGCTCGCCGAGCGTCAGCGAATAGAGCGAGACGCCGAACAGGCCGAGGAAGACCAGGTATTTGATCGGCCACAGCCGTTCATGGACGGCCCAGGGCACGGTCACCTGCGGCACCTTCAGGCGGCGCGCCACCTTGTTGGTGAGCTCCTGCAGCGCGCCGAACGGGCAGAGCCAGCCGCAGAACGGCCCGCGTCCCCAGAACAGCAGCGCGCCGGCGATGCTGCACCACAGGATGAACAGCAGCGGGTCCATCAGGAAATAGTCCCACTTGAACTCGGTGATCAGCGCATTCGCAAAGGTGAGGACGTTGACCACCGACGGCTGGGCATGAACCATCCAGCCGAGCCAGAACAGGGTGAACAGCAGGAACCCGGTGCGCACCTTGGCGAAGAGTTTCGGGCGACGCACCAGCCAGTCCTGGAAGAAGAAGATCAGGGTCAGGACGCCGATCGCGACCAGCAGCACGCCGACCTGCAGCCAGCGCTGCGTCCAGATCCGCTGCCAGAGCGGCGTCTCGCCGGTGGGCGCCGCGGCCGGCGCGGGCTGCGCGCCTTCCGCAGCGGGCGCGGGGGCTGCTGCGTCGGCCGGCGCTTCGGCGACGACGACCGGCGCCCGGCTGCGCTTCAGGTATTTCTCCGGCGGCAGATAGCGCAGGTCGAACATCAGGAACGCCTTCTGCAGCGCTCCGGTCGCGCGTTGCACCAGCAGCTTCAACTGCCAGGGCTTGGCGGGGTCGAACTCGATCTTGGCCGGGATCGCGAACAGGCCGATTTCCTTGAAGGCCGGCGCGCCGGCCGCGGCGATCGCGCCGATCCGGGTATGATTCTTGTCGTGAAAGCGGACGCTCTCGAGGTCCTGGACGACCTCGATGCGATCGAAGATGCCGCCGCGGACATAGCCCGATCCCTTGAAGGAATAGCGGCCTTCGCCCATGACCAGGATCGCCTGCTGGCCCGGCGCAAGGCTTTGCAGCATCTGCGCATAGGCGGCGTCGCCCAGCAGGCTGCGTCCCACGCTCGGGATCGTCGCCGGCGCTACGTAGAGATCGATGAAGGTAGCATCGGGGTTGCCCGGTTCGGGCCGGGCGGCAGCGTCGGCGTTGCCGGATTCCTGGTACGCCTTGTTGATGTCGCCGATCGAGATCCGCAGGCGCCTGACCGATCCGTCGCCGATCAATGTCTGCCAGTCCTCGACCGTATTCTTGTCGGTATCGACCGTGACGATCTCCGGCGGCGCGGACGCAACGGCGGCACCGGCGGCGGTGCCGAGGCCCTTGGCCTGCACCACCTTGATCGCCGAGCGCATGATGCTGTCGCCGATGACCAGGACCGTCACCGTCGCGCCGCTGACGATGTCGGGCGCCTGCACGCCGGTGCCGCCGGAGGCGACGTCGTGGACGTCGGTGCCGCGGAAATGGTCGATCACCGCGGTGATCTTCGCCTCGGGAATGCCGACCAGAACGATCGGCTCGTGATGATCGACCAGCTTCCCGCCCAGAATCTTGCCCTTGGGGTCGAGCGCCACCAGGATCCGGATCGGCTTGCCGGAATAGCCGGTCGCATCGACCACATCCGAATTGAGATAGACGAAGCCGAGCAGCTGGTTGCCCTTGAAGATCGGCGCGGTCGGCGGCGTGCCTTCCACCGTGCCGAAGCGGTCGGCTCCCTCCGCCAGCTCCGAGGGCTGCGCCTTCCCGAGGAACTCCTGCAGGCGGCTCTCCGCCGCCGCGGACCCGCCGAGCAGAAGGGTGACCAACAGTGCCAGCAGGATACGCGCAATCATCACGGACGCGCCTCCCCTTGCGCGGCGGAGGGCGCCTGGTGCGCCAGCTCGGTCAGGCTCGGCTCCAGGGCGTAGAGCCGGTCGTTCAGCGCGGCGACGGCCGCCGTGGCCTTCTCGCAGCGCCGGCTCACTTCTTCCTGGCCGCGCGCATGCTCGGCGCGCCGCAGCAGGACCAGATACTGCTCGATCAGCTTCTCCACGCTTCCGGCGGCCTCGAACAGGATGCCGACCGGACCCACTGCGGCGGCGCGCTGGATGATGGTCGCGGTTCCCATGTCAGTCTTGTCGGCCGCAGCTTCGGCAGAGATGCTCGCGGCGAAGCCGCGGATCAGGTTCAGCAGACCCGGATCGACCTCACCGTCGAGGTACCGGGCGGCATCGTGCAGCGCCGTCGCGGTCTCGCGCTCCTGCAATGCGACGAAGCTTTGCATCGCCTGGTCATCGAGCGCGTCTGCGGCTTCCGCCTGCCGGCCCTGGCGCTCCGCATGATAGGCTCGGCGGCGCTCATGGCGGAGCTTCGCCGCATGGACCAGCTCCTGCCGCGCCATCGCCTCGGCTTGCGCGCGAACTTCGGGGTTGGCCGCCTCGCTGGCGACGTAGGTCCAGAAGGAGAAGGCCAGTTCCTCGCCTCGGACGGCGATGCCCAGCGCTTTGTAGGGTGTCAGCAGGGCGGCCGCGGCGGCGTCGCCGATCTCGAATGTTTCCGGCAACGTGATTCCCGCAATGTCGGCGGTCGATCCGGACGAATGCGACATCTGCGCCAAGTGCTCGACGCTCTCGACATGCCGCCGCTCTTCCTGTGCCAGCGCCTCGAAGACGCGGGCCAGATCGGCATGTCCCACGCGACGCATGCAGGCGCCCAGCGCCTCGTATCGCCGGACGGCCGCGCGCTCCAGAGCGTCGGCGATCGTCAGGACCTGTCGGATCGTCGTTACGAGAACCATGAAGCCGTCCCCGCGCTGCCTCGCTCTATCGTGGAACGATATGTGAACACCAGCCCGTCAATCCTTTGATTCCAGTCGTTAGCCATCATGCTGGGGTGCCTCAGCCGCTGCGCTGGGTCTCTGAGATACGCGCGGTATGCCCTCTATGAACCTATTCGACAGGCGTCGCTCTGATTTCGATCAAGTCGGACCGCCAGCCGGCTGCTGTGAATCCGTGCGTTGCTGCGCGATCGAACGCCGGCCGGATCGTGAGTGGTTGCCTGCGTGTCCAGCATGCTGCGAGTCCCTGGCTATCTCCAGTTGGCCAGAAGACTTAGTGCACCACGACGCAGCGAGGAGTATTCGGAATTCCCCTTACACCGCCGCGGAGGGTGATCGCATACGGGGTTGCCCTGATATCCCCGATCACGGCGATGCCTCAACCTCTTAGCCCGTCATGGCCAATGATCGCGGAGAGAGCCGCCATGCCCGCCATCCTTGAGCAACTGCAGATCGATCATCGCAATATGCGCCAGCTGCTGCGCGTCCTCGAAGAGGAGCTCGAAGCCGGGCATCCGGACTTCGACCTGATGCGGCAAATCGTCGACTACGCCCTGAACTATCCCGACCTGATCCACCATCCCCGGGAGGAGCGGCTGCTGCGCCGCCTGCTGGAACGCGATCCCGCATCCAAGGCGCTGGTCGGCGGGTTGACCGCCGATCACGAGCTACTGGCGCAGCTGACGCACCGGTTCGCCGCCGCGCTGCACAATGTCGAGCACGACGTCGAAGTGCCGCGCGCGCTGTTCCGGAAGCTCGCCGACGACTACCTCAGCCATTCCCGCCAGCATATGGAGTTCGAGGAAGAGCGCTTCTTTCCACGGCTGATCGCGATGTTCGACGACGCGGACTGGCGGGAGTTCGATGGACTCACCAAGGGCTACGATCCCCTGTTCGGAAACGCGGTCGAGCGCCACTACCGGGCGCTCCACGAACGGATCGTGAAGGTCGGCTTCTAGAGCCTCGGGCATGTACGGGGAATACCGGATACTCGAAGCGGCCCCCGACGATCAACTTGACTTAGATCGGCCGCAGTGCGGCCACCATGGCGTTCCGGGTCAGCATGACCAGACAGTCCATCTACCTCGTCGAGCAGGATGACATCGTGCGCGACTCCCTGAAGGTGCTGCTTGAGTCGAACGGCTTCGAGGTCGAGGACTTCCGGACCATCGCCGGGATGCCCTGTGACGACAAGTTCAGCCAGGCCGGATGCCTGATGCTCGGCTTTGACCGGCATATCGAAGAAGGGCTTGCGCTCACCCGAGCGCTCAATGATGGCGGTCCCCATCTGCCGGTTGTCTTCCTGGTGGGCAGGGGCGAACCGGCGGCAAGAGCTGCGGCAATCCGCGCCGGCGCCTTCGCCTATCTGGAACGGCCGGTCAAGGAATCCGTCCTGACCTATACGGTCAGGAACGCCCTTCAGTCGCGCCGGCAGGGTCTGGCCGCGAACGGCACCGCGCCCTGAAGCGCAACCGGATACCTACGAGGCCGGATCGACGCCGGCCCGCATGGCGATCCGCACCAGTTCGGCCAGGCTTCGCGCCTTCATCTTGTCCAGCACGCGTGCGCGGTGAATCTCGACAGTGCGCGGGCTGATGTCGAGACGATACCCGATCACCTTATTCGGATGCCCGACCACGAGCAGCTCCATCACCTCGCGTTCGCGGGGCGTCAGGTCATCGAGCCGCGCCTGCACCGCCGGATCGATATCGGCTGCCGACCGCGCCATGGCGGACGCGATGCTGGCGAGAATGGTTTCGTGGGAGAACGGCTTCTCGATGAAATCCGCGGCGCCGGCCTTCATCGCCCGGACCGCGAGAGGAACGTCGGCATGGCCGGTGATGACGATGACCGGAACATCGCGGTGGGTCTTGGCCAGCCGCTCCTGAAACTCCAGCCCGTCCATCTCCGGCATGCGGATGTCGGTGACGACGCAGCCCGGCGCAGCGCCGGCGCAGGCTTCGAGCGCACGCAGCGCGGCTTCGAAGACCTGGACCTGATGGCCGTTTGCCTCCAGCAGGAGCTGAAGCGAATCGCGGACGGCTTCGTCGTCGTCGACCACGAAAACGAGGCTATTCGGTCGCGTCGTCATCATCCTGCTCCGCCAGCGGAATCGTGAAACGGAAGCTGACCCCGCGTTCGCCGTTGGGCTCGGCCCCGATCCGCCCGCCATGCGATTCGACGATCGAGCGACAGATGGAGAGACCCAGTCCCATGCCCTTTTCCTTGGTGGTCATGAACGGCTGGAACAGCTGTGACTGAATTTCCGGCGCCAGTCCAGGGCCGGAATCCTCGACCACGACCGCGACCATCCGGGCGTCGTCGGCCGCCGGAGAGAGTCCGGTCGTTACCCGCAGGCGCCTGGGCGGCCCAGCCTCCGTCATCGCCTCGATGCTGTTGCGGACCAGGTTGAAGACCACCTGCTGGATCTGCACCTTGTCGACGAAAGCCGGCAACGGCTCGCCGCTCAGCTCGAGATGGACCGAGATGCCCGTCTCCCTTACGCCGACCAGCCCGAGCGCGATCGCTTCGGCAACCACCTTGTTGAGGTCTTCGAGCCGGCGGTCGCTTTCGCCCTTCTGGATGAAGCTGCGGAGGTTGCGAATGATGTCGCTCGCCCGAGCCGCCTGTGCGGCGGCCTTGTCCATCGCATCGGTCGCCTTGGGCGGCATATGCATGTTGGCATCCTCGAGCATGCGCCGCGCCGCCTGGACATAATTGAGCACCGCAGTCAGCGGCTGGTTGATCTCATGCGCGATCGCCGAGGCCATCTGGCCGACATCGCTCAGCCGCGACATGTGCAGCAGCTCGGCTTGCAGCTCCTGCATCCGGTTCTCGGTCAGCTGCCGCTCGGTGAGATCGCGGATGAAGCCGGTGAACAGACGGCGGCCGTTGGCATCGACCTCGCCGACCGCCAGCTCCATCGGGAAGGTCGTGCCGTCCTTGCGCTGGCCGACCACGACCCGACCGATCCCGATCACCCGGCGTTCGCCGGTCCGACGGTAGTTCTCGAGATAGCCGTCGTGCCGATCGCGATAGGGCGGCGGCATCAGAAGCGTGATGTTCCTGCCGATGGCTTCCGATGCCAGGAACCCGAACAGCCGCTCGGCCGCGGCGCTGTAGGATTCGATGATTCCGGTCTCGCCGATCACGATGATGGCATCGGGCGCGGTCTCCAGAATCGACTGCAGGCGCGCCTCGCGCTCCAAGAGGGCGCTTTGCTCGATTTCCCCGCTTCGATCGCGTTCCGCCACGCCTGGTCTCTCCGGCTCCGGTTCGCGGCGATCATAGCCAAAGCGTCCCGCAGCGCCAAATCTCGAGCCAGGGGCAACCGGGTCCGGCGTGCGCCTAAGATTGCATCATGCGCAGCACGGGATTGTTCGCGAGGTCCCGGATCAGGGCTGACTGGCGCGCATGGCCGGTCTTGGCGAAGATGCTCTTCAACTGCGAACGCGCGGTGTTGATGCTCACCCCCGCATGCCGCGCGTAGTCCTGGATGCAATCGCCCGCGAGCAGCGCGCTGGCGAGCTGGCCTTCGGCGGCGCTGAAGCCGTAGAGCTTGGAAAGGACGGCCTGGGGCGGGCGGCGGCGCGTTTCGGTATCGCCGATGAAGACCATCGCCACCGGCTCGGTCGCGCCGGGGCCGAGGAAACTCGGCGAGAGCGGACAGATGAGAAGGGTGAGCGGCGTGGTGTCGCGTCGCGGCACCGTGATCAGGCCGCCGGTACTGATCGACTTGCCCACCGCGCCGAGGCTTGCGCCTTGGATCAGCCGCTTGAGCTCTGAATCGCGGCTCGGGTCGGCGACGGCCAGGACCTTGTGGTGCAGCACGATGCCCAGGCGCTGCCGGAGATGCGCTTCGGCCGACGGGCTCGCATAGACGACCTTGGCCCGCATGTTGACAACGAGAACGCCGACATCCAGCCGCTCCAGCGCGTCCAGCGTGACGTTCAACCGATGCTCGACCTGGCCCAGCCGGTTCTGCAGATCGACCGCGCGGCCGAAATGCTCGAGGAAATGTCCCATCCAGTCGCGGTCGGTGCGGTCGAACCGCACGGCGTCCTGGGGCCGATGGATGCCGACCAGGCCGACATTGCCGGCCGCCAACGCTACCGAACCGCCGACCAGGTCGAAGATCCCGGTCGGCCGAAGCCAGTCGTTGTAGAGTTCGGTGCTGTAGATTTCCGGCTCCGGGACGAGCTCGCTGCCAAGGACCGCCCTGCCAACTCCCAGTTCCATGGCGCGCGTGGCCCAGAGGTCATGAGCAAAATAGTACTCGCTGTAGGCGGACATTCTCGCCGCCGTGAAATTGCTGGTGTGGCCCAGCACCTGGCCCGATCCGTTGGCGCGATTCTGTACCTGCAACAGGCAGCTCGCGCTCTCGAACGAGCGCGCCGCAAGGTGCGCCACGCCGGCCCAGCCCGCTGGGTCCACCGAGGCGTCGTAGAGCGCAGCAACGAGCGTCGAGAACTGTCCCGGATCCATCCCCTGCTCGGCTCCCCCTGTTCATCGCCGGCTGTTTGGACGCCGGAAACTTGCGCAAAAGTTGCCAGGGCCTTTCCGGGCGAGTCAATGGTCCGATAGTATTTTCTTAAAATGTCACCAATTTGGTGTGAGGAGTGCCGGCGGGCTAAGCACTATTTCAGCGGATGATACGGCAGGCCCGACGTCGATCCTTGGCCCCAAATGCGACAGCCGACCGCCATATTTTGTGGCGGCCGGCTGCGGATGTGCCCTGAAAGCCGCCGGGGTGGCCCCGTTCCCGGGACCACCCGAATCGCGGCTTAGCTGTGGGTCTGGATCTGCGACGGATCCGCGACCAGCTGGGTGATGTCGGTGGTCGGTGTCGCCGTGCTGCCCAAGCCGGCGAAGGTGATCGAGCCGCCCGCCGTGAAGTGCACCACCACGTCGCCGGTGTCGCCCTGGTCGTCGATCGACGAGATCTGCGCCTGCAGCTCGTCGATGATCCCGTTGTTGTTGAGATCCAGCGACGCCTTGAACGACAGGTTGTCGTTCTCCCCGTCGAAGTCGGCGATGGTGT
Organism: Dongia sp.; assembly: GCF_041905885.1. NCBI lineage: Bacteria > Pseudomonadati > Pseudomonadota > Alphaproteobacteria > Rhodospirillales > Dongiaceae > Dongia > Dongia sp. The sequence goes on along the minus strand of NZ_JAYRKD010000011.1, from coordinate 27,610 downwards.
CGTGGCCGTCGACGAAGGAGTCGAACCGGAACGTATCCGGGCCGGCCCCGCCCTCCAGCGTGTCGTCATCGGCGCCGCCGGTCAGCGTGTCAGCGCCGCTGCCGCCCTGCAGGTGGTCGCCACCGGCGCCGCCGTCGAGCTTGTCGATGCCGAGGTTGCCGATCAAGTGGTCCACGCCGCCGCCGCCGTACAAGGTGTCGGCACCGCCGCCGCCGTCGATGGTGTTGGCGCCGTTGTTGCCGGTGATGGTGTTCGCATCACCGTTGCCGGTGCCGTCGATGTTGCCGGCCGCCATGCTGAGGACCAGGTTCTCGACATCGGTGGGCAGCGTGTAGCTGGAGGCCGAGCTCTCCACCGTGTCGATCCCCTTGCCCGCTTGCTCGACCACGGAATCGCCGCTGCTATCGACGAAATAGTAGTCGTTTCCGTCACCGCCGGTCAGGGTGTCGTCGCCGGCGCCCCCGTCCAGCGTGTCGTTGCCGCCGTTGCCGACCAGGTGGTCGTTGCCCGATCCGCCGGTCAGCTTGTTGTCGCCGTCGTTGCCGGTGAGCGTGACGTCGGTGGTCAGGCTGCTGGCATCGACGTCGAGCTTCCCGGTGCCGGTGGTGACGCCGAGCGCGTTGGCGATCGTCACATGCTCGACGTTGGTGACGTTGTGCAAGGTCAGCAGGTGGCCATCCGTCGTGTCGGTGAACAGGATGGTGTCGACGTCGGCACCGCCGTCGATCGTCTCTCCGGCCGGATGGTTGGCCGGATCGTTGATCAGGAAGGTGTCGTCCCCGCCGTTGCCATGGAACGTGTCCTTGCCGCCGCTGGCCTCGAAGATGTCGTGGCCATCGGTGCCGAAGATCTGGTCGTCGGTCGGCAGGTCATGGACATGGGCGAACAGACCGCCGGGCGCCGAGTTCAAGCCGCCGATGCCCTGCAGATTGATCCCGCCGCCGCCGACCTCGTCGAGATTGATGAGACCCCAGGGCGCCGCGGCCATCAGCGAGACGTTGGTGGCGTTGAAGTCGGCGAAGTCGGCGTAGCGGTAGATGGCAATCCCGTCCTGCAGATAGCTGCCGGTCACCGTGATGGCGTTCAGCGTGACGTTGCCGCCGGATTGGAATGGCCCGACGTTCGCGACGTCGCCCGGACTCTGCAGGCCACGCAGCTGGATCGCCTTCTGCGCCGCCGCTCCGGCATCGTGGATGCTGACATTGTCGATGGTCAGATCCTGGTTGTAGCCGAAGATCAGCACGTCGCCGCGCCCGCCGCCGCCGAAGTTGGTGGTGGCGTTGTTCGCGAACTCGCTGTTCTCGATCGTGATCTCGCCCAGCGTGTCGGTCAGGGTCGGCGTCGAGCCATTGCCTTGGCGGATATAGGCCAGGCCGTTGGTCTGCGCGTTCTCCACCAGGACGTTGTCCAGGGTGAAGCTGCCGGCGAAGCCCGTCGAACTGGCCGTCACGTTGATGCCGACCTGCTTGCCGGTCGCATCCAGGATCAGGTCAGCCACCCTGGCGGCGCCGTCCACGAGTCCGGAGACCGTGATGGTGCCGTCGATCTCGGTGTTGGTGACGCCGCGGCCCGCGCCGTCGATGGTGATCGCCTTGCCGCTGACCAGCACGTCCTCGGCGAAGGTGCCGGTGCCGACCAGCACGGCGTCGCCGTCGTCCGCCGCATCGACGCCCGACTGGATGGTCGCGTATTCGGCATCCGCGCCATGCCCGACCAGGATCGCGGCATGGTCGGCGAATTGCAGCTTGCCGACGCCGACGATGGTGTCGGTTCCGTCGGTGCCGACATTGTCGTGCACGGTCGCGGTCTGGCCGTCCCAGGTGATGGTGTAGTCGGCCATGTTGCCGGAGAAGACGGCGGTGTCGCCGCCGCCGCCGCCGGTCAGGGTGTCGTCGCCCTTGCCGCCGGTCAGCCGGTCGTCGCCGCCGCCGCCGGTGACGTCGTCCTGGCCGTCGCCGGCGTTGAAGTGGAAGGCGCCGATCGATCCCGCCGCCGCCACCGCCGTGTCGTCGCCGCCGGTCAGGGTCACGGTGGTGACGGAGTGGGTCTGGTTGTCGTACTGCGCGATATCGGCGTTGCTGATCTCCACGTTGTTGATGGTCAGCGCCGGCTCGGCGTTGCCCTTGGCGGGCTCGCCGGTGCGGATGCCGACGCCGGTGCCGTCGATCGTGCCGTCATGGATCGAGACGCCGCTGAGATGCCCGGCGGGGCTCGCGTAGGACGGCGCGTCGTCGCGGGCCTTCACCAGGATGGCGCCGCCGGTGTTGTCGGCCGTGGCGTCGTTGCCGAAGCTGTGGCCGGTGTTCTGCAGGTCGAAGTTCTTAATCTCGATGTTCGAGTAGTTCTCGTACTTCAGGTTGATGTCGATGCCGGAGCCGAACTGGCCGACCTGGCTGGCGCCGAAGGCCGGGCCGCGCCCGAACTCGCCGACATTCTCCATCGAGACGCCGTCGATCACGGCGTCGCTCAGCTGCTCGGCGTAGATGCCCTTCTCGGTCAGGTTCTCGAAGTGCGTGCCGTTGATGGTGACGCCGCTGAAATCGCCGGCGCCGCTGCTCGCGGCATAGATGGCGATGCCGTGATAGCTGTCGGTGATGGAGCCGCCCTCGAGGTCGAAGCCCGTCACCACCGCGGCCGTGCCCTTGCGGATGCCGACCACGGATTCCGAGATATCGACGCCGCTGACCGTCAGCCCGTCATTGCTGCCGAGCTCGATGCCCTGCGAGAAGCCGGTGATCTTCAGGCCCTGCAAGGTCACGTTGTCGGCGGCGATGGTCACGCCGCTGCCCGAAGCGCCGGTGTAGGACGCGGCGGTTTCCAGCCATTCGGCGACCGTGGTCCCGCCCGGGATGCCGTTGTCCGAACGGAAGTCGCCCTGGATCACGGTGTCGTCGCCGGAGCCCTGGATGGTCACCGACTTGTCGACGATGACGTTCTCGTTGTAGGTGCCCGGCCCGACCAGGATGGTATCGCCGTCTCCGGCGGCATCGATCGCCGCCTGGATGGTGGCGAAACCGCCCGCGCCCACGATCAGCACATGGGTCGCGCCGACGTCGATCCGCTCGACGCCGCTCAGCGTGTCGGTGCCGTCGCCCGCCGTCGAGGTGACGGTCAGGGTCTGGCCAGGGCCCGTGCCGTTGAACTGGAACGAGAGGTTGGCGAGCGTCCCGCTGTAGTTGGCCACATCGTGGTCGGCGCCGCCCGTGAACGTGTCGTCGCCGGCGCCGCTGACGAAGATGTCATCGCCCTTGCCGCCGTTGAACACGACGCCCACCGGGTTGCCGGCGGAGATTGCGTCGGCGTCGACTATATCGGCACCATCGCCACCATTGACGGCGATGGTGCTCGGCAGGACCGAGGTCCCGTTGAGGTTGCCGACGTTCACGGTATCGCCGCCGGAGCCGAGGTTGAAGGTCAGCTCCTCGACATTGCTGGCGTCCACCGTCTTGCCGCCGGTGATGGCGATGTGGACCGGATCGGCGCCCGACGCCGTGACATCGAAGGTCGTCGGCGCAGCGCCGCCGTTGGTGACCACCAGCGTGTCGGTATCGGCGCCGCCGTCCACGATGTCGTTGCCGCCGCCGACCTTGTAGGTGAGGGTATCGTCACCGCCATTGCCGTTGAGGGTGTCGTTGCCGCCGCCGCCGGTGATCTGGTCGGCGTCCGCAGTGCCGTGGAACACGATGCTGCCGGTCGCGATCGCCGACGCATCGACGATGTGATCGGTGGTCAGCGTGACATCCAGGACGGACTGCGTCCGGTTGTCATACTCACCGGAAGTCGCATTCGTGATGTTGACGCCGTCCACGATGACGCCGCTCGGGCCGGCGTTGTTCTTGCTCGGCTCGCCGATGCGGATGCCCGTCGAGGTGCCGTCGATCGAACCGCCTTCGATCAGCACGCCGGTCAGGGACGCCGCCGGGCTGGCATAGGCCGGGGCATCGTCCCGGGCCTTGACCACGATCGCCGCACCGGTCGCGTCCGGCACCGCGTCATTGCCATAGCTGTGGCCGACATTCGTCAACGTCGCGTTCTGAATCGTGATGTTGCTGAACGGCTCGTACTTCAGGTTGATGTCGATGCCGTTGCCGAAGGTGCCGTTGCCCCCGAAGGCTGGGCCGCGGCCGTACTCGCCGACATCGTTCATGGTCACGCCCTGGATCAGCGCATTGCTGAGCTGCTCGGCGTAGATGCCCTTCTCGGTCAGGTGCTCGAACAGGGTCCCATTGATGGTGACGTTGTCGAACGAGCCGTCGCCCGGCGTCTCTGTGGACGGGTTGGCGGCATTGATGACGATGCCCTGATAGCTGTTGGTGAGGGCGCCGCCGTTCATCTCGAAGTTCGTGACGTTGGCCGGGCCGCTCTCCTTGTAGATGCCGCGGACCGAGTCATCGACGGTCACGTTGTTCAAGGTCAGGCCGTCATTGGCGTTGAGCTTGATGCCGGTCAGGAACGTCGTGATCGTCAGGTTCTGCAGCGTGACATCGTCCGCGTTGACGGTGACGCCGCTGCCCGAGTTGCCGTTATACGCGGTGGCGCTCTCCAGCCAGTCGCCGACCGTCGTGCCCGATGGAATCGACGGGTTGTCGGTGCGGAACGAGCCCTCGATCACGACGTTGCCGACGCCGATGATGGTCACCGACTCGTTGACGTTGACGTTCTCGTGGTAGGTCCCGGCATTGACCAGGATGGTGTCGCCGGCCGACGCCGCGTCGATCGCCGATTGGATGGTCGCATAGCCGCCGCTGCCGACGACCAGAACATGCGTGCCGTCGCCGCCGAATTGCAGCGCCTCGACCGTGACCGTATCGGTGGCGTCGCGGGCCGCGACGTTGTCCTGCACCGTCAGGACGCCGCCGGAAGACGAGAACGTGTAGTCGTCGAAATCGCCGGAGAATACGGCCGTGTCATGGCCGCCCTTGCCGTCGATCGTGTCGTTGCCGCCCTTGCCCTCGATGATGTTGTCGGCGCTGTTCCCGGTGATGATGTTGCCAAGCTCGTTGCCGGTCGCCTTCAGAGCGCCGGTGCTGGTCTGGACGTTGTCGATCAGGAAGCCCTGGTGGGTTGCATCCGGCGAGTTGTTGCCCGGGTCGCCGACCCGGAAGATCAGCCGGTCGATCAGGTTGGCGGCCGCATTGGCGTCGTGGCCGGCATCGCCGGTGTTCGGCGCCTGGAAGTCGCGGTAGTTCTCGAAGGTGGTGGTTGTGCCGACATGGACGCCGTCGACATAGACCTCGATCACGTCGTTGTCGCCGCCGGGATTGGCCTGCAGCACCAGCTGGATGTTGTGCCACTGGCTGGGATCCAGGCCGTCGATCAGCGTGCGGTTGCCGTCCTCGAAGGTGAAGTCGTTGTTGGCCCAGTCGCCGTCCTTGGTCGGCTCGTTGACCGCCAGGCGGATTCCGGTCGCGGTGTTCTCGAACACCAGGAAGTTCTCGCGATCGGTGCCCGCCGCGTTGGCGAAGTCGATCTCCACCCGCGAGCCGTCGCCGGCCGCTTCCGCCACGGGCTTGATGTCCAGCGAGTAGGTCATGGTGCCGTTCGTGGCGCCGGGAATCCCCGCCTCGCCGACCTTCACCGCGAGCTCCGGTGTGAACGTGCTGAAGCCGCCGGTGGTCGGGTTGTTGACGATCTGGAACGCCTTGCCGTGGCCCGGCTCGCCGGTGTCCACCACCGACTGGTTGACGTTCGGATCGGCGATCTTCCAGCCGTTCTGGCCGTCGGCGATCTTGCCGGTCGCATAGTCCTCGAAGGTCATGTTCTGGCTGTCGGTCGGGCCGTCGACCAGGGTCAGGTTCTCGACATTCGCCGTCAGCGTGTAGTCGATCGTGCTGTAGACGATGTCGGCGGTGCCCTCGCCGGCCGCCTCGGTGACGGCGTCGCCGATGTTGTCGACCGAGTAGGTGTCGTTGCCGTCGCCGCCGGCCATGGCGTCGGCGCCGGTGCCGCCGAGCAGCGTGTCGTTGCCGCCGTTGCCGTTGATGGTGTCGTCGCCGCCGCTGCCGGACAGCAGGTCGTTGCCGCTGCCGCCGTCGAGCGTGTCGCTGCCCGGCGTCATGCTGAGGATCTTCGCGTCGCCGCTGCCGCCGGTGAAGCTGTTGCCGTGGAAATAGTCGTCGATCAGCGTGCCGGACACCTTGGAGTTCTGCACCAGGATGCCGGTGGTGCTGCCGCCGGTGGTTTCATCCAGCTTGTTGTCGGTGATCTCGGTATCGTCGCGGCGGGCGCGGAGCGCGTAGCCCGTGCCGCCGGTGTCGCCGGTGAAGGTGTTGCCGTCGATCACCGAATGCGAGGCGTCGATGGTGACCAGGGTGTTGCCCTGGGGCGTCGTGTGGTCGACCGAGCTGATGCCGCCGGTCGTGCCGCTCACCAGGTTGTTGGAGAAGGTGATGTGCTGCGACGCCGATTCGCCGGCGCCGCCGCCGTTGCCGAGCACCACCAGCTGGCGCGGGACATTGGGGTCGGTGAACTGGTTGCCGAAGCCGATCCCGCCGGGTTCCAGGCCGTTGAAGGTCTGGCCGGAGAACTCGTTGCTGTCGATCAGCATGTTGGTGTTCGCGGCCGCGAACTCGGAGGTCAGGCCCGAATCCCCGTTGGCGACCACGTTGTTGCCCTGGATCACGACGCCGTCGTGATCGCCCTGCAGGTAGATCGCACCCGCCTCGATGCCGGGTGTGCTGTCGAAGCCGACGATCGTGAAGCCCTGGCCGATGCCGCCGATGGTCACGTTGTCGGCGCCCGGCAGAAGCTGGATCGTGCCGAGCTCGCCGCTGGCCGGGATGCCGGTGATGGTCGTCCCACTTGGGCCGTCCTTGCCGGCTTCCGAGACCAACGCGAGATCGGACCGGCCGATCACCACGTTCTCGACATAGTTGCCGTTCATCACCAGCACCGTCACGTGGCCGGTGATGCTGCCGGCCGCATCCACGGCCGACTGGATCGTCTGGTATTCGCCGAACTCGCCGGTCTGATCGACGATCAGCACGGTGGTGTCGGCGAACTTCAGGCCCTCGACATTGGTCAGCGTGTCGGTGTCGTCGCGACCCCCGACACTGTCCGCGACCACGATCGAGCCCGCCGACGTCGAGATGTCGTAGTCGGCGAAGTTGCCGCTGAACACCGCGGTGTCGTGGTCGGCGCCGCCGTCGATGGCGTCATAGCCCTTGCCGCCGGTGATCGTGTCGGCACCGCCGCCGGCGTCGATCGTGTCATCGCCGCCGTTGCCGAGCAGCTTGTTGCCGAGGCTGTTGCCGGTGATCTCGTTGGCGCCTTCGTTGCCCTCGCCATTGAGGGCCGCGCCGGCCGCCGTATGGATGTCGTCGATCAGGAAGCCGGCCCGGGAGCCGCCGGCGCCGTCCTGCGGGAAGCTGTTTCCGCTCGCCTCGCCGACCCGGAAGATCAGCCGGTCGATCAGGTTGTCGGCGGCATTGGTGTCGTGATCCTCGGTCGCGACGTGGAAGTCGCGATAGTTCTCGAAGCTGGTGCTGGTGCCGACCAGGTTGCCGTCGAGATAGATCTGGACCACGTCGTTGCTCGCTCCGTCGTTGGCCGTCAGCACCACCTGGATGTTGTGCCAGATGCTGGGGTCGATGTTGTCGGCCAGCATGCGGTTGCCGGTGTCGAAGGCGAAGGTGTTCTCGCTCCACACGTCCGGCGTGGTCGTCGGCTCGTTGACCACCAGGCGGAGTCCGTCCGCGGTGAATTCCAGCGCCATGAAGTTCTGGCGATCGGTGCCCGCCGCATTGGCGAAGTCGATCTCCACGCGCGACCCGTCCGGGGTCTCGCTCGCCGGCTTGAAGTTCAGGGTATAGGCGATCCGGTTGGTATCGGCGCCGGCCGAGAGCTCGCCGGCCTTGACCGACAGTTCCGGGGTGTACGGGCCGCCGAAGGCGCCGTTCGAGGGATCGTTGGCGATGCGGTAGACGTTGCCGTGCTCGGCGTCACCGGACTCGACGCCGCCGCCCGGGTTCGGTCCGACCACCTTCCAGCCGTTCTCGCCGTTCGTGATCGCGCCCGGCGTGTAGGCGGGGCTGTCGAAGTCGATGGTCTGGCTGGCCTTGCCCTCGGCCAGCGTGAGCTTCTCGACATTGTCGCTCAGCTTGTAGTCAGTGGCGTAGCTGATGACGGTGTCGGTGCCGCTGCCCACGCCGCTGTCCTCGTGGACTTCATCATCCGTCTCGTCGACGGTGAAGGTGTCGTCGCCATTGCCGCCGGTCATGTCGTCGTTGCCGGCGCCACCGTCGAGCGTGTCGTCGCCGTCCCCGCCGCTGAGCGTGTCCTCCGCGGCGCCGGTGATGATGGTATCGCCCTTGGCGGTGCCGATGACGTTGAACGCCTCGGTCGAAGCCGCGTCGGCCTCGAAGTAGGCGCCCGACGTGGTGTTGAGGATCTGGTTGCTGCTGAGGTCGTAGGTGCCGCCGCCCAGCGGGTCCGGGTAGCCCCAGCTGGAGGGATAGTCCTCGACGTCGATCGGGTATTCGGCGCCGTCGATCGTGTTGTTGGTGATGGTCGTGCCGACGGAATCCTCGGCTGCGATGCCGATGGTGCTCGAGCCCGGCGTCGCGGTCACGGTGTTGCCGTCGATCTCGAGGTCCCGATTCTCGAAGGTCAGGATGCCGGAGGCCGCCCAGGCGGTTCCGCCATAGCTCACGCCGCTGACTTCGTTGTCGTTCACGCTGCCGGTCGAGCCGTTGACCTGGATGCCGTTCTGCGCCTGCACGGCATGCAAGCCGGCGCCGGTCACGGAGTTGTCGTGGATGTCGACGCTGGCGTAGGAGACCTGGATGCCGGTCTTCTGGAAGTCGGTGACCGTCGTGTCCTTGATCTCGATGGTGTTGAGCGATGCCGCCTCGCTTGCGGACGGCGTATTGGGAGCGCCGGGCGATGGATCGCTGTTCAGCACGGCGATGCCGACGTTGCGCTGGTTGCCGAAGTTGGCCTCGTTCTCGCGAATGCCGGTGACCGTCATGCCGTCGATCGAGCCGCCGGTCGAATTCACGTAGACGATACCGGCCATGGTCGGATTCACGCTGCCCACCAGGTGCGTGGAATCGCCCAGCTGCTGCCCGTCGACGGTCATGCCCTTCAGCGTGACGCCGTCTGCGTCGACGACGGTGATCAGGCCGTCGTATTCACGGCCGGAGGTCGGCGAGGTCGCCGTCACCTCCCAGGTGCCGGTCGGCGGGACAACCGTGACGGTGGCGCCGGGGGCCGCCTCGATGGTCAATCCGTCGAGCGCCGAACCGCCGATCTGCACCTGCTCCGCATACTCGCCGTCCTGGACCACGATCCGGATCGGCCCGTTGAGGGTCGCCGCATAGTCGACCGCGTCCTGGATGGTGGTGAAGGCGCCGGTGGCGCCGCTCCAATCGACCACCAGGGGGCCGGCGTTGATGGCGAAGGTCTGCTCCGAGGTGCCGCCATGTCCGTCGTCGGCCACCGCCGTGACGGAATAGGAGTCTTCCTCGATGGTGGCGCCGGTCGCGACCGTGATGACGCCGGTGTTGGTGTCGATGGTGAACCTGCCGCCCGCGTCATCGCTCAGCGAATAGGTCACCGTGTCGCCGTCGATATCGTCGGCATGGACCGTGATGCCGACCTCGGTTCCGGCGGTGGCGCCGGCATAGATGGCGTTGTCAGCCGGGTCGTTGTCCACCGGCGTGTCCGGGTCGTCGTTGACCGGATCGACCGTGAGCGAGACGGTCGCGGTGTCCTTGGCGCCATACTTGTCCGTCACCTCGTAGGTGAAGGAATCGGGGCCGTTGTAGTTCTCGTCGGTGGCCTTGTACTCGAACGTGCCGTCGGAATTGACCACGACGCTGCCGTGCAGGGCGCCGCCGCCGCTGGCCAGGCTGAAGGTCTGGGTGTCGCCGTTGTCGGGATCGATGGCGAACACCTGACCGGTGATCTTGGTGCCTTCGTCGCCGGAGAACGACGCCGCCTGCGCATCCGGCGCGTCGTTGGCGCCGTTGATGGTGACGGTCACGAGCTTGCTGGCGGTGCCGTCCTCGCTCTTCACGGTGAAGCTATCGGTCAGCTTCTCGCCCGGCGCCAGGCTGTTGACCGCCGCCTTGGTGTCGTCGAGGTCGTAGCTCCATTGCCCGGAGCCGTCCACCGACCAGGTGCCGTAGGTCGCGACGCCGGAAGCGGCCTTGGTGTGGTTCTGGCCGTTGTCCTTGTCGTTGACGTTGAGGATGCCGGTCACGATGTCGCCGGAATCTTCGGCGACACTGCCGGTGGTCTGGCCGCTCATCGTGGCCAGGTCGTTGGTGCCGTTGATGGTGACGCTGACTTCCTTGCTGGCGGTGCCGTCCACGCTGGTGATCGTGAACTTGTCGGTCAGCGTCTGGTTGACGCCGAGCGCCTGGACGCTGGGATGGCTGTTGTTGAGCGTGTAGCTCCACTGGCCGCTGGCATTGACCGACCAGGTACCGTAGCTGGCCGCCTGCCCGCTCATCGCGGCGGCGCCGGACTCGCCGGCATCGGGATCGCTGAAGGTGACCGTGCCGTTTGTGGTCTGCACGCCGTCTTCCTTCACCGCCTTGGCGAAAGTCGAGGAGACGTAGGTCGCCGCATCATTGGTTCCGTTGATGGTGATGGTCACCGTCTGGGTGGTGGAACCATCCGTGCTGACGACGTCGAAGCTGTCGGTCGCCTGCTTGCCGGCGCCGAGCGCCTGGACCGCGGGGTTGCCATTGTCGAGCGAGTAGCTCCACTCGCCCTCGGTATTGATCGACCAGGAGCCGTAGGTGGCGGTGCCGGAGGCCGCTTGCGTGCCCTCTTCCGCCGGGTTGCTGTCGGAGACGTGCAGCGTGCCGGTGGCACCGAGCGTGATGTCTTCCTGGACGGTACCGGTGGTGTCGCCGCTGAAGACCGTCGAATCGTCGGCGCCATGGATGGTGATGCTGACTTCCTTGGTACCGGTGCCGTCGACGCTGGTCACCGTGAACTTGTCGGTCAGCGTCTGCCCAGCCTGCAACGCCTGCACGGCAGTGTTGGCATTGTCGAGATTATAGGTCCATTCGCCGTTGGCGTTGACCGACCAGGTGCCGTAGCTGGCCGCCTGGTTGGTCACTGCGACGGTGTGCTCCTGGCCGTTGTCCACGTCGTGGACATTCAGCGTGCCGCTGGCGGTCAGCGTGCCGTCCTCGGTGACGTCCCCGGAATCCTTTCCGTCGATCGTGGCGACATCGTTGGTGCCGTTGATCGTGATGGTCACGACCTTGCTGGCGGTGCCGTCCTCGCTCTTGACGGTGAAGCTGTCGGTCAGCTTCTCGCCGGCGCCCAGGCCCATGACCGCGGCATCGCTGCTGTCGAGCGTGTAGGTCCACTGGCCGGCGGCATCGACCGAATACGTGCCGTAGCCCATGGCGGAGTCTTTGTCGGTTGCCGCGACCGCCTGGTTCTCGCCCTGATCCTTGTCGTAGACCGTGAGGGTGCCGGTGGCGATCGGATCGATATCCTCGGCAACGCTGCCGGTGGTTTGGCCGCCGATTGAAGCGAGATCGTTGGTGCCGTTGATCGTGATGGCGATGGTCTTGGTGGCGCTGCCGTCCGCGCTGGTGACGGTGAAAGTATCGACCAGCTTGTCGCCGAGCCCGAGCGCCTGCACGGCAGGGTGGGAGTTGTTGAGCTTGTAGGTCCAGTTGCCGAGGACATCGATCGACCAGGTGCCGTAGCCTCCGGCGCTGGCGGCATTCGTCATGACGATCGGCTGGTTTTCGCCGGCGTCCGGGTCGCTAACCGTCAGCTTGCCGGTGGAGGTGAGTGCGCCGTCTTCCTTGGTGAAGCCAGAGCCGCTGCCGGTGATGGTCGCCTTGGTCATGACAATGCCCCTGTATTGTATGTTGTTGATTGCAACGACCGCCGGGGGTGCCTCACCCCGGGCCATTCGGCCCTTCGCAAGCAGGCATTGATTCCACGATTAATGGTGCGGTCCATCACCCATTTGAGCGAGATTTTAATAATTAACCCTGAAATCATTTGGAAATATTTGGGTTTTTTAACTTTTGCCGGGACCCGCAAACGCATTCGCCGCCGCGCCGAGAGGAGGGATCGGATCTCGGCCGGATGGATCTCGGCTGCCCGCACCGGCCCAGTTCTTTTGGAAAATTCCAGAACCCGACGCCCGACGGAAGGATGGCTTGTCGCCCAATAATTAAAACTCGCTTGTCTATCGATTTAGTCGAGTTAATTCTGAGCCTGTCGCCATCAGCTACCGGAGGCATCATGTTTTGGATGATCGCGCTGTGGCTCGCCGCCCAGTTGCCGCTGGGCGTGGCCTTGGGCCGTGCATCGGCCGGGGTCAGCTCAAGGTCACCTACGACGGAATCGAAGGATGGAGCCGGCCGGAGGCTTCAGCGCCGGCGCACCGCGCAAGCGGCCCGACGCGAATCCGGGCTCAGGGCTGCGCCAGCGGCGTGATCCGACTGTCGACCGGCCCGACCTTGATGGGCTTGCCGCTGACGATGACCCCGAGGACGGCATCGAGCGAATTGGCCGGCAGGCGCGCCAGATCGGGGACATAGCCGAAGCAGGTGCCGTCGGGCGCGCAGGTGACCGAGCTTTCCCGCGTCCTGCAGCCGTATTCCGTTTCGCTGTCGCGCACGCCATAGGCCGAGCCGCCCGCGCGTGCGCAGGCGATCTCCACGGCGCTGCGCGACAGCGGCGGCATGGCCACGGTCTTCGCGGAAGCCGGCATGGCGGTTGCCAGCAACACGCCACCGAGCAGGCCGATCAGGCAGGGCATTCGAGATTTCATGTTTCGACCGCGCGGAAGATCCAGATCGAGCAGGCCGGATTCTGCGGCCGGCCTCGCCCTCGCTTCAAGCGGAAAGAGCGAGGTGGGGCGACGGCGGTATCTAATTAGCCGTGGAACCGACGCTATCCTTTGCCGTTACCCCTGGTTCCACCCGAGCGATAGATCTGCGATCGCGTGGTGCGAAGTCCATACACGCCATGCTGCTGCAGGGTTTTTTGCCAACTTTGGAACTCCTCGACGGAAACCGAGTAGCGCTCGCAGACTTCCTCGAGACTGAGCGCTCCGGCCTGAACCGCGGCCACCACTTGCGCCTTGCGATGGATGACCCAGCGCGTGATTCCCGGCGGCGGCAGCTCGTCGATCTTGATCGGCTTACGCCGTCGCGTCGCCCGGGCGGCGGCGGCTTCACCGCCCACCGTCTGGTCAGGACTCTTCGTGCTCGGAGCGCACGAAACCGCTCCCAGTTCAGCCTCGGGATTCGTCATTCTAATACCGGTGTGTTCAGACCACGGCCTGCACGCACGGCATCCGCCGCACGTGCCAAGCCCCCACTGCCCTCCGCGCCTCCGTCGTCGAACAGTGGCTCAGCGGTTGGAGGAGTATGTCACAAACCCAGCGAACAGTTGCTCCGCAGGCGCGAAAGATGCCCGCTTAGTTGCTGCGGTTCTCTCATTGGGGTGTGACTCTGCGTTGAAATCGCATCTCCCCTTCTCCAGAGATCCACGCATCCCCGCCCCACCCCGCCGAGCAGCGGCTTATGGCACAGTCTTTCTTTCCTGGACCCCATCCAAGCCACGCACGTTTAGCAGCCGACTGAAGCGCCCGGGCGTGAAGCTGCCTTGCTTCGGGTCTGCCGGTTGGCTATGGGTGGGGACCGCGCTCGCCGGGGCTCAACAGCAAATCGGAAACAGCCCGACTCTATGATCCCAAGAGCACGCACCGCATGATCCCAAGAGCACGCACCGCAGTTTCGGCAAGCCGCCGGAAGAATTTCATCACTGCTCCAATCCGAGACGAATAATGCCATTCCGTTGGGGGATTTTCGGCACCGGTGCCATCTCGGCGAAGTTCGCTGCGGGCCTGGCTGCGGCCCAGGACGCAGAAGTATCGTTCATCGCATCTCGCACCCCGGAACGGGCGCAGCACTTCGCGCAGCAGTTCGGGATCGGCAGGGCGATCGGCGGATATCGCGAGGCGGCCAAGGCGGGCGGCGTGGACGCGGTCTACATCGCCACCCCGCCCTCCGAGCACGCCGCCCATGCGCTGCTCTGCCTGGAAGCCGGCATTCCCGTTCTGGTCGAGAAACCCTTTGCCTCTTCAGCCGCCGACGCCGCGCGAATCGCCGAGACGGCGCGCGCCCATTCCGTCTTCGCCATGGAAGCCATGTGGACGCGCTTCCTTCCGGCCGGCCGTGCGCTCAAGGAAAAGATTGCGGCCCGCGCGGTCGGCCAAGTGCGGCTGGTGGCCGGAAATTTCGGCAGCTCCCAGGTCCCGGATCCGAACAGCGGCATGTTCAACCCGAACACCGGCGGCGGCGCGCTCGCGCATCTCGCCGCCTATCCGCTTTCGCTCGGCCAATGGCTGTTCGGCGCGCCGACACTGGTCCAGGCGATCGGCACCATCGGCCCGACCGGCGTCGATGAGGATGCCGCATTCCAGCTGCTCTATCCCGGCGGCGTCATCGGCTCCTATTTCGTGAGCGCGCGCGCCTGGGCGCCCGACGCGTTCCAGGTGCTCGGCAGCGACGGCATGATCGCGGTGCGCGGCTCGGTGGTGCGGCCCTATGGGCTCGACATCGTCGAGGAGGCGCCGCTCAAGCCCGAGCAGGCCCAGTTCGGCTTGAAGGCCCGCTTGAAGCAGCACGGCCTGGTGCATCGGATCGCCCAGGTCATGGGCCGGTCGAGCCGTGGCCGCGGGAAGGCGCATCGCTACCACTACGCCGGCAACGGCTACCACTACGAGGCGGAAGAGGTGCGCGCCTGCATCGGGAAGGGCGCGGTCGAGAGCGCGATCATGCCGCTCGACGACAGCGTCGCGGTCGCCGAAACGGTGGACCGGATCCGCGCCGCCATCCGGGGCCAGGCGGCCGGGAGTGGCGTGGCGTGAAGATCGCGTTTGTCGGCTGCGGCTATGTGTTCGACATCTACATGCGGACGCGCTGGGCCTATCCCGAAATCGAGATCCGCGGCGTCTTTGACATCGATGCGCGCCGCGCGGCCGTGGTGTCGCAGCATTACGGCTTCAAGGTCTACCCGAGCTACGCGGCGCTGCTGGCGGATCCCGGGGTCGAGGCGGTGGTCAACCTCACCAGCATCAACGCGCATTACGAGGTCATCAAGCGGGCGCTGGAAGCCGGCAAGCATGTCTATTCCGAGAAGCCGACGACCAAGAATCTCGAGCAGACGCGCGAATTGTTCGCGCTGGCCGAGGCCCGCGGCCTGGTGCTGACCGGCGCGCCCTGCAATCTCTATTCGGACGCGATCTCCACGGTCTGGAAGGCGCTGCGCGACAATGCGATCGGCAAGCCGGTCCTCGTCTATGCCGAGATGGACGACAATCCCGCGCATCTGATGCGCCTCGAGACCGTGCAGAGCCCGACCGGCGCGCCGTTTCCCTATGCAGAGGAGCTGCAGGAAGGCTGCACCGTCGAGCATGTCGGCTATCACCTGGTCTGGATCTGCGCGATCTTCGGCCCGGTGCTCTCGGTGACCGCATTCTCGAAGGCGCTGGTCGCGCGCAAGACCGCGACGCCGCTCAGCCCCGCCGACACGCCGGATTTCTCCGTCGCCTGCCTCAACTTCGCCAACGGGGTTGCCGCGCGCATCACCTGTTCCTGGGTGGCGCCGCGCGACCACCGGCTGCGGATCATCGGCGATGCCGGCGAGATCGTGCTCGACAATACCTTCCACGACCAGTCGCCGGTGCACCTGGAGCGCTTTTCGCGGGTGAGCCTCGCGGCGCGCAAGGCCTATACCGCGCGCAACCAGCCGCTGATCGGCCGGGCGCTCGGGATCGGCGGGCGCCGGCAGCCGCTGGTGCGGCGCTGGAAGTCGCACGCGGTCGAGGCCGAGCGCGGCGTCGGGCGCTCGTTGAAGCATAAATTCGTGAGCTGGCTGCGCCGGCGCGAGATCTACGCCCAGGACAAGCTGCTCGGCATCGCCGAGATGATGCGCGCGCTGCGCGAAGGCCGGCCGCAGCCGATGCCGCCGGATTTCCTGCTGCATCTCAACGAGCTCACCTTGCTGATCCAGGGTTCGGGGACGGATGGCATCGCGACCGTACCCAAGACCACGTTCAAGCCGCTCGCGCCGCTGCAAGATGCCGTCTCCGGTGCGCGCAACTATGCTTCGACCTACCGTCCTCATACGCTCGAGAAGCTGATGGCCCGCGTGGTCGAGAAGCTGCATCGGCGCTGAGTCCCGCCTCCCTCCTGCATGGATCAATCCTTGTCCGTTCTCTGGGTCTGCAAACACATTCCTTATCCGATGCAGGCCGGCGACCGCGTCTATTCGGCGGAGCTGGCCCAGGCGGTTGCCCGCGCCGGGGTCGCGCTCGATGTCGTCGGCATGGCCGACGGCCCGGTCCCGGCAGCGCATGCCGCCGATCCCCGGGCGCCGCGCTGGCACCCGGTCGCCGCCCCCGAGCGCGGCACTTTGAGCGCCCTCATGAGCCCGCTGCCGCTGGCCGCCGCGCGCTTCTCGCCGCCGGCCTTGCGCGCGAAGCTGCAGGCGCTCACCCGCGAGACCAAACCCGAAGCGGTCGTGCTCGATTATTACGGCTCGGGCTGGGCGCTCGACAGCTTGCGCGCGCTGGGCTCGAAGCTGCCGATCGTCTACGTCGCGCATAACTTCGAGGAACAGGTGGCGCGCGACATCGCCGCCGGGTTCAAGGGCTCGCCGGCCCGCAAGCTGGCGGTCAAGCTCAACGCCGCCAAGATCGGGCGCCTGGAGCGCCGCATGGTCGAGGCCTGCGACCTGCTGGTCGCCCTGACCGAGAAGGACCGCGCCGACATCCTTTCCTGGTGCCCGCAGAAACCGGGGCTGGTGCTGCCGCCGGGCTTCGGCGGCTATCGCGCCGCGGCGCGGACGATCGACGCCGGCGTGCCGCGGCGGGTCGTGATGCTGGGCTCGGTCCGCTGGATCGCCAAGCAGATCAACGTCGCCGAGTTCCTCGCCGTGGCCGACGGCATCTTCCGCGAGAACGGCATCCAGTTCGACATCATCGGCGACGTCGACGAGAAATTCCGCGCCGAGTGGACGCCGCGCCTCAAGGCGACGCGCTTCCTCGGCTTCGTCGATGACCTCGCCGCCGAGCTCCGCAACGCCCGGCTCGGCCTGATCATCGAGGCGGTCGGCGGCGGCTTCAAGCTGAAGGTGCTGGACTATCTGTTCGGCCGCATGCCGATCGCGGCGCTGGAGGGCTCGTTCGAAGGCCTGCCGCCGGCCGCGCTCGCCAACATCGTCACGGAAAAGTCGGCGCGGGATCTGGTCGGGGCCGTGCTCCGGCTGATCGACGACTTCCCCGCCCTCAACCGCATGCAGGCCGCCTGCTACGACGCGGTCCAGAACGTCTATGACTGGGACGGCAACGGCCGGAAATTCGCCGACGCCCTGGAACGGCTGGCCCGGGGTGAACCGCTGGGCGCGCCGCCGTTGCCGGCCGGATAAGGAACGATTCACCGCCCCGGCGAGTTTGGTTGCCGCCTTTCGCGCCCGGAAACCACGCCGCGCTGTCCTTTTCTCGAGATTTTCCCTTCCTTTTTGGAAAAAGAAAAATACTATACTGCACTGCAACATGAGCCGGGCGACAGCCGCCCAGCGGACCCCAGCCGGATCGCACCACCTGGCGCTTGCCGCCGCATCATTGGAGTAGGAAGTCTATGGCCGACAACCGCAAGGTTGCCCTGATCACCGGCGCCACCGGGCAGGACGGCGCCTATCTCGCCGAACTGCTGCTCGCCAAGGGCTATGTCGTCCACGGCATCAAGCGGCGCTCGTCCTCCTTCAACACCGGGCGGATCGAGCATATCTACCAGGACCCGCACGAGACCAACCCGCAGTTCTTCCTGCATTACGGCGACATGGTGGACTCGACGAACATCATCCGCGTGGTGCAGGAGACCCAGCCCGACGAGATCTACAACCTCGCGGCACAATCCCATGTGCAGGTCAGCTTCGAGACCCCGGAATACACCGCCAACGCCGATGCGATCGGCACGCTCCGGCTGCTGGAGGCGATCCGGCTGCTCGGCCTCACCAACAAGTCCCGCTTCTACCAGGCCTCGACCTCGGAGCTCTACGGCAAGGTCCAGGAAGTGCCGCAGAGCGAGACCACGCCCTTCTACCCGCGCTCGCCCTATGCCGCGGCCAAGCTCTACGGCTACTGGATCACGGTCAACTACCGCGAGGCCTATGGGATGCACGCCTCGAACGGCATCCTGTTCAACCACGAGAGCCCGATCCGCGGCGAGACCTTCGTCACCCGCAAGATCACCCGCGCGGTCGCGGCGATCCATCTCGACCGCCAGGACCGGCTCTATCTCGGCAACCTCGATTCCAAGCGCGACTGGGGCCATGCCAAGGAATACGTGAAGGGCATGTGGCTGATGCTGCAGCAGGACCAGCCGGACGACTACGTGCTGGCGACCGGCGAGACCCACACCGTGCGCTCCTTCGTCGAGAAGGCCTTCGCCGAGGTCGGCACCGCGATCGAGTGGAAGGGCAGCGGCGTCGCCGAGAAGGGCCTCTGCGCCAAGACCGGCAAGACCCTGGTCGAGATCGACCCGCGCTATTTCCGCCCGACCGAAGTGGACCTCCTGATCGGCGATCCCAGGAAGGCGCAGGAGAAGCTCGGCTGGAAGCACGAGATCAAGCTCGACCAGCTGGTCTCGGAGATGGTGCGCGAGGATTTGAAGGTGATGGCCTCGGCGCCGATCATGAAGGGCGCCTAGGATGAGTGTCGGCAGCCCCTATTCGCTGGCCGGCAAGCGCGTCTGGGTCGCCGGCCATCGCGGCATGGTGGGCGCGGCGATCCTGCGCCGGCTGAAGGCGGAGCATTGCGAGCTCCTGACCGTCGGCCGCGACCAGGTCGACCTGAAGCGCCAGGCCTCGGTCGAGGCCTGGATGGCGCAGGCCCAGCCGCAGGCGGTGTTCCTGGCGGCCGCCAAGGTCGGCGGCATCCTCGCCAACGACACTTATCCCGCCGATTTCCTCTACGACAACCTGCTGATCGAGACCAACATCATCGGCGCCGCCTTCGCGACCGGGGTCGAGAAGCTGATGTTCCTGGGCTCCAGCTGCATCTACCCGAAGCTGGCGCCGCAGCCGATCACCGAGGACGCGCTGCTGACCGGCCCCTTGGAGCCGACCAACGAGTGGTACGCGATCGCCAAGATCGCCGGCATCAAGCTCTGCCAGGCCTACCGCCGCCAGCACGGCAGCGACTATGTCTCCGCCATGCCGACCAATCTCTACGGCCCCGGCGACAACTTCGACTTGAAGTCCAGCCATGTGATGCCGGCGCTGATCCGCAAGGCGCACGAGGCGAAGCTACGCGGCGACAAGGAGATCGTGATGTGGGGCACCGGCGCGCCGCGCCGCGAGTTCCTGCATGTCGATGACTGCGCCGATGCCTGCGTGCATCTCATGAAGGTCTATTCCGGCGACGGCCACGTGAACGTCGGCTCGGGCGAGGACGTCACCATCCTGGAGCTGACGCAGCTGGTCTGCGAGATCGTCGGCTTCAAGGGCGGGATCAAGCACGACCTCTCGAAGCCGGACGGCACGCCGCGGAAGCTGATGAGCGCCGCGAAGATCCGCGCGCTCGGCTGGCAGCCCAGGATCGGCCTGCGCGAAGGCATCGAAGACGCCTACCGCGCCTTCCTCGAAGCGACATCGAGGGCGGCGTGAAAGTCGGCTACCTCGTCACCGAATTCCCCACGCTCTCCCAGACTTTCGTCCTCGACGAGATCAAGGGGCACCTGAACAACAACGTCGAGGTCGTCGCGGTCTCGCTGATCAAGGCCGCCGCCGGCAGCCCGGCCTGGCGCAATCTCGACCGCGCCAGGGTCGCCATCGTCGATGTCTTCAAGGTCCGGTTCTGGAAATTTGGCCTGGTCGAGAAGCTGCTGGTCGCCGCCCTGGAACTTGCTGCACAGCCCCGCCTGAAACCGATCCTCCAGGACCGCAGCCTCGGCGGATTAAACGACCGCCTCACCGTCATCGGCCTGGCCCGCGCGATCCGCGTCAATCGCAAGCTGGCCGGGCTGGACCTGCTGCATTGCCATTTCGGGCCGAACGGCCGCTACGCCGCCGCGCTGAAGCAGGCCGGGGCCTTCGACCGCCCGATTGTGACCACCTTTCACGCCTACGAGCTGTCGTCGCTGCTGCGCGTGGTGAAGCCCGGATATTACGAAACGCTGTTCAAGTTCGGCGCGCTGTTCCTGCCGATCAGCCGGCACTGGGTCGGGAAGCTGGTCGCGCTCGGCTGCGATCCCGCGCGCATCGTGGTGCACCATATGGGCATCGACTGCCCGCGGAACCCGTTCCACGACCGGAGCGGCGGCGGGCCGCGCCTGATCGCCACCGGCCGCCTGATCGAGAAGAAGGGGCATACCTACACCCTGCGCGCGCTGGCCCTGGTGAAGCAGCGCGATCCCCATCTCGCCTTCAGCCTCGACATCGTCGGCGAAGGCCCGCAGCTGGCCCGCCTCCAGGCCGAGGCCGTGCAGCTGGGTCTCGCCGATCGGGTGACGTTCCACGGCGGCCTGCCGCATGGCCGGACGCTCGAGCTGCTGAACCAGGCCTCCATCTTCATATTGCCCAGCGTCACCGCGACCGACGGCGATGTGGAGGGAATCCCGGTGGCGATCATGGAAGCGATGGCCCAGGGCCTGCCGGTGATCAGCACCTTCCACAGCGGCATCCCGGAGCTGGTCGAGGACGGCGTCTCCGGCCTCCTGGTGCCGGAGCGCGACGTCGAGGCCCTCGCCGCGGCGATCGAGGCGATGCTCAGCACCCCGCAGAAGTGGGGCGAGGTCGGCCGCGCCGGCCGCCGCAAGATCGAATCGGAGTTCAACGGCAGCGCGCTCAGCCGGCAATTGCTGGAGCTTTACAAGTCTACCGTGACCAGCCCAGAACCCGAACGCAGTCGTGTTCTAGAGAAAGCGTAGACCGTGAAATCAACCGCACATCCAGATTTCCAGATCGTGCCCGCCGAGGGGGCCCGGCGGATCGCGCATTTCAAGCGCGACGAGATCATCCCGCTCTATGAAGAGTCCCTGCCCGTGCCGCAGGACATGCGCAACGAGTTCTGCGACTTCGAACTTTGGGAATGCGAGCAATCGAAGCTGATCTATGCCATGCCGGCCATCCCCGGTTCCGGCCGCTTCTACGAGTGGATCACCAAGGAGGAGGGCTACTACCCCACCGCCCGGCGGGAATGGGCGATCATCGCCGATGAAGTCTCGAAGCTGGGTCCGGACGCGCATGTCATCGACATCGGCTGCGGCGCCGGCAACCTGCTGGACTACCTGCGGACCTGCACCAAGGCCACGCTGCACGGCCTGGATGCCACCCCGACCTCGGTCGAGATCTGCCGCTCGAAAGGCCACACCGCCCATCTCGGCCTGCTCTCCGACCTCATCGCCGACAAGGCCAATCACGGCAAGTTCTCGGCCGTGATCATGACCCATCTGCTGGAGCATGTGCCTAAGCCGATCGAGCTGGTGGCGGAAGCGAGCGTCTTGCTGAAGAAGGATGGCGGCAAGCTCTTCATCTCGACGCCGCATTCGCCGACCCTCTATGAGGGGTCCGGCTATCACGGCAAGAACCTGCCGCCGCACCACCTGACCCGCTGGCGTGCGCCGGCCTATGTCGAGCTCGCGAAGCGATTTGGCATGCAGGTGGACATCCGTTCCCTTGTCACGGGGTCGACCCTCGGCGCGCTGGCCGATCATTTCGCCTCGGCGCTGAAGCTGAAGGTCGGAAGGAAGAAGCTGCCGATGGAGGCCGTGAAGCACCCGGTACAGCTCGTCCGGTCGCTCTACGCCATCGCCACACGCGACCGCGCGAACGGCAAAATCATCGGGGATGACATCCTTGGGATCTTTTCCTTTTGACCCAAGCCAAGCTACAGGGCGCGTCGCACCGCTAGAACGATGCTGCACAAACTCCTGATTCAACGCGGCGGCGTGGCCTCTAGGGTCAGTTGGGCCGCGATTGCCCAGGCGGGCAAGCTCGCGATCCAGTTCGGCGGCATTGCGATCATGACCCGCTTGCTGCCAGTCTCCGACTTCGGCCTGCTCGCAATGGCCGCCCTGTTCACCACCTTCGCCCTGCTTCTACAGGACATGGGCACCTCCGCGGCACTTATTCAGCGCAAGGAGTTGACGACTGAGCTGGTCAGCACCGTCTTCTGGCTCAACGTGTTCGTTGGCGTCGGCATATGTGCGATCCTCATCGCCATCTCGCCGGTCGCCGCCTTGGTTTTTGCCGAACCACGCCTCGAACCGGTTCTGATGGCGCTCGCTTTGGTCTTTCCCCTGACGACCATAGGAACCGTTCCGATCTCTTTGATGCAGCGAACCGGGCGCCTGCGCCAAATCGGCTTGATCGAGTTGGGATCGGCAACCGCCGCTCTGGCAATCGCTGTGCTCGCAGCGCAGCACGGTTTCGGCGTCTACAGTTTGGTGATCCAGCAGGCGGTCGGGGCTGCCCTTCAGAACGGAATGCTCTGGCTTTGCTCGGAGCATTACCCGCAACTCCGCTGGTCCAGCGCGGAGATGAAACGCATCTGGGGATTCACCGGCCATCTCGTCGCCTTCAACACTCTCAACTACTTCAACCGCAACGCCGACAAGATGCTGATGGCGCGCTTCCTGGGCGCGCACGACCTGGCGCTCTACTCGATGGGTTACCGGTTTATCATCGCGCCGCTGCAGTTCCTGGGCGGAATGTCCAACCGCGTGCTGCTGCCGATCTACAGCGAGAAGCAGAGCCAGCCGGCGGAAATAGGCACGCACTTCGTCAAGACGCTCGCGCTGATCAGCATCGTCATCGGTCCTATGATGGCTCTGCTGTGGGGCCTGCGTCAGCCCGTTGTAGCTGTCCTCTTGGGGCCGGATTGGTACGCGGTGGCCGATGTCCTCGCCTGGTTTGCGCCGGTCGGTTTCATCCAGGCCATCGCGACCAATGTCGGGCTGATCCTGATCGCGCTCGGCAAGACGAAGCTCCTGCGCAATCTCGGCTTCGTCGGCGTGGTGCTGTATCTTTCCGTTTTCTTCGCATGCATTCCGTTCGGCATCGTCGGCGTTGCGGCCGGGTACTTCTTCGCCAATGTCGGCCTCTGCGCCGTGACCCTCCATATTGCGCTGAAGCTGGTTCACCAAAGCCTGCCGTCGCTGTTCCGGGCGATCTGGAAACAGACTCTGTTCTCTTGCCTCATCGGCCTCGCGGCCTGGGTCCCGATCGAGTATGGCTGGCTGGACGGTATCTCGCCCTTTCTGCTGCTCGTCATCCTCGCCCCGCTGGGGATGGTCTTATACTTGGCGCTTGTGGCAATGTTTCTCCGCGACTTCTTGCGCTTGCTTCTCGGAGCGCTGCGCAAATGAGGATGAGATGAAGAACGAGGACAAATGGGTGCCGACGAAGTTCGTCGAGCGGGACGGCGCCTGGGTCTCGTCGCGGACCGATGTCGGCCCCTCTTCCTGGCTCATCACGGACTTGGTCGCTTCCGCCTATCATCGCGCTATCGCTGCGCATTGCCGAGGCCGCGTGATCGACGTGGGCTGTGGATCGGCGCCGCTCTACGCGATGTATCGGAAGCACGCGAGTAGCGTCACCTGCATCGATTGGGACAACAGCCTACACAATTTGAGCTTCTGTGACAGTTACGTGGACTTGAATCGGGCCTGGGATGGCGTCCCCAGCGACTCCTTCGACACTGTGATCTCGACCGATGTCATGGAGCATCTTCACAGCCCGGAGACGTTCTTCTCCGAGGCGGCGCGGGTCCTGGCGCCCGGTGGCAAGTTCATTCTCAGCCTTCCGTTTCTGTACTGGATTCACGAGGCTCCGCATGACTACCTGCGCCACACCGAGTTCAGCCTCAGGCGCCTCTGCCGGCTGAATCGGCTGGAAGTCGTCGAGCTCACGACCACGGGCGGCGCCCCAGAGGTCTTGGCCGACATGGCTTTCAAGATGTTCGGGCCGGGAAAAACGGCCTCGAAATTTCTTTACTATTTTGCGCGCGGAATGCTGCGGTGTCCGCCGTTTCCGCGGATCTCGAGGAGGACCCGTCAGGCATTGCCGCTCGGCTACGTGCTTGTCGCGTCGAAACCCGCTTGATGGCGCTCCCATTGCTGGCTGCCGGACGGAGTGCGATGCTTAAGTCTCAACCATTCGCTGGGAAAGTTTGACATGACGGCGTTCAAATCGATGGCCAAGAAGCCGATCCAGGCGGCGCTGGGCGCGGTGGGCCTTCAGCTTTCGAAAAAGCAGGCCGCGCAGCCCAGCGCAGAACTCTCGGATCAGCCCGACTGGATTCGGGGCATCATCCGCAAAGTGACACCCTTCACCATGACCAGTCATGAACGGCTGGCATCCCTCTGCCAGGCCGTCGCGTATGTCGTGAAGAACCGGATCGAGGGCGACATCATTGAGTGCGGCGTGTGGAAGGGCGGCAGCATGATGGCGGCCGCTTTGGCGTTGAAACACCTCGGCGACACTCAACGGTCTCTGTTCCTATTCGATACATTCGAGGGCATGTCCGAACCCTCCGAGGCGGATGTGCAGGCCTCGGACAAGCAGACCGCGACCGCGATGCAGGATCAGAACGCCGACGGGTGGTGCTATTCACCCATCGATGAGGTCCGCAGCAATATCCAATCGGTCGGCTACCCCTCCGACAAGATTCATCTGATCAAGGGAAAGGTCGAGGACACCATCCCCTACGCCTTCCCGAAACCCTTCGCGATCCTGCGCCTGGATACGGACTGGTATGAATCCACGCGCCATGAATTGCAGCACCTCTACCCGCAACTCGTCTCGCGCGGCGCGCTGATCATCGACGACTACGGACATTGGGAAGGCGCGCGCCGGGCCGTGGACGAGTACATCGAGGCCAACAAGCTTCCCTTGCTGCTCAACCGCATCGACTATACCGGCCGCATCGCGATAAAGCCGTAAAGTCGCCCATGGAAAGCAAGGTGCGCCTCGGAACACTCGACGGCCTGCGCGGTAGCGTGGCGCTCGCGCGGTCAACCGGCACGTTCTAGATTTGACGCGGGTGAACTGGCCCAATGACACCTCAGGTTGATCGGAAGCGCTCCACCTCAAACCCGCCCACCCCGCGCCACTCCGCCGCGCATTGGATCGCTGTCCGCGACGTCGGGCATTATTCCGAATACCGCCGCTTGCTGACCGCCGAGCTTCAGGCCCTGGGCATCACGCTCGAGACCGAGAACCCTTCGCCCGGCGCCACCGCGTTCTATGCCGCCATCGACGACCACTGGACCGTGTTCATGCGCTCCGCCTTGCGCGCGGCGCTGGGCGGGCCGCGGACGGTTGGGCTGTTCTTCCGGCCGGGGCAGTGCTTCCTCGGCAAGCTGCGCGCGCCGTTCAAGCGGCTGGTCTTCGCCGTCGCCGCGCGGCTGCCGCGCACCTCGGTGCTGATCATCCTGCCCTTCGACATCGACCGCCGCCTCGGCCAGGTGGCGAGCGACTGGCTCTACGACCCGCAGCTCTGGGACCTGCATTTCTTCGGCATGCCGCCGGCCGACGCCTTCCCGGCGCTCGACCATGAGATCGCGGCGGCGGCGCAGGGCCGGCAGGTGGTGCTGTCGCTGGGCCAGGTCGAGCTGCGCAAGGGCTTCGATGCCTTCGTCGAGATCTGGCGCCATTCGCCCGAGATCCGCGCCCGCTATCTCTTCGTCTCGGCGGGCCGGGTGAACGCGGAATCCCGTAACGCCGCCGACGCCTTTGCCGCAGCCGGCGGATTGCTGATCGACCGCCGCATGGCGGACGAGGAGATCCGCCATCTCTACCGCCACGCCGCGCTGATCTGGTCCTGCTACAACCCGATCCACGACCAGGCCTCCGGCATCCTGGGCCGCGCGGTGCAGCTCGGCGTTCCTGTGATCGTCCGCGCCGGCTCCTACCTGGAGAAGCTGGCGCGGCATCTCGAGCACCCGACCGTCGCGATCCCGTTCCGCGACGCCGAGGCCGCCGCCGCGCAGCTCCTCAATGCGCCTCCGCCGCCGCTCGACGCCGCGGTGGCCGAAGCACGGGTCAAGGCGATGCGCGACCGCAGCCTCGCGGTGCTGGCCCGCCATCTCGGCGGCAAGGCTTAGGCTTGCCCGCGACCGCCGACGCTAGTCGTACCGCCGCCGGCGCGGCATCTTCGCCCGCAGGTATTTCAGGATGATGCGCTTCACCTGGCCCTTGGTCGGGCGGCTGCCCAGCACATGCGTGAGATCGTGCCAGTCCGGCCAGATGTCGTAGCCGTCCTGGAAGATCTGCATGAACAGCGCGAGGTTCAGCCGCGGGTCGAGGTCGCGATGCTTGGCCGAGATCCGCGCATAGGCGTTGCGGATCCGCTCCGCCTTCGAGGAGATGCGGTCGCCGCGGTCCTCGTCGTCGTAGAGATAGCTCGGCGCGTCCGCGAGGTAGGCGGGGCCGTATTTCAGCAGGATGCGGATGAAGAGATCGAGGTCCTGCCAGGCCGGCAGCTGCTCGTCGAACATCCCGACGCCATGATAATGCGCGCGCGGCGCGAACAGCTGGTTGCCGACGACGTTGAGGCGGAACAGATCCTGGTATTGCGCCGAGGGCGGCCGCTTCCACAGGCTCTCGGTCCCGGCCCGCATCGCGACTGCGTGCGAGTAGAGGCCGGAGGGCGTGATGCCGCGGGCGGCGTAGTCGTGCCACGCCGCGATGAAGCTGCTGATGCGGTTCCCGGCAAAGGCGTCGTCGTCGTCCAGCCCGGTGACGAACTCGCCCCTGGCCTGCGCGATCGCGCGATTGCGCGCGACCGGCGCGCCCATCGGCTTGTCGTTGAACAGCGCGATCATGCGGGGATCCGCGGCGGCGGCGGCCTTGAGATAGGCCGGCGTCGTGTCGGTCGAGCCGTCGTCCACCACGATCAGCTCGATCTCGCGATGGTCCTGGCCGAGCACCGAGTTGACGGCGCGCTCGACCAGGGCCTGGCGGTTCCGCGTCGGGATGTAAACTGTAACAATCATCGGATGAATCGATCGGAGGGAACGGCCGAAGCCGGAGAAGGTTCCGTGCCGCCGCCGCGGCAACCTGAGGCTATCACCGGGATCCGCTCTCCTCGACCGTATGCGTTGCCTGTGGGCGGAAAGCCCGCTACTTTGCGCGGCGTTCAGCCGGGGCAATTTCGGCCCGTTTCAAATCGGCGAACGCCGCACAAGTTCCAGAGATAGCAATACAATGAAGATAGCGGTCATTGGTAGCGGATATGTCGGCCTGGTGTCCGGCGCCTGCCTTTCCGAGTTCGGCCACCAGGTGGTCTGCATCGACCTGGATGCGGGCAAGATCGAGCGGTTGAAGCGGGGCGAGATCCCGATCTACGAGCCCGGCCTCAACGACCTGGTCGAGCGCAACGCCGCGGCCAAGCGCCTCGCCTTCTCGACCGACATCGCCGAGATCGCCGGCGCCCAGGCGATCTTCATCGCGGTCGGCACGCCGAGCCGGCGCGGCGATGGCCATGCCGACATGAGCTATGTCCACAGCGCCGCGAAACAGATCGCCGGGCACCTCAAGGACTACGCGGTCATCGTCACCAAATCGACGGTCCCCGTCGGCACCGGCCGCGAGGTCGCGCGGATTG
>NZ_JAYRKD010000056.1:0-3432 GCF_041905885.1 Dongia sp. | reverse complement strand
GTGCTGCGGCGCCAGCAGCTTCACCTGGTGACCCAGCTCTTCGAGCGTGCGCGCCCAGTAATGCGAGCCGCCGCAGGCCTCGATCGCAACAACTGTCGGCTCCAGCTTCGCGAAGAACGCCACCACTTCCCGCCGCCGGAGCTGCCGCTTCAGCACCGGCTGCTCCGCCGCGTTAACCCCATGCAGCTGAAAAACACTCTTGGACGTATCCATGCCAATTCGAATAAGCTTTTCCACGGACGGCTCCTTTCAATGAGATCTGCAACGACCTCATTCTGGCACTTAGATGCCGTTCGGGGGCCGTCCACCCCATCACGAGTTTCGTCGTGCAATACCGAGCGTCTTCCTGACTAACAGAGCAGCGGAAGCAAATTCGTGGATGGTCGGCCTACGCCGACCATGACGATACTATAAGAATCGTCACTTCCGCCCCAGCCGTGCCTCGATCGCGTCCCAGATCTTCATCTCGGGCCTTGTGCCGTCGAAGCGGGCGATCTCCTGCAAGCCGGTGGGCGAGGTGACGTTGATCTCGGTCAGATAGTCGCCGATCACGTCGATGCCGACGAAGATCATGCCGCGGCGCTTCAGCTCCGGGCCGAGCGTTTTGCAGATCTCGACCTCGCGTGCGGTCAGCTCGGATTTCATCGGCTTGCCGCCGGCATGCATGTTGGAGCGCGCCTCGCCCGCCTGCGGCACGCGGTTGATGGCGCCGACGGGCTCGCCGTCGATCAGGATGATGCGCTTGTCGCCGGCCCGCACCTCGGGAAGATAGCGCTGCACGATCACCGGTTCGCGGTAGAGCTGGGTGAACATCTCCAGCAGCGAGCCCAGGTTCTCGTCACCGGGCGTGATGTGGAACACGCCTGCGCCGCCATTGCCGTAGAGCGGCTTCACGATGATGTCCTTGTGCTGGGCGCGAAAGTCGAGGATCTCCGCCTTGTCCGAGGTGATCAAGGTCGGCGGCATCAGCCCGGCGAATTTGGTGACGAACAGCTTCTCCGGCGCGTTCCGCACCTCGACCGGATCGTTCACCACCAGCGTCTTCGGGTGGATATGCTCCAGGATATGCGTCGCGGTGATGTAGGACATGTCGAACGGCGGGTCCTGTCGCATCAGCACGACATCGGCCTTGGCAAGCTCGATTGTCTCCGGCGCGCCCAGGGTGAAATGGTTGCCGCGCTCGCGCCGCAGCTCCATCGGCGCGCCGCGTGCGATCACCTTGCCGTCGCGGAAGGTCAGCCGGCTGGTGTGGTAGAAGAACAGCTTATGCCCGCGCTCCTGCGCAGCCAGGCCCATCACGAAGGTGGAATCGCCGTCGATATTGACGTGCTCGATCGGGTCCATTTGGACGGCGACGAAGAGGGACATCTGCTGGTCCTCAGTTGAGCTGTTGGCCGAGATCCTGGATCAGCCGCGCCACGTGATGGCGCTGGCTGTCGTTGTCGGAAATTTCCAGGAAGCGCTCCAGCGCCGCGCGCGCCGCGTTCAAGTTGCCGAGCCGCGCCTGAATGAGGCCGGCTTCGCGGTAGAGCGGCGCATGCTTGGGCGCGATCAGCAGCATCCGGTCCAGCGCCGCCGCCGCCTTCTCGAGATCGCCTTCCTGGATCAGGCGGATCTTCAGGTTGTTCTCGAGCCGGAGCAGGATATCGCGGTTGCCGACGGCGGCGTAATGCTCGGGCTGCAGTTCGGCCTTCTCGCCGGCCGCGGCTTTCAGCTTCCGGCGGAGATCGGCGGTGGTGCAGGGCTCGCCGCCGGCGAAGGGGTCGAGGATCAGCGCCTTGCCGGCGTTGTGCAGCCGGACCACGAAATGCCCGGGGAAGTTCACGCCCTCGATCGCCCAGCCCTGGCTGCGCGCGGCGTGGATGTAGAGAATGGCCAGCGCCACCGGCAGGCCTTTGCGCCGGTCGATCACCCGCATCAGGTTGGCGTTCTGCAGGTCGTCATAGGTGACGCGGTCGCCCTGGTAGCTGAAATTGCCGGCCAGCACCTTGCCGAGCGTGGTCGCGCGATTGGCGAGCCCCTTGTCGTCTGCGGCGCTGCAATCCAGCTCCGCGGCCGTCTTCTGCATCTCGGCGTCGATCGCCGCCAGATGCTCGTGATAGCTCTCCGGCACGCTGCGCTGCCGGTCCATCGCCGCCAGGGCCAGGCCCGCTTCCGCGATCCGGATCTCGGAGTCCTCAAGCGCGCCGACCGCGGTCAGCACCGCGCGCGGATCCCCGTTCTCGCTCGCCATGTCGGCGCCCGCCGTGCTGTCGGTCATCGCGTTGCCTGCTGCGCGGGCTTGCGCGGGGCGACTGGCTTGGCGGCGGCCGGCGCACCGCTCGGCGCGGGGCCCGCAATCACCGGCGGATTCTCAGGAATGGGAGGCAAGGGATCGGTTCTCACGCGCACATGGTTGACCACCGCACGGACATAGGGAACGTCGCGCACATGGTCGATGACGCGTTGCAGCTCCGCCGGGGTCCGGGCGACGCCCATCAGATACACCGTCGAGCGGATGCAATCCACGCTGTAATTGATGGCCCGGATATCGCGGTCGAACATCAATTTGAGGCGGATTTGCTGGATCAGGACGACGTCCTCGGCGAAGTCACCGGCATCCAGGCTCCGCCCCAGCTTGATCTCGTCCACCACCTCGCGCACCCCGTCCGGCTCCCAGGCGATCCGGGTGGCCTCGATCCGGTCCTCCCGCTTCTGGACGAAGCCGGTCAGGAGCACGCGGCCCTCATGCACCTGGACGTCGACATTCTGGAACAGCTTCTGGTTCTTGGTCAGCATCTGGCCGCTGATGTGGGTCCAGATCGCCTTGTCCCGCGCCGAGTTGACGAAGCCGCGCTCCTCCATCGCCATGTTGGTGACGGTGGCGCCGGCGCCGATCGCCATGCCGACCGGCGAGCAGCCCGAAAGCCCAAACGGCAGGAGGGTGATCAGCAGCGTCGCACCGATCGACGGCCCGCCGATTCGCTTGGAGGACGACATGCCAGAATCATGCCTTAACCCGATTCAGGTCGCCAAGCGTCTTTCATGTGAACCGGGCGGCCGAGGCGGCCGAAGGCCATCAGATCGAACCGCAGGGTGAGATCGGCCAGCGCCGGGCGCTGCGCCACGAACAGGCCGGCGGCCCGGGCCAGCCGCGCCCGCTGCTGCGGCGCCAGGCTGAGGGTGGCGGTATCGGCGTCGATCCGCTGTTTCACTTCGATGAAGGCCAAGGTGCCGCCGCGGCGGGCGATGAGGTCGATCTCCCCGGCGACCGAGCGCCAGTTGATCGCCAGCACCCGATAGCCTTTGAGGCGCAGCCACCAGGCCGCCCGCTTCTCCGCGCCGTGGCCGCGCTGATAGGCCTCCCGGCCCCAGCCTGATTTATGGGTGGCCGATTTTGGGTTGGCGGCCTTGCGGCGGCCCGGCGCCTTCACGGCTTGCGCCCGGCCAGCG
>NZ_JAYRKD010000010.1:370-176743 GCF_041905885.1 Dongia sp. | reverse complement strand
AGGCCGATGGGCACTTTCCAGGATAGAACCTCCATGGACCGCATCCTGTTCGCCGTCTTCACCCACGAAAACAAGTCACAGGGCGTCAGTACCCTCTTCCTCCTGACACACAACAATTGACGTTACCGCGCCTGAATTCGGGAGTATGCAGTGAGAATTCTTGGAAACCCGGAGCGTGGCGCAGCTTGATCGAAACGCAGGAATTCTAGAGCGAGATTCGTTTGGGCTCGACCGCCAATCCCATTCGATCGTCATGGTCCGCGAAGGCGGACCATCCACGAATTTGCATCCGCTGCCCGCTGTTGTCTTGAGAGGTCGGGACTTGCGCCACGAAACTCGTGGACGGTCCGCCTTCGCGGACCATGACGAGAGTTAGTAAGCAACCTGCAGCCATCGCGCGCTAGAGCCGGCGGAACCGAAAGAAGTGCGGCACGCGCTCGGCGTCGCGGGCCTTCTTCTCGTAGCGCGTCTCGATGGAATCCGTGGGACGGTCCTGCCAATCGACCGGCGACTGCGCCACCCATTGGAATGCCGGGTGCACCGGGACCTGCTGCAAGGTCCATTCGATGTAGGTGGGATCGTCGCTGGCAATCCGGAGCTCGCCGCCGGGTTCGATCAGTTCGGCGAGGCGGTCGAGGTTGTCGCGGTTGACGAAACGACGCTTCGCGGTGCGGCGCTTCGGCCAGGGATCGGGGAACAGCAGGAAGACGCGGTCGAGACTGCGCGGCTGCAATGCCGTCAGCAGCAGCCGCGCATCCTCGGGATGAATGCGCACGTTGTCCAGATGGCGTTCGGCGATGTGGCTCAAGCAGGAAGCGATGCCGGCCTCGAACACCTCGCAACCGAGGAAGCCGATGCCGGGGTGCTCCTCGGCCTGGTGCGCCAGATGCTCGCCGCCGCCGAAGCCGATCTCCAGCCAGACCGCGCGCTTGCGCGGCTCGAACAGGGCCGCGGGATCGAGCGTTCCGGGAGCGCCCAGCGGGATGGTGAGGCGCGGCAGCAGTTCGTCAAAAAGAAACTGCCGCCCCTTGCGGAGCGGCCGTCCCTTGCGTCGACCGTAGAACTGGAATGCCTGGCGCTGCTTCAGAGCGTCAGCCATGACCCTCTTAGGCGAGCGCGGATTTGAGATTCGCGACCAGGTCGGTCTTCTCCCAGGAGAAGCCGCCGTCCGCTTCCGGCTTGCGGCCGAAATGGCCGTAGGCGGAGGTCCGCGCGTAGATCGGCTTGTTGAGGCCGAGATGGTTGCGGATGCCGCGCGGCGAGAGGTCCATCACCTCGGCCAGCGTCTTCTCGATCTTGGCTTCGTCGACCTTGGCCGTCCCGTAGGTGTCGACATAGATCGACAGCGGCTTGGAGACGCCGATCGCATAGGCGAGCTGGATGGTGCAGCGATCCGCCAAGCCGGCGGCGACCACGTTCTTCGCCAGATAGCGCGCGGCATAGGCGGCCGAGCGGTCGACCTTGGTCGGGTCCTTGCCGGAGAAGGCGCCGCCGCCATGCGGGGCCGCGCCGCCGTAAGTGTCGACGATGATCTTGCGGCCGGTGAGGCCGGCATCGCCATCCGGACCGCCGACCACAAAGCGGCCGGTCGGGTTCACGTAGAATTCTTCTTCCGAGCACATCCAGCCGTTCGGCAGCACCTGGTTCACATAGGGACGCACGATCTCGCGCACCTGCTCCTGGTCTAGCGCTTCGCCGTGCTGGGTCGAGACCACGACCGAGGTCGCCTTGACCGGCTTGCCGTTCTGATAGAGCAGGGTCACCTGGCTCTTCGCATCGGGGCCGAGGCCCTTCTCCTTGCCGGAGCGGCGCGCCTCGGAGAGCAGCTTCAGGATGCGGTGCGAATAGTAGATTGGCGCCGGCATCAGCTCTTCGGTCTCGTTGCAGGCATAGCCGAACATGATGCCCTGGTCGCCGGCACCCTCGTCCTTGTTGCCCGCGGCATCTACGCCCTGCGCGATGTCGGCCGACTGCGAATGCACGTAGCACTCGATGTCCGCCTTCTGCCAGTGGAAGCCTTCCTGCTCGTAGCCGATGTCCTTGATCGCAGCCCGGGCGGTTTCCTTCAGCTTGTCATGGGTGATCGAAGCGGGACCGCGCACTTCGCCCGCCAGCACCACCTTGTTGGTGGTGCAGAGCGTCTCGACTGCCACGCGGGCCTGCGGATCGGCGCCGAGATAGAGGTCAACGATGGCATCGGAGATCCGGTCACTGACCTTGTCCGGGTGACCTTCGGAAACGCTTTCGCTGGTAAACAGGTAGGAGGATCTCGTCACGCCAAATACCCCGCTAAAAAAGGGAAGGAGAATTTCGAATGGCCCCGGCTATTTAGCCAAGCCGGCGCGTGGAATCGAAGGCGCCCAGTTTTTGGGCGCGCGGATCATGGTGGAGGCCCGGACCGCGGTCAAGCGCGTTCTGCTGCGCCGCAACCGGGCAAAAACTTAAGGGGTTCCGGTGGTTAGCTGAACCGTCCAGCGAGACGGGGCGTTTCCCGTCGGGCGGCGGCCTCAGTCCTCGTCCTGCAGGCCGCGGGCAATCGACTTGATCAGCTCGAACAGCCGCTTCCTCAGCGCCGCGTCGGTGATCCGGTAATAGGCGCGGACCAGTTCCAGGGTCTCGCGCTTGGCCATCGGGTCCGGCTCGTATTCGACGGTCGGCGGATGGGCCAGGCCCATGAGCCGGCTCGGGCTCTTGTCCTGCACGCCGCCCGGCATCTCGTCGAAGAAATAGGCGATCGGCACGTCGAGCACGCGCGACAGATCGAACAGGCGGCTGGAGCCGACGCGGTTCGCGCCGCGCTCGTATTTCTGCACCTGCTGGAAGGTGAGGCCGATCGCCTCGCCGAGCTTCTCCTGGCTCAAGCCCAGCAAGGTGCGGCGCAAGCGGATCCGGGTGCCGACATGGACGTCGATCGGATTGGGGAAGCCCTTGCTGGCCATCCGGCCCGAGGACTTCCGACCGCGCGCCGTCTTACGCTTTTCCATCTGCTTCGCCATAGCCTGATGCGATTCCCATCCGCCAGCGCACTGTTACGCGCCGTCACCTATAGACATACAACCTTATGCAGTCAACGCAGGATTGCACATCGCAACGTGTGATTCGTGACCTGAATCAATTCGACGCGAACAACCGGGATGAGAGACTTATCACAGGCTATGAGATCGAAGGCTTGCGCACGCGAAACAGGATAGGAATGAGCGCGAGGACAATCAACGGCAGCACGGTGAACAATCCGAAGCGTGCGAAGGGCGTCGGCTCGAGCGCCGGCGGAACGGTCGCGTCGATCACCGCCTCGACCACCAGGTTGGAGCGAGTCTCGACACGGCCGTAAGCATCGATCACGCCGGAGATTCCGGTGTTGGCCGCGCGCAGCATCGGAATACCTTCCTCGACGCTGCGAAAGCGCGCCGTCGCAAAGTGCTGCGATGGTCCGGTACTGGTTCCGAACCATCCGTCATTGGTCACGTTGACGAGGAGTGCGGGACGGTCCTGGGGATCGACCACCGCGCCGGGGAAGATCACTTCGTAGCAGATCAACGGACTGAACGGCGGCAGCGCGGATGTATGCAGCGTGCGCGGGCCCGGACCCGGGGTGAAATTCATCGAGCCCGGCGTGAGCTTGTTGATGAAGGGGAAAATCCCACGCAATGGGACATACTCGCCGAGCGGAACCAGATGGAACTTGTCGGCCGTTCCTAGGATTTGGCCTCCGCCATCCAGGACCGCGAAGGAGTTCCAGATCTCGGTGAGCGGGCCGTCCAGCGGTTCGCCGCGCGGCACGCCTGTCAGGAGAATCCCCTCAGGCGGCACCGCCTGGGACAGGATGCGGCGAAGACCCGCATCGCGCTCGAGCAGGTAGTTGGCGGCGGTCTCCGGCCAGATCACTGCCTTCACCTTGTCGAAACCCGGCGTCTCCAAGCTGAGACGCATCAGCGTCCGGATCTGGTCCGGCCGCGTGTCGCGGTCGAGCTTCATGGTCTGCGCGATGTTGGGCTGGACCAGGCGAATGCGAAGCGCGGCCGGATCGGAGTCCGCCGCTGTTGGAATGGCGTTGGAAAGTCGCCAGAAGCCGCCCAGATAGAGTGCGCCGAGCACCAGCGCCATGCCGATCGCGGCGGCGCGCGCGGCGCGCCGGTCCATCAACACGAACAACGCCGGCAAGGCGAGGGCGAAGACGGTGACGAGGCTCAAGCCCCAGGCACCCCAAAGCGCAGCGGACTGCATCATCGCGTCGCTGCCGCTCCAGATATAGGCGGCGAGATCCCAGGGATAGCCGGTCAGCACATGGCCGCGCAGCCATTCGGCGATGGTCCAGAAGGCGGCGAAGGCGGCGATGCCGGCGACCGAGAGCCGCTGCGGAAGAAGGCGAAAGGCCAGCGTCGCCAGCGCGGGATAGAGCGCCAGGTAGGCGGCGAGCCCGCCCAGGACCGGCGGGATCATCCAGCCGAAGCGCTCGGCATCGACCAGGAAGGATTCAGCGATCCAATAGCTGTTGACCGCGAAATGCCCGAGGCCCCACCACCAGCCGAGGGCGAAACCCGTGCGCCGCGTGGGCGCTTCGGCGGCGAGCCAGACCAGGCCGGAAATGCCGAGCGCGAAAGCGGGCACGAAATTGAGCGGCGCGAAAGCGAGGCCGGCAATCGCGCCGAGCACCGCGGCCAGACCATAGGCGCGCCAGCCGGAAATCGCGCCGAGGCTTCGCGCCGGGCGCGATTGCGGCGACCCGGTCATTTCACGCGCGAGCATCGGCTATTCCTTGTCCCGATCGGGCTTGGGCGGCGCGTTGCGCACGCGCAGGCGCTTGATGCGCCGGGGATCCGCGTCCAGCACCTCGAAGGCGATGCCGGACGGATGCGTGACGAGTTCGCCGCGCGCCGGCACCCGGTCGGTCAGCGACATGACCAGGCCGCCCAAAGTGTCGATGTCGGCCTCGCGTTCCTCCTCGGTCAGGATCGGGCCGACCCGCGCCTCGAAATCGCTGATCGTGGTGCGCGCGTTGGCGATCAAGGTGCCGTCGGGCCGCTCGACCAGGTTGGGCCCGCGCACCACGTCATGCTCGTCCTCGATCTCGCCGATGATCTGCTCGACCAGGTCCTCGATGGTGACCAGGCCGTCGGTGCCGCCGAACTCGTCGACCACCAGGACCATATGCGCGCGGGCGAGGCGCATCTGCAGCAGCAGGTCCAGGAGCCGCACCGAGGGCGCCACGAAGACCGGCTCGCGCAGCATGCGCTTCAGCTGGAACTTCTCCGGCTCGAAGATCGACGGCAACGCATCCTTGATGTGGACGATGCCGATGATGTCGTCGAGATTCTCGCTGTAGACCGGCAGCCGCGAATGGCCGAACTCCCGGACGGTCTGGATGAGTCCCCTGAGGTCGACGTCCTCGGCCACCGCCTTGATGTCGGCGCGCGGCACCATCACGTCATAGGCGGTCAATTCGCCGAACTTGAGGACGTTCAGCAGCAGGTCGGATTCGCTGGTGTCGAGCGCGGCCTCGCCGGGCTCGGCCTCCTCGCTCTCCTCGATCAGTTCCTCGATCGCGTCGCGCAAATCGGTTTCGCCGCCGCGCCGCCGCCAGAGGCGGAACAGGTTCTTCAGCGACTTGCGGGATTTCGCTTCTTCGCCCCGTTCGGGGCCGGGCGGCTCGCTGCGCGCGCCGCGCGTGGCGGGGGCGTCGGTCATGGCCGTCGACTACTTCGCATCCGCATGGGGATCGGGCCGGTAAGGATCGGCGATGCCGAGCGCGGCCAAGGCCTTGCGCTCGATCGCCTCCATCTCTTCGGCGTCTGGATCGGCTTCATGGTCGTATCCTAGCAGGTGCAGCACGGCATGCACCATAAGATGCGCGACATGATCCTGAAGCGATTTCCCCTGCGCCTTGGCTTCGCGTTTGACCGTTCCAAGCGCCATGGCGACGTCGCCCAGCCGGCGCCGCTTGCCTTCGTTCGCCTCGCCCGACGGGAAGGAAAGCACGTTGGTCGGCTTGTCCTTGCCGCGATAGGTCCTGTTCAGCTTCCGCATCGCGCGGTCGTCCATCAGCGCGACGGCGACGACCGGCGTCCAGGTCGCCCGCGACCGCCGCAGGCGGCGCACTTCGGAAACCGCGGCCTGCGCCGCACGGCGCAGCAGCGGCAGCGGCTCGGCGATCGCCTCGCTCCAGGCGCCGTGCTCGACGATGACGGAGACCGCAACCTTGGATGCTGCGCGCGGCATCGGCGGAAGTTCAGTCGCGACCCGATGCGGGCTTCTTCGCCTCGCGGTCGCGCTTGTCATAGGCATGCACGATCTTCGCGACCAGGTGATGGCGCACGACGTCGACCTCGGTGAACTGGGTCACGCCGATGTCCGGCACGTCGCCGATCGCCTCGAGCGCATCCTTCAACCCGGACTTGGTGCCGGCGGGGAGATCGATCTGCGAGAGATCGCCGGTCACCACCATGCGCGAATTCTCGCCCAGGCGGGTCAGGAACATCTTCATCTGCATCGCCGAGGTGTTCTGCGCCTCGTCGAGGATGACGAAGGAATGCGCGAGCGTGCGGCCGCGCATGAAGGCCAGCGGCGCGATCTCGATGTCGCCGGAGGAAAGGCGCTTCATCACCTGCTCGGCCGGCAGCATGTCGTAGAGCGCGTCGTAGAGCGGGCGGAGATAGGGATCGACCTTCTCGCGCAAGTCGCCCGGCAGGAAGCCCAGCCGCTCGCCGGCCTCCACCGCCGGCCGGGACAGCACGATGCGATCGACCGCGCCCTTGGTCAGCATGGCGACGGCGACGGCGACGGCGAGATAGGTCTTGCCGGTGCCGGCGGGCCCGAGGCCGAACACCAGCTCCTTCTCGTGCAGCATGCGCATGTAGCGCGCCTGCATCGCCGAGCGCGGCGTGATGTGGCGGCGCTGGGTGCGGATCGCGGTGCCGTCCTTGGCATCGGCGCCGAACAGGTTCGGCTCCAGGCCGTCGTCCTGGCGGGCGAGCCGCATCGCGGCATCGACCTCGCCGCGGTTGACCTCGAGGCCGCGCTTCAGCCGCTGGTAGAGACCGGTCAGCACCGCGCGCGCGATGGTGACTGCCTCGGCCGGGCCGGAGATCGCGATCTGGTTGCCGCGCGAGACCAGGCTGACGCCGAGTTCCTTCTCGATCCTCGCCAGATTCTGGTCATGCTCGCCGAACAACAGCGGCAGCAGGCGGTTGTCGTCGAATTGCATATGGGCTGGGCCGGAAGTGACGGGCGCGTCCAAGCTCAAGCGCTAGCCTCCATGAGTGGGGCCTCCTGGCCGCGCGGCGAGAAATTCGCCGGCGGGATTTCGATCTCTCCACGCAGACTGAATCGGCCGAGGTCGGTGATCCGCGCCTCGACCACGCGGCCGATCTCACCGGGCGCGGCCTCGACATGCACGGCCTGGGCATAGGGCGACTTGCCGACCAGCTGGCCGTCGCGCCGGCCGGGCTTCTCCAGCAGCACCGGCAGGACCCGCCCCAAGGCGGCGCGGTTGAAGTCCTGCTGCTGCGCGTTCAGCACCGCCTGCAGCTCCTGCAGCCGTTGATCCTGCTCGGCTTCCGGCACCTGCAGGTCCATCGACGCCGCCGGCGTGCCGGGGCGCGGGCTGTATTTGAAGGAATAGGCCATCGCGAACTCGACTTCATTGACCAGCGCCATGGTCGCGGCGAAGTCCTTCGCGCTTTCGCCGGGGAAGCCGATGATGAAGTCGGAGGAGAAGGCGATGTCGCTCCGCGCCGCGCGCAGCTTCTCGACGATGCGGCGATAGAGATCGACGCCGTGCTGGCGGTTCATCGCTTCCAGCACGCGGTCCGAGCCCGACTGAACGGGGAGATGCAGGAAAGGCATCAGCGCCGGGACGTCGCCATGCGCGGCGATGAGATCGTCATCCATGTCGCGCGGGTGCGAGGTCGTGTAGCGGATGCGGGCGAGATCCGGGATGCGATCGGCGAGCGCGCGGACCAGGCGCGCGAGCGACCAGGTCGATCCATCGTCGGCCTCGCCGTGATAGGCGTTGACGTTCTGGCCGAGCAAGGTGATCTCGCGCGCACCGGCGGCGACCAGCGCCCGCGCTTCGTCGAGGATGCGCGCGACCGGCCGCGAGAACTCGGCGCCGCGGGTATAGGGCACGACGCAGAAGGTGCAGAACTTGTCGCAGCCTTCCTGGATCGCCAGGAAGGCGCTGACCGGAGACTCGCTGGCGAGCGGGAGGAAGTCGAATTTCGATTCCGCCGGAAACTCGGTGTCGAGCAGGCCGGCGCCGCGCGCGGGGAGGTCGCTGCGCCATTGTTTCGCCGCATGCGCCCGCGTGGCGCGCGCCACCATTTCCGGCAGGCGGTGATAGGTCTGCGGCCCGAGCACGATATCGACG
Organism: Dongia sp.; assembly: GCF_041905885.1. Classification (NCBI taxonomy): domain Bacteria; kingdom Pseudomonadati; phylum Pseudomonadota; class Alphaproteobacteria; order Rhodospirillales; family Dongiaceae; genus Dongia; species Dongia sp. The sequence goes on along the minus strand of NZ_JAYRKD010000010.1, from coordinate 168,378 downwards.
TCGGGCGCGCGGCGGATGATCTCGGCGCCCTCGGCCTGGGCGACGCAGCCGGCGACCGCGACGATCACATCCTCGGCGCCGCGCTCGCGCCGGTCGGCGCGCAGGCGGCCCAGTTCCGAGAACACCTTTTCGGACGCCTTCTCGCGGATGTGGCAGGTATTGAGGATGACCATGTCGGCCTCGCCCGCATCCTCGGTCGGGGCATAGCCGAGCGGCGCCAGCAACTCCGCCATCCGGGCGGAGTCATAGACGTTCATCTGGCAGCCATAGGTCTTTATGAAAAGCTTCTTCGCCAACGGCTTAGAACTCACTCCGGGCGATTCGGCAAGGCGGCGTTTCCCATGACCCTGAACCTAGCATGGCGGGGGGCTAATGGCCACCGGCCGCCGCCGGGTCCGGGGCCTCATTTGGATGCGAAAGGGCACGGCCGGTGAGGGCCCGCTCGACCCCGTCGGCGACGGAAGTGAGACAGTAGCGGGTCAGGTCCTTGCGCGAGCCCGCGTCCTTGAGATCGACCGGCGGGTGGAACTCGACCACCACGGTCACCTTGCCGAGCCGGCTGAACTGCCAGAGATGCGGGCCGAGCGTCATGTCGCCGTACCAGGCGACCAGGGGCCGGAGCCCATGGCCCATCGGGATGCCGTTCAACGCCACATAGGCGACCGAGACCGGCTGGATCACCAGCGGTGCGTCGGGGCTCGAGGCCTCGGCGACCGAGAGCAAGGCACTGCGGAACGGCAGCACGCGGTTGCCGTCGTTCGAGGTGCCCTCGGGGAAGAGAACGAGATTGTCGCCGGCCGCCAGGCGCCGGCCGAGCTGGTCGCGCTGGAGATGCGAGGTGTTGCGTTTGCGATCGACGAAGACGGTGCGCTGCAGCTTGGCGAGCCAGCCGTAGAGCGGCCATTGCGCGACCTCGGATTTGGCTACGAAGGAACCGGGGATGAGCGCGCCGAGGACCGTGATGTCGATATAGGAGGTGTGGTTGCTGACGAAGAGCGTCGGCCGATGGCGCGACATCGTGCCCACGGTCGCGATGTCGATCCCCATCAGGCGGCAGCAGATCCGGTGATAGGCGACCGGAAACCGCTCCGCCATGCGCGAGCCCAGCGCCACGAACAGCGCCTGCACCGGCATCAGCACCACGGTGAGCAGCAGGTAGAGGGTGAGGCGCCGCGCGCCGAGCGTGTCCGAACCGAACGGCGCGATGCCCGGCTCGATCGGATCCTCGGCATAGCTGAGGTCGGCCGGCCTGGCAGGCGGCAGGCGCGGAACCGGGCCGGCCAGCATCGCGGCGTCAGCTTTCGGCGCGGGCATAGTGCTTGTAATACTTGTCGGTGACGAGATCGGTCACGACGATCACCGAGACGTCGATGGTGCCGAACTGGTGATCGATGACCGCGCCGTCGCCGACGAAGCCGCCCAGGCGGAGATAGCCCTTGATCAGCGGCGGCAGCGAAGCCAGGGCGCGGCGCTCGTCGATCTCTTCGATCGGCAGCAGGTTCATCGCGACATAGCGCGACGCCACGGCGCGCGGCCGGAATTGCGGCGGCGCCATGTGCCGGTGATAAAGATAGGAGAGTGTCACCGCATGCTCGGCCGGATCGGTGCCGGGGAAGCTGGCGCAGCCGAACATGATCTCGATCTTGAAGTGGAAGACGTATTCGCTGATGCCCTTCCACAAGAGCTGCATCACCGCCTTGGAGCGATAGGCGGAATCGACGCAGGAGCGCCCCAGCTCCAGGATCTCGCCCGGATGCGCGACGATCGCCGAGATGTCGTATTCGTCGATCGAGTAGAACTGGCCGCGCTTCGCCGCACCGGGACGACGCAGCAGGCGGTAGGTGGCGACGATGCCGGCCGCACCGCTGCCCTTGCGGGCATCGATCACGATCAGATGGTCGCAGAAGGGATCGAAGGAATCGAAGTCGCGCTTGGTCGCCGCCATCTCGGGCGTCGGCGAGGCGCTCATCTCCTCGTAGAAGACGCGGTAGCGCAACGCCTGGCAGGCGGCGATCTCCGCCTCGTTCTCCGCCAGCCGGATTTCCAGATCACCGATGGTGAAGTCGACGGGGCGCGCCTTGGTCTCGGCCAAAGTCATGACCGCGCGGTCACTGCTTCTTCGCTTCGCGCGACTTCGAGCCGATCGGCACGGCGTAGAGCTCGAGGCGATGGCCGACCAGCTTGTAGCCCAGTTCGTCGGCGACCCGCTTCTGCAGCTTCTCGATGTCCTCGTTGGAGAACTCGATCACCCGGCCGGACTGGATATCGATCAGGTGGTCGTGATGGCTCTCCGGCGCCTCCTCGTAGCGGGCGCGGCCGTCGCCGAAATCGTGGCGCTCGAGGATGCTGGCTTCCTCGAACAGCCGCACGGTGCGGTAGACGGTGGCGAGCGAGATGTTGGGATCGATCTTGGTGGCGCGCTTGTGCACCTGCTCGACATCGGGATGATCGGCCGCGTCCGAGAGCACGCGCGCGATGACGCGCCGCTGCTCCGTCATCTTCAGTCCCTTATCGACGCAGAGCTTTTCCAACCGTGAAGTCACGAGACCAGCCCACTCCTGATGTTAACGGTTCGATTCACGCCCGTTGCGGCATTCTGCCCGTCAGCCGTCGGATGGCCAAGGAAAAACGCCACCGCGAGTGATTCGCAACTGGATCAGCGGCGCTTGCCGCCGGTGCCGAGTCCGATCTGCCGCGCGAGCGCGCTGCGCTTCTTCGCGTAATTCGCCGAGACCATCGGGTATTCGGCCGGCAGGTCCCATTTCTCGCGATACTGCTCCGGCGTGAGGCCATAGGCGGTGCGGATGTGACGCTTCAGCATCTTCTGCTTCTTGCCGCATTCCAGGCAGATGATGAAGTCGGGTGTGACCGATTTCTTGACCGGCACCGCCGGGTCGTGATTGGCCGGCGCGGCGGTGAGCTTGCCGCCGGCCAGACCGCTCAATGCCTGATAGACGTCGCTCAAGAGGCGCGGGATTTCCGCAGCCGGGACGCTGCTCTTGGAGACATGGGCGGCGACGATCGTCGTCGCCATCTGCAGCAGGCTGCCGGGCTTCAGCTCTTCGGACATTCCAATATTTCCCCGAGTATTCGAGGGGCAACACTACTGTCTCGGCCAGTATAGCGCAATGCCGCTATTTTGAAGCTTAAGCAATAACCGCCGGCAATGCTTTCATCAGGACCAGCGCGTCTTGGCCTGCATAATAGTTGGCGCGGCGCCCGACCGGCTCGAAGCCGGCGGCGCGGTAGAAGGCGGTCGCCGCCTCATTGCCCGCCGCGACCTCAAGGAAGAGACGCGCCGCGCCCGCGGCACGCAAGGCTTCGACCAGATGGCCGAGCAGCACGCGGCCATGGCCGGCGCGGCGGTGCCCGGGATGAACGCCGATCAGCAGCAGCTCCGCTTCATCCGCCGCCACCCGCGCGACGGCAAAGCCGACCGGCTCGCTCCCCAGCGCCGCAATGCGCGCACCGGCGCCCGGCATCTGCAGCACGTCGGCGAAGGAGCGCTCGCTCCAGGGCTGGTCCCAGGGCGCGGAGAAACAGGCGGCATGCAGCGCCGCCAGCACCGGCAGGTCGAAGCCCTCGACCGGGCGGATCTTGAGCGCGCCCGGATTCATTTCGGCTTCGGCATGGTCACATCCGGCGGCCGCACATAGACCGGCTTCGGCGGCAGGTCGTAGCGGCGCGCGGGATCGGCGGCGAGCGCGGCCACCGAGAGCGCATCCGGCGCGGTCTGCATCAGGCGGATGCCGCCTTGCGTTGCATAGCGTCCCATGAGCGGCGCATCGCCGGCGAGAATGAGTGGTCGGGCCGGGGCGAGGACTTCATCCAGCGCTTCAGCGGTGATGACGGCCGGCGGCTGAGCGAAGTTGAACTCGGCGTCGAGTTCCACCAGGAACGGCTCTTCCCGGCGGCTGTCGAGCAGCGCGAACAGGCGACGGTCCTGTCGCTCGCGCGCCGCACTATGGGCGACGGCCAGGAAGCTCGATATGCCAATTGCCGGTACGCCCGAGGCCAGCGACAGACCCAGCGCCGCCGCGAGGCCAACGCGAATCCCGGTGAAGCTGCCCGGCCCCACGGCAACCGCGATCCGATCGAGGTCGGCATAGCCGCAGCCAGCCTTTGCCATGGCTTGCTCGATCATTGGCATCAGCATCGTGGCGTGGCCGTGATCGGTATGCTGGTGTAGGAAGACCGGAAGATCTTTCAGGCTGGAGAAGATCGCCACCGAACAGGCACGGCCGCCGGTTTCGATGGCCAGGATCGGGCGCGACTTGCCTTCGGCGAATCCCTGGGCGGTGCCGGGCCGGGCTTTGCCGGCGGGGTCGGTTCTGTTAGTCATGGCGGCGAATTTGGAACGAGTCGGATTGCATCATGTCGATGGTAGAGATCACGGCGCAGGATTTCGATGTCGAAATCGCCCTCGCCTATGCGACGGCGGACAACATCACCGGCAAGCCGATCTACGCCCGGGCCGGCTGCTATCTCCACGCCCATGCCGCGGAGAAGATGCGGGCCGCGGTCGCCCTGGCGGCGCCGCTCGGCCTGCGGTTCAAGATCTTCGATGCCTACCGCCCGTCGGAAGCGCAATGGAAGCTCTGGGAAGCCTTCCCCAGCGAGGAATTCGTCGCCAACCCGCGCAAGGGCTCGCCGCACAGCCGCGGCGTCGCCGTCGATCTCACCCTGATCGACAAGTCGGGGAAGGAACTCGACATGGGGACCGGCTTCGACGAGATGCGGCCGATCTCGCACCATGCGCGGACCGACGTCTCGGTTGCGGCCCAGCAGAACCGCTTCACGCTGATGGGGATCATGTCGGCGGCCGGCTGGGACTTCTACAAGAACGAGTGGTGGCATTATCAGCTGTTCCAGGCGCGCGACTATCCGCTGGTCGACCAGGCGACCCTGCCCCAGCCGTTGATGTAGACCTCAGAGGATCCGGCAGGCTTCGTCGAAGCTGAAGCGCGGGTCGCGCGGGCGGGTGCCGCCTTCGCCGGGATAGCCGAGATTGCAGAGGAAACGCGAGCGCCAGGTCTTGCCCCAATCGCTCGCCTCGAAAAAGGCCTGGTCGGTCTTGGCACGGTCGAAGCCGCCCATCGGGCCGCAGGCGAGGCCCAGGCTGCGCGCAGCGAGGATGAAATAGCCGGCCTGCAGGTCGCCGTTCAGCTCGCCGTTATACTTGATCGCCTCGGGCTTGCCGGCCCACCAGGAACGCGCATCCTCGCGCGGGTAGAGTCGCGGCATATGTTCGATGAAGTCGGTATCCCAGGCGATGATCGCGGTCGCGGGCGCCGCCATGGTCTGCTCGACATTGCCGCGGGAGAGGCAGGGCTTCAGCTTCTCCTTGGCCTCGGGCGAGCGCACGAAGGCGATGCGGAGCGGCTGGCAGTTGCCGCTGGTCGGGCCCATCTTCGCCAGGTCATAGGCCCGGCGCAGCAGCGCTTCCGGCACCGGCCGGTCGGACCAGCGCCGGGTGGTATGCGCCGCGTCGAAGAGCTGCGCCAGGGCGCGCGCGTCGAGCGGCTCCTGGAAACCCAGCGGGCTGGTGGTGTCGGGCATGGTGCGACCGGGTCAGACCGGCCGCACCTCGACCACTTCCGGCACGTAGTGGCGGAGCATGTTCTCGATGCCCATCTTCAGGGTCGCGGTCGAGCTCGGGCAGCCGGAGCAGGAACCTTGCATATGCAGATAGACGACGCCGTCCTTGAAGGAGTCGAAAATGATGTCGCCGCCATCCTGTGCGACTGCGGGCCGCACCCGGGTCTCGAGCAGGTCCTTGATCTGCGCGACGATCTCGTCGTCTTCCTCGTCGCCGCCCGCGGCGGCAGCGCCGTCATCCAGCAGCACCGGCTGGCCGGAGACGAAATGCTCCATGATGACGCCGAGCAGGGCCGGCTTCAGCACCGCCCAGTCCTTGCGGTCGGACTTGGTGATGGTGACGAAGTCCTGGCCGAAGAAGACGCGCTCGACGCCTTCGATCTTGAACAGCCGGTCGGCCAGCGGCGAGCGCGCTGCATACTCCGCCGAGGCGAAGTCCACGCTGCCCGTTTCCGCCACAGCCCGGCCCGGCAGGAATTTCAGGGTTGCCGGATTGGGGGTCTCTTCAGTCTGGATGAACATGGATTGCTCCACTAAGCTCTTGGCCGCCATATATGTCATCGAAGATGGGCGATGCCGGATAGCGCTTCAACCCCAATCTAATTAAGGTTATGGCCGCTCAACCAAGCGATTCCACGCGCGACAACACCACCGAACCGCTGGTCGATTCCGATCCGAATCGCCGGTCGGCGGCGGAGCCGTGGCGGCCGCGCAGCTACCGGCGCTCGACCACGGCCGACTCCGCCCTCGCCGGCATCGGCCAGGGCGAGATAGCGCAGCTGTTCGCCGGCGGCGAGGCCGGGGGCCGGGCGTTTCGCTGGCTGCTCAACGACGGGCGCCGCCTCAACGACCTGGCCGAGATCGTGGCCGGGCTCGGCCGCCAGCTGACCGAAGGCGGCCTGCCGCTGCAGCGCCTCTATCTCGGCCAGCGCACGATTCATCCGCAGATGGGTGCGATCGGCTATCTCTGGAACAAGGGCGACCCGGCCGCGCAGGTGATCGAGCGCGAGCATTCGGTGGTCAGCGGCCAGACCTATCTCTCCAGCCCGATGCGCCGGCTCTACGAGGACGGCGAGAAACTTATTCGCCGCAAGCTGACCGGGCCGGACGCAGTTCTCGATTTTCCGGTGCTGCACGAGCTCAAGGAAACCGGCGCCACCGATTACGCGATCTACCTGCTGGAGATCGACGACGAGGCCCGCGCCTCGATCTCGATCACCACCAATGCGCCGGAGGGATTCAGCGACGCCGAGATCGCCAGCGTCGGCGCGGTGATGCCGCTGCTCGCCATGATCGTCGATAGCCATGAATGGCACCGGCTGGCCAAGTCGCTGCTGGAGATCTATCTCGGCGAGGATGCCGGGCGGCAGGTGCTGGGCGGCTCGGTGCGGCGCGGCCAATCCACCACCATCGCCGCCGCGATCTGGTTCTGCGACCTGCGCGACTTCACCGCGATATCGAACCAGCTGCCGCGCGACGAGGTGATCGCGCTCTTGAACGATTACTTCGACGCCATGGCGCGGCCGGTCCATGCCCATGGCGGCGAGATCCTGAAGTTCATCGGCGATGCGATGCTGGCGATCTTCCCGATGCAGGACGATCTCGACCGCGACCACAAATGCCATATCGCCTTGCGGGCCGCGCAGGAGGCCTTCGATGCGCTGGACGCCTTGAACGAGATTCGCGCCAGCGCCGGCAAGCCGCCGCTCCGGGTCGGCATCGGGCTGCATGCCGGCTCGGTCTCCTACGGCAATATCGGCGCCGTGATCGGCAACTCGGCGCGGTTGGACTTCACCGCGATCGGCCCGGCGGTCAACCTCGCGTCGCGGATTGAAGGGCTGTGCAAGGGATTGAACCGGCCGCTGCTGGCCTCGAAGGCCTTCGCCTCGCCCTGCGGCTCGATGCTGGTGCCGCTCGGCAAGTTCGACCTGGCCGGCTTCCCGGAGCCGCAGGACATCTACGGATTGCCGGATTAGGAGCGCGCCATGGCCTGCTACATCATCGTCCAGGAGAATCTGCACGGCGACCAGGCGCCGTTCGAGGAATATCGCAAGCAGGTGATCGCGACCTTCACGCCTTATGGCGGCAAGTTCCTGGCCCGCGGCGGCAAGGTCAGCGTGCTCGAAGGCGAATGGCCCTATGACCGCAGCGTGATCCTGGAATTCCCGTCGCGCGAACAGGCCGAGGCCTGGTACCACTCGCCCGAATACCAGAAGATCCTGCCGCTCCGCATGAAATGCATGAGCAGCAACTTCGTGATCCTGGATGGGGTGTAGGACTCGCCACCGCTCGGTCGTCATCCCGTGACTTGGTCACGGGATCCACGCCTTTCTTTCTTTAAGCCCCAAGGCGTGGATCCCGGCACCTAGTGCCGGGATGACGGCGGAGAAGCGGACGCACTGTAGGTCAGGCGATGTGGTCGATGTCCTCGTTGGTGAGCTGGCCGGGGACGATGGTCATGGGGACGCGCAGCTTGCCGACATACTTGCTGGTCAGCGCCTGCACCAGCGGGCCGGGGCCCTTCGGCCCGGTCGACGCGCCCAGCACCAGGATCGAGATCGAGGGCTCCTCGTCGATCAGCTTCATCACCTCGTCGCGGCGGTCGCCTTCGCGGAAATAGAGCACCGGCATGGCGCCCGAGAGCTTCTGCACCTCGGCCGCCATCTTCTGCATCAGCGCCTCGGCTTGCTGGCGCGACTCCTCCTTGATCAGGCGCGAGACGCCGATCCATTCCTGCATGTCCTCCTGCGCGGTCACGTGCAGCATGGCGACGCGGCCGCCGGTCTTCTTGGCGCGCAGGCAGGCATAGCGGATCGCGATCTTCAGCTCCGGCGTGTCGTCGACCACGACCAGGAAGACGCGCGCCGCGGCCGGCGTTTCCACCGGCTTGCCTTCTGTGGGTTCCGTCTCGGCCATTCTCTGTTATCTCCTGCGGAAGGCGAGATGGGCGATCCATCCGAAGAGGAGCGCTGTCAGCACGGCGATCACGCCGTAGGCAAGCCCATTGCGATGCGCGAAGTTGTAGATATCGGCGCTGAACCCCGCGCGGTTGACCAGCAGCGGGAAGCTCTGCGCATCGACGATCTTGCCGTCGCGCACCAGGTAGACATCGACGTTATAGATACCGGTCGGCACCGTCGAGGGGAAGGCGAAGCTGGTGCGGAACAGCCGGTCGCCGATGAAGCTGATATGCCCGACCTTGTCGGCATAGAGTCCCAGGCGCTGGCGAATCCGGATCAGCGCGCTGGTGTAGTCGGAGATGTTGGGCGCGGTCGCGGCACTTGCGGGCAGCTTCAGCTCGTTGACCCCGAGCTGGTAGCGATCGAGCATGTCGAAGGTCAGGATCTCTTCCAGCGGTCGCGAGGCGGCGATCGCGTAGAAGCCCGGCACATTGTCGAAGCGCACATGCGAGCCGGTCATCCAGATGCCGAGGGTGCGGGTCTTCTGCCGCACTTCGACCGAGCCGCCGACCAGGCCGCCGCCCGGCGCAGTCGGCCCGCGCACCACGGCGACCGCATCGCCCTTCTCGTTGACCGCACCGAACAGGGTGAGCTCGGCGCCGGAGAAGCCCGAGGTGATCTCGATCCGGTGCACCACCAGATCGGCGACGATGTCCTTGGCCGAGGCGGCGCCGGCACCCGCGCAAACCAACGCCAGCAGCAGCAGGGCGAGACGCTTCACAGCGGCCCTCCCAGCGTGATGACGGCATAGAGCTCGCGCGGCATCGCGACCAGCTCATAGAGCAGCCCGCCGGCGACGATCAAGACGACCAGCGCCATCAGCAGCCGTAATTGCTCGGCGGGCAGCCGGGCGCCCCAGCGCCCGCCATACTGCGCCCCGACCACGCCGCCCAAGGTGAGGATCAGCGCCAGCAGCAGGTCGACGGTCTGGTTCTGCGCCGATTGCAGGATGGTGACATAGGCCTGCACGAAGATGATCTGAAACAGCGAGGTGCCGATCACGATCGAGGTCGGCATGCCGAGCAGATAGATCATCGCCGGCACCATCAGGAAGGCACCGCCGACGCCCATGATCGCCGACATGATGCCGACCACGAAGCCGATCGCGATCGGCACGATGGCGCTGATGTAGAGCCGCGACTTGCGGAACCGCATCTTGAAGGGCAGGCCCTGCGCCCAGTTGTGCTGGTGGAGCTTGGTGGGCGCGCCCTGGCGGCGGCGCACCTTCCGGAGCGCGTTGATCGATTCGATCGCCATGATCGTGCCGATCGAACCCAGGGTCACCACATAGGCGATGGCGATGACGAGGTCGATCTGGCCGAAGCGCTTCAGCAGGCTGAAGACCAGGACGCCGACGCTGGAGCCGAGGATGCCGCCGCCCAGGAGCACCCCGCCCATCTTGAAATCGACGTTGTCGCGGGACCAATGGGCCAGCACCCCGGAGACCGAGGCCGCGACCACCTGGTTGGATTGCGTCGCCACCGCGACGGCCGGGGGAACGCCGATGAAGATGAGCAGCGGCGTCATCAGGAACCCGCCGCCGACGCCGAACAGGCCTGAGAGCAGCCCGACGCCGCCGCCGATCGCCAGCAGCACCACGATGTTCAGCGAGACTTCCGCGATCGGCAGGTAGATCTGCAGGCCGAAGAACCAGTCCGAGATCGCCTGCAAGCCGTTCAAGACGCCGGTCCCCCAATGAGCCAGGCCGCATTTCCAGCCATACGACGGGAATCGGAACCGGAAACCGGAATCGGGACGGCCGCGGAGCGCCCAGAAAGGCGTCCGACTCGGCACCGATGGACCTATCGTGCCCCAATCTACGCCTCTGATTCGCCGGAAGAAAGTGAGCGTCCGGCTTGGCCCGCGCTTTTTCGGTGGAGAGGGCCAGTATACCCCGACCCTCCCCCACTCTCGATCGTCATGGTCGGCGTAGGCCGACCATCCGCGAATTTGGTGCTGCTGGAGAGAAACTCGTGGGTGGTCCGCCTTCGCGGACCACTGCGTGACGATCCGCTCCGCGGATCGTCACTTGATCAGCACGTCGTTCAGCTCTTCGAGCTGGGCGCGGGCGCGGATCAGGAAGAAGCCCTGAGCGGCCAGGTGATTGGGCTGCATCATCGCATCGGGGCGGCCGTTGATCACGATCCAGGGGTTGAGTTCCGCGCCTTCGATCATGCTGGTGACCATGCGATCCCAGATCTGCCGGGCGCCCTTCTCGTCCAGGATCTTGGAGAAGTCCTTGCCGAGGTCGCGCAGGATCAGGGCATTGCCGTAGAGCAGGCCCTTGTTCAGGTAGAAGACGTCGTCGGCATGGAAGTCGATCCAGGAGCCGGACTCCTGGTCGATCTGGCGCTGGGTGCGATCCGAGGCAGCGCCCAGGTCCTTGCCGATCCGGTCCAGAGTCGAGAGCAGGTTGTCGGCCCGGCGGTCGAAGGTCGCCTTCCCCTGCGCGAGGCGGCTGTTGTAGTTCTGCAGCGCCTTCACGCCCTGGCGATACTGTTCCTCGGTGGTCGAGGTCGGCAGCAGCGCGTTGCTGGGATTCCAGATCCAGACATCCGGGCGATAGTTGAAGTAGCTCGCCGCGCCCTGGAGGTCGCTGTCGGCGCCGCTGGTGCCGCGGTTGCGGCCGATCTCGTCCTGCAGTTCCAGGGCGAAGCGCTTCACCGCGTCGCGGACGCCGACCTGGAAGTTTGGCATGTTGTCCAGCGCCCAGCCCGGCATGAAGAAGGGATCGTTGGCCGTCCAGGCGGTCTGACTGACCTCGCGGTCCATGATGGCCGCGGCCGTCGCCACGGCCTGGCTGGGTCCGCTGTCCAGATTGTCGGTCTGCTCGACCTGCGGCGCGGAGAAGCTGGGATCGTCGTTGATCTGATGGGTAAGCATCATCCCGACCGGGTAATAGAGCAGGATGATGGCCAGCAGCACGATGCCGAGCCATTTCATCAGCCGCCAAAGCCAATGCCGGTCGCGCCCGGGGCCGAGCGCGCCGCCGAAGCGGGAAAAGAAGCGGCGGCGGGCCGGCGGCTCGTCGATCAGGAGATCATCGGACATCGGGGAAGGCTCTCTGCGGTCGGGCCGGGGCGGGTCACCGGGATTAAATGGCAATTCCCGGCTTTGGCTGCAAGCCGCGGCATGGTCGCAGCGGATTTAGCGGCTCGGGTAGCAGTTTACCGGCCCCGATCCGCTCTCTATGGTCGGCGGCCGGAACGGCTTTATCTCGGGGAAACATGACCACCGCATTGGATGAACTCTTCGGCCTCAAGGGCAAGGTCGCGGTCGTGACCGGCGGCGCCAGCGGCATCGGCCTCGCCAGCGCCGAACTCTTCGCCGCGGCGGGCGCCACGGTGGTGGTGGTCGATCGCGATGCCGCGGCGGCCGAGCAGGCCCTGGCCAAGATCGGCGGAAGATTTGGACCGGGGGGCCTCGCCTTCGGCACCGACGTCGCGAAGGAGAGCGAGATCGAGGCGACCACGGCCGCGGTCGAGAAGAGCCTCGGGCGCATCGACATCCTGGTCAACTCGGCGGGCACGGCGATCCGCCGCCCGGCCACCGAAGTCTCGGTCGAGGACTGGGACAAGGTGATGAACGTCAACACCACCGGCACCTTCCTGTTCTCCCGTGCGGTCGCGCGCGGGATGATCGCGCGCGGCGAGGGCGGATCGATCGTGCAGATCTCGTCGATCATGGGTTTTTCCGGCGGTGGGCTTTATCCCAACATCTCCTACCAGACCTCGAAGGGCGCGGTGGTGAACATGACGCGTGCATTGGCCGTGGAATGGGCGCCGCATCGGATCCGCGTCAACGCGGTCGGGCCGACCTATGTGAAGACGCCGTTCATCGCCGGCCTGGTGGCGCAGCCGGAACTGGTGCAGCGGATCGAGGCGATGACGCCGCTGCGGCGCATCGCCGAGCCGGTGGAGATCGCCTCCGCCGTGCTCTATCTCGCCAGCCCCGCGGCCTCGATGGTGACCGGCCATACCTTGATGGTGGATGGCGGATTCATGGCGCAATAGCGCCGCCCAGAGCCGGCTCAGCACGCGGAACAAAGCGGGACCCCCGCAGCGGAACCCGCCCTGGGCCCAGGGGTTTCTTCCTCAGTTTCGCGGGTGAATCACGCGAATCGGATCGAGGAGGACAGCATGAAAGCTCACGCGATTTACACCGGGATCGCCGGCGCGCTGCTGCTGACCGCCATTGCCGGCAGCGCCCAGGCCCAGATGCGGATCTATCCCGACGGCAGCGCGTGCAATGCACTGACGGGTGGCGCCTTGGTGTCCTGCCAGAACCAAGTCTACGCCCAGCAGCTGGAATCCGGCATCAGCCAGATGGCGGCGGATCCGGCCGAGGTGCAGAGCAGCCATATCGAGGGTAATGAAGCCGCGCAGGCCGACTTCGTCCCAGGCGCCGAAGGCACCGAGCTCCCGGGGATGCCGACCGTCGCGCCGACCTTGCTCTACAGCCTGCCGGGGCCGGAAGGCGTGCAGGTCTACGGGCCGACGGAGTAGTTCGGCGGAATAACCCGGCTCTCAAATCGTTCGAGAGAAAGCGCCGGCCCCTTTCTGCGATTGGGGGGCCGGCGTTTTTTTTGACTCGCTACTTCGCGTGCAGGAAGCCGACCGTGTCCTCGACCTCGCGCAGGATCGGCGCGGCGATCGCCTCGGCCCGCTCGGCGCCCCGGCGCAGCACGCCGTCGACCTCGCCGGTGTCTTTCAGCAGGCGCTGCATCTCGCTGCCGATCGGCCCCAGCACCGAGACCGCGAGATCGGTCAGCTCCTTCTTGAAGGCGGAGAACTCCTTGCCTTCGAAAGCCGTCACCACGTCGGGAAGGTTGCGATCGGACAGGGCCGCGTAGATCGACAGCAGGTTGAAGGCTTCCGGACGCGCGTCGTCGGCTTCCTTCTTGATGAAGCCCTTCTCGTCCAGGGATTCCGGGCCGGGCAGCGGATTGGGATCGGTCTTGGCCTTGCGAAGCTTCAAGGCGATCGCCTCGGCATCGTCGGTCATGTTGATGCGGCTGTAATCCGAGGGGTCGGATTTCGACATCTTCTTGGTGCCGTCGCGCAAGGACATGACGCGCGTCGCCGGCCCGCCGATCACCGGATTGGGCAGCGGGAAGAGCTCGGTGCCGTAATCCGTGTTGAACTTCTGCGCGATGTCGCGGGCGAGCTCGAGATGCTGCTTCTGGTCCTCGCCCACCGGCACATGCGTCGCCTTGTAGGCGAGGATGTCGGCCGCCATCAGCACCGGATAGGTGTAGAGCCCGACCGAGGCGTTCTCGCGGTCCTTGCCGGCCTTCTCCTTGAACTGGGTCATGCGGTTCAGCCAGCCCACGCGGGCGACGCAGTTCAGGATCCAGGCGAGCTGGGCATGGGCCCGGACCTGGCTCTGGGCGAAGATGATGCCGTGCTCGACGTCGATGCCCGAAGCCATGAAAGCCGCGGTCACTTCGCGGATGTTGTGGCTGAGCTCCTTCGGGTCCTGCCAGAGCGTGATGGCGTGGAGATCGACCACGCAGAAGATGCACTCGTATTCCTTCTGCATGCGGACCCAGTTCCGGACCGCACCCAGGTAATTGCCGAGATGGAGGGTGTGGGTCGGCTGGACGCCGGAGAAGATGCGGCCTTTCATGGCGGGATTCCGGATTGGGTCAGGGTGCAGTGGGGCGCCCTTATCGCCGGGGAGCGCTGATTTCGCAAGATATTTGCCGATTTTCCGCGCCAGGAGTCAGGTGTCAGGTTTCTGATATTTTCCTGTTGAGGGATTGATTTAAAAGGCGAAACCCCTAAATATCGATCCGACAACTTCGACAAGACCGGCCTTAAGCCGGGTGACCCAAAGGGAGCGACAAGGACATGGCTATCGGACCGGAAAATCGGACGGTTTACCGGACCTCAGGCGCGACGCAGGCCCTCGACATCGACCAGGGCCTCCGGTCGTACATGCTGAAGGTCTACAACTACATGGGCCTCGGGCTCGGTCTTTCCGGCCTGACGGCGTATGTGGTGGCGCAGGGCGTCTATGCCGAAGCGGGCTGGGCGATGTCCCTGGTGAAGGCCCACTGGGTCTTCGCGCTGCTCGGCATCGGCGCGGTGTTCTTCCTGAGCTTCGGCATCAACCGGATGAAGGCCTCGACCGCCTTCGCCGCCTTCATGGCCTATGCGGTCATCAACGGCATCTGGCTGACGCCGGTGCTGCTGATCTACACCAGCACCTCGGTGGCCACGACCTTCTTCGTCTGCGCCTCGATGTTCCTGGCGATGAGCCTCTACGGCTACACCACCAAGCGCGACCTGACCGGCATGGGCAGCTTCCTGATCATGGGCGTGTTCGGCCTGATCGTGGCGATGCTGGTCAACATCTTCCTGCAGTCGGCGGCGATGGCCTTCGCGATCTCGGCGATCGGCGTCCTGCTGTTCACCGGCCTCACCGCCTATGACACGCAGAAGATCAAGGAGATGTATTGGGAAGGCGACGGGCATGAGATCGCCCGCAAGAAGTCGATCATGGGCGCGCTGACGCTCTACCTCGACTTCATCAACCTGTTCATCTTCCTGCTGCAGTTCCTCGGCAACCGCCGCTAACCGCAGCGGACCAGATCGAGATTGGGACCGGGGCCGAAAGGCCCCGGTTTCTTTTTGCCCGACGCGCTGCCTTGACGCTTCGAGGGCCGATCGCGAAGCTAGAAGCCTCAAGCAGGGGGTCGGAATGCGAAACGCTATCGCCGCACTTCTACTAGCCGGCGCGGTTGTAATGGGTTGCGACTCCTCGCAGTACCGGTCAGATCAGTGGCTCCTGATCATGCACAACGACGACATGAAGGATTACGTCCTGTACCTGACCGATGACCTTTCGAAGTGCCAAGCCTACGCCGAGGAGCACTTAGGGGATCGGACCAAACCTGGCTTCGCCACTTTCGCCTGTGGGACCGGTTGCGTTAAGCGTTCTGAGAACTATGTCGTCTGCGAGACGGAAGTAGCCGTCTAAGTCCCGGTGAAATCCAGGTAAGGATTTTCACACATCCCGATTGACATCCCGGTGCCACGCCAGCGTAATTGCCGCCAAAGCCCGCACCGGTAAACGAGAAAGCGGGACTGACTGACAGGGCAGGCGTACCCATAATGGCCGAAGACGGCATCGACGTTCGATTCCAGGAAGTCAGCAAGCATTTCGGCGACGTCGCCGCGGTCGATGGCGTCTCCTTCGCGCTGAAGCGCGGCTCCTTTCATTCCTTCCTGGGCCCGTCGGGCTGCGGCAAGACCACCAGCCTGCGCCTGATCGCCGGCTTCGAGCAGCCGACCGCCGGATCGGTCGAGATCGCCGGCGCGAACATGGTCGGGATTCCGGCCTACCGCCGCCCGGTCAACATGGTGTTCCAGCATTATGCGCTGTTCCCGCATATGGACGTCGCGGCCAACGTCGGTTACGGCCTCCGGCAGCGGAAGCCGCGGCCCGATGCCGGCGAGATCGACCGCCGGGTCGCCGAGGCGCTGGAGCTGGTGCGCCTGCCGCAGCTCGCCAAGCGCCGGATCTGGGAGCTGTCCGGCGGGCAGCAGCAGCGCGTCGCCTTGGCGCGCGCGCTGATCAACCGCCCGACCGTGCTGCTGCTCGACGAGCCCCTGGCGGCGCTCGACCGCAAGCTGCGGCGCGAGATGCAGATCGAGCTGCAGAACCTGCAGCGCGAGGTCGGCATCACCTTCATCCTGGTGACCCATGACCAGGAAGAGGCGCTCTCGATGTCCGACACGATCGGCATCATGAAGGACGGTAAGATCGTGCAGATGGGGACGCCGGAAGAGCTCTACGACGCGCCGGTCAACCGCTATGTCGCGGACTTCGTCGGCGAATCCAATTTCTGGCCCGGCCAGGTGGCGGTGAGCGATGCCGGCGGCGCCGCTATCAAGATCGGCAGCGGCATGACCCTGCGCGCGGTGCACAGCCGGCTCGGCGGCCCGTTGAAGGTCGGCGATAGCGGCGTCATCGCCGTCCGACCCGAAGTGATCGGCCTCTACCGCCCGGGCACAGCGCCCCAGGATCTCGATTGCAGCGCCCCGGCGCAGATCCTGAACCGCATCTATCTCGGCGATCACAGCGAGTTCTCGGTGCGCGCCGAAGGCCTCGGCGAGCTGCTGGTGCGGCTGCCGAAAGCGGTCGAGACTTCCGGCCTGGAGCCCGGCGCCGCCGCGGTGGTCGGCTGGCGCGGCAGCCAGGCGCTCGCGCTCAGTGAAACCTAGTTCGATTCGCGCCGCAGCGACGGCCGACGCGCTCGTTTGACCCGCCGTCACAAGAAAACCATCTCAAGGAGGCTTTCATGGATCCGCGTAAAGAGTTCATCAAGCAGCTGCGTCGCTACCAGAAGGGCTCGATCTCGCGCCGGCACTTCCTCGGCGTCACCGGTCTCGGCATGGCGACGGCCGTGATGGCACAGGCGGTCCCGGGCCTGCGGCCGCGCAAGGCCTATGCGGCGGGCGAGCTCGGCGACAAGGTCTCGCTGACCTCCTGGCCGAACTATCACGACCAGAAGGATCTCGACGCCTTCACCGCCAAGACCGGCTGCAAGGTCGAGCTGACCGTGTTCGGCTCGAACGAGGAGATGTATGCCAAGCTGAAGGCCGGCGGCACCGGCTGGGACGCTTTCGTGCCGACGAACTACACGATCGAGAATTACGTGAAGGACGGCATCATCGAGCCGCTCGATCTGGCGCAGATTCCGAACTACGACCCCTCGACCTACACCGACAAGCGCTTCACCGAGCCCGGCACGATCGACGGCAAGGTCTATGCGGTGCACAAGGACTGGGGCACCACCGGTTTCGTCCAGAACACCAAGGACGTCACCGAGAAGATGACCAGCTGGAAGGACTTCTTCGATCTCACCCGCTCGAAGTATAGCGGCCGGACCACGGTGCATGACTACCAGCTCACCACCATCGGCAATGCGCTGAAGTATCATGGCTATTCCTTCAACTCGAACGACGAGAAGGAGCTGGCCGAGGCCGAGAAGCTGTTGCTCGATACCAAGCCGCATCTCTTCGCCATCACCAGCGACTATCAGCCGGCGATGCGCAACGGCGACGCGGTGCTGGCGGTGGCCTGGACCGGCGACGGCAAGCAGCTGCACAAGGACATCCCGGAGATCATCTACGTGCTCGGCAAGGAAGGCGGCGAGATCTGGGCCGACTTCTACGCCGTGCCGAAGGAAGCGCCGAACGCCAAGGCCGGCCATGCGCTGATCAACTTCCTGCTGGAGCCGGACGTCAACAAGACTGAGGTGCTGTTCCACGGCTATCCGGTCGCGGACAAGCGCGTCCTCGACCTGCTGCCGCCCGACATGCTGAAGGACGACATCATGTTCCCGGCCGCGGAGGCCCTGGCCCCGCTGGAGTTCGGTGCAGCGGCCACGCTCACCAACCCGGCCCGTGCCGAGATCATGGCGAAGTTCAAGTCGGCGTAACGATCGCGGCGATCGTGATCCTTACCCCCACCCCTACCCTCTCCCTGAAGGGGGAGGGGGATTGTCTTGTTCCCTCCCCCTTCAGGGGGAGGGCCAGGGTGGGGGTACGACTCGCTTGACCATCGAAGCCGCCAACAAGAAAGCGGCCAGCACCAAACGCTGGCTGACCGCCTTCCTGCTCGCGCCCTCGGCGCTCTGGTTCCTGTTCCTCCTGGTGCTGCCGCTCTGTGTGGTGGTGGTCTATTCCTTCGGCGAGCGGGCGCCGACCGGGGGCTATCAGGCGGCCTTCACCTTCGCCAACTATTGGAACATTCCGGCGCGGCTCACCGCCTTCAAGAACACGCTGATCCTGGCGCCGGTCGGCACGCTGATCTGCCTCCTCGCCGGCTATCCGCTTGCCTATTACCTCGCGGTCAAGGTGCGGCAGAAGAACCGGCTGCTGCTGCTGATCCTGGTGATCGTGCCGTTCTGGACCAGTTTCCTCATTCGCACCTATGCCTGGATGTTCATCCTGGGGCGCCGCGGCCTGCCGTCGATCCTCGAATGGCTCGGCCTGCCCTATCTGCAGATGATCAACACCCCGGCCGCGGTGCTGACCGGCATCGTCTACGGTTATCTGCCGTTGATGGTGTTTCCGATCTATGTGAGCCTCGAGAAGCTCGACAAGCGTCTGCTCGAAGCCTCCGACGATCTCGGCGCCAATGCTTTGGGCACCTTCCGGCAGGTGACCTTGCCCTTATCGGCACCCGGCGTCATCACCGGCTGCATGCTGGTCTTCATCCTGCTGATGGGCGAGTACCTCATTCCGCAGATGCTGGGCGGCGGCAAGGTCTTCTTCATCGGCAATGCGCTGGTCGACCTCTTCCTGCAATCGCTGAACTGGCCCTACGGCTCGGCTTGCGCAATGGGCCTGGTCATCATCATGGTGGTGACGGTCAGCGCCTATCTCAAGGCCACGCGCGCCACCGGCGGGCGCGACGTGTCGCTGATGTAGGCATCCCATGCTCCGATCCTATTCCACCTTCGTCTATCTCTTCCTCTACGCGCCGATCGCGCTGATCGTGCTGTTCAGCTTCAACAGTGGCAACAACGCCTCGAGCTTCCAGGGCTTCTCAGTGATGTGGTACGGCCGCGCCGCATCGAACAGCCTGATGACCGATGCACTGCAGACCAGCTTCATCGTCGCTTTCACCTCCGCCGCGATCGCCAGCGTGATCGGCACCATGGCGGCACTCGCCATGCAACGGGTGAAGGGACCATTTCGCGTCGCCTTCGATGGCCTCACCTACATTGCCATCATGGTGCCTGGGATTGTCATCGGCATAGCCACGCTGATTGCGATCCAAAGCGCTAACGACGCCATAGCGTTGTTGGCCGGATGGCTGGATTTCGGCGGCACTGCCATTCCGAAGGGCTACGGCTCGCTGATCGCCGCCCACACCTTGTTCTCGATGGCGCTGGTGATCGTGATTGTCCGGGCGCGGATCGCCGGCATGGACCGCAGTCTCATCGAAGCTTCGATGGATCTCTATGCCGATCCCTGGGGCACCTTCCGGCAGGTGACCTTGCCACAGCTGGCACCGGCCATCGTCGCCGGATTCCTGCTGGGATTCACCTTCAGCTTCGACGATTACGTGGTGGCGTCCTTCGTCAACGGCTCGAAGAACACCCTGCCGATCTACATCTTCTCGTCGATCCGCCGCGGCGTGACACCGGAGATCAACGCCATCGGCACCGCGGTCATGCTGTTCTCGCTGGCTGTGCTGATCATCGCCCAGATCCTGCTGCGGCGGCAGGCCCGCACCAAGGCCAAGCCCGCCGCCGCTTGAGGCCGGCTATTCGAATAATTGCATCGCGTTCAAGAGCGTCTTCCACACGCCCCAGAGCAGCGGGATCCCGACCAGGAGCCAGGCCAGCACGACCTGGACGGTGTAATCCTTCTTCGCTTCCATGCTCCCCTCCCTCACTGCGCCGGCTGATTCTGGACGCGAAGATGGTGGCGGTCAGCCACCGCCCGCATCGCAAGATTGCACAGGAAGCCGACGAACAGCAGTCCGGCCATGATGTACATGGTGACAGTGTAGGCGTCGGCTTTCGCCACGCCGTGGTCGAGCTGGTACTGTCGGATGTAGTTGACCAGGACGGGGCCGAACACGCCGGCCGCGGACCAGGCGGTGAGCAGCCGGCCGTGGATGGCGCCCACATACTGCACGCCGAAGATGTCGCGCAGGTACGCCGGGATGGTCGCGAAGCCGCCGCCATACATGCTCAGGATGATGCCGTAGCACAGCACGAAGAGCACGACGCTGCCCATCTGCGCGGTTGAGGGCACGACCGCATAGAGCACAATGCCCAGCAGGAAGAAACAGTAGTAAGTGTTCTTCCGGCCGATATAGTCCGAGGTGGAGGCCCAGAAGAACCGGCCAGCCATGTTGAAGAGGCTCAGCAGTCCGACGAAGCCGGCGGCCGCGACCGGCGTGATCCGGCCCTGGAACATCTCCTGGCTCATTGCCGAAGCCTGGCCCAGCACGCCGATGCCCGCGGTGACGTTGAGGCAAAGCGCCCACCAAAGCAGGTAGAATTGCGGCGTCTTTAGAGCCTGGTCGACATGCACCGTCTCGTTGGTCACCAGGCGCTTGGGCTGTGCCGGGGCGACGTAGCCCTCCGGTTTCCAGTTCGGCGCCGGCACGCGCACGATGATCGCGCCGATCGACATGAAGACGAAATAGACGATGCCGAGCGTCACGAAGGTCGCGGTGACGCCCATGTCGGTGTCGGTCTTGAAGTGGTTCATCAGCCAGACCGAGAGCGGTGAGGCGATGAAGGCGCCGCCGCCGAAGCCCATGATCGCCATGCCGGTCGCCATGCCCGGGCGGTCCGGGAACCAGGTGATCAGGGTCTTCACCGGCGAGATATAGCCGATGCCGAGCCCGCAACCGCCGAGCACGCCGTAGCCGAGATAGATGATCCAGAGCTGATGCGTCGCGACGCCGATCGCGGAGACCAGGAACCCGCCGCCGAAGCAGCAGGCCGCCGTGAACATCGCCTTCCTGGGGCCGACCCGGTCCAGCCAGGTGCCGGTCACCGCGGCGGCGACGCCGAGGAAGACGATGGCGATCGAGAAGATCCAGCCGAGCTCGGTAAGCTTCCAGTCATCGGGCGCCGAATCGGTGATGCCGATCAGCTTGGTCATCGGCAGGTTGAACACCGAGAAGGCATAGGCCTGGCCGATGCAGAGATGGACGCAGAGCGCCGCCGGCGGCACCAGCCAGCGGTTATAGCTGTGGGGCGCGACGATGTGCTCGCGATCAAGCACGGAGAGCAAGGCCATGACGATCCTCCCGATAATCCCGCGATTCGTTTTGCCGGCCGGTAAGTGGCGAACCGGACAGGCTTCCAGGCTGAATCAGGGCGCGCGACGGGACAACAGCAAATATATCGTTCTGCGATATAATTCCTATTTCGCGACTTAGACTTTGGTCGAAGGGCGATGGAATTCGGATCGGCAACGAAATCGCCAGCCGGCACCACCGCGGCGGTCGGGCCGCAACCGGGGGTTGGCTCTGGCGCAAACGCCGGTGGCTTCGATAAGCTCCGAGTCGCCGGCCGTTTCGGATCGGCCACGAAGAATGGCCGCGCAACCTGACGCGGACCTGACAGGGAGCATCCATGTACACACTCTATTGGTCGCCGGGCTCGGCCTCGATGGCGCCGCATTGCTGCCTCGAGGAAGCGGGCGCCGCCTATACCCTGAAGCTGGTCGATACCGGCAAGGGCGAGCACCAGACACCGGAATACCTGGCGCTCAATCCCAACGGCAAGGTGCCGACCCTGATCGTCGCCAATGGATCCGACGGGGGCAACTTCACCATGATCGAATCCGCCGCCATGTGCATGCTGATCGCCGATCGCCATCCGGCCGCCGGCCTGGCGCCGAAGACCGACGAGCTGGCGCGCGGGCATTTCTACATGTGGCTCACGCATCTCACCAACACGCTGCAGCCGGCGATGCTGCGCTACTATTACCCGGACCGCCACACTACGGGCGATGGCGAGGCCGTGGTGAACAAGGCGATGGAGGAAGTCGCCGCGGTCTGGAGCCGGATCGACGCGCATCTCCGGACCAAAGGCCCCTACCTGCTCGGCGACCGTTACTCCGCCGCCGATATCTTCTGCACCATGCTTTCGCTTTGGCAGGATTGCTGCCCGGAAACCTATCGCCGCTTCCCCAGCGTGAAGCGGCTCGCCGATCTGGTGATGGCCCGCCCCGCCATTCAGCGCATCGCCGCGGTGAACCAGGCGGCGTGATGCGCCCTCCCGGATTGAAGGCTGAAGACGTGCTCGACTTCTGGTTCTCCGAGCGCGTCCAGCGACTCTGCTTCGAACGCGACGAGGCTTTCGACGCCGAGATCCGCGAGCGCTTCGGCGATGCGGTGGCGGCGGCGCAGGACGACGGTTTCGAGGAATGGCGGGCAACGCCGAAGGGCGCGCTCGCGCTGGTCATCCTGATCGACCAGATGTCGCGCAACATCTATCGCGGCAGCCCGCAAGCCTTCGCCGGCGACGCCCGCGCGCTGGCCATCGCCGAGCAGATGGTGGACGCCGGTCTCGACCGCGACTTGAGCTTCGTCGAGCGGCGCTTCACCTATCTGCCGTTCGAGCACAGCGAGGACCCCAAGGTCCATAAGCGCGGCCTGGCGCTGTTCAGCGCCCTCGCCGTCGAATGCCGGGACGAGCACAATGTCGATGCCGCCGTGCAATTGCTCTACGCCGCCCGGCATGCCGAGATCATCTTCCGCTTCGGCCGCTATCCGCACCGCAATCTCTGCCTCGGGCGGGTTTCGACGCCGGAGGAAGAGGCCTTCCTGAAGGAGCCGCTCTCCTCCTTCTAAATCCCGTAAAAGGCTGGCAAATCCTGCCCTGGCAACGGGCCCGTCCATGGGCTAGATTTCGCGCGATCTTCAGGTTTTGGGACCCCAAATGCGCCGTTCATCGCTGCTCCTCGCCACCGCCATCAGCCTGCTTGCGTTCGGACCTGCATACGCGGACTATCGCGCCGCCGAGGCCGCGCTGGAGGCCGGGGACTTCGCCGCGGCGATCCCGCTGCTGGACGAGGAGGCGAAGCTCGGCAATCCGGTCGCCGCCTATAATCTCGGGCGGCTCTATGAGTCGGGCTCCGCGGGTGCGCCGGATTACCAGCAGGCGGCCACCTATTACCGGATTGCGGCCGAGCTCGACCTGGCGCCCAAGTTCGACGGCACCGCGCTCGGCCCCAATGCCGCGCAGCTGATCCAGGGCTCGCAGATGTATGCGCAATATTCGCTGGGCCTGCTCTACGAGAGCGGCCGGGGCGTGCCGCAGGATATGCAGCAGGCGGCCGGCTGGTACGTGCGCGCCTCCGATCTCGGCCATCCCAAGGCAGCGATGAAGCTCGCCTATCTGTTCCGCGACGGCGGCCAGGGGCTGAAGCCAGACGGCCGCCTCGCCGTCAGCTATTTCGAGAAGGCCGGCACCGGTGCGGCGCTGAACGAGATCGGCGTCATGTATCTGAAGGGCAATGCGGTGACCCGCAATGCCAAGACCGCCCATGACTGGTTCCAGAAGGCCGCGGCGCTGGGGAGCACCGAAGCCGAATACAATCTCGGCCTGCTGTTCAAGGCGGGTTATACCGGCCAGCCCGACTACATCCAGGCGATGGACCACTTCCAGACCGCGGCCAATGCCAAGGACGGCCCGTCGATGCTGGCCTTGGGCCAGCTCTATGCCGAGGGCAAGGGCGTGCCGCAGGACCTGGTGCAGGCCCATACCTGGTACGATCTCGCCGCGGCCAATGGCACCGCGGAAGGCGCCACCCGCGCGGCGGCACTCGAAGCCAACATGAACCCGACCGACGTGGTGCGCGCCAAGGCCCAGGCGGCGGCCTGGCAGCCGCGCGACCCGAATGCTTTGCCGGGCAGCGCGACCGCCGCGGCAACACCGCCGGCCGAGCCGGTCCCGGCACCCGCGCCCGCCGCAGAACCGGCGCCAGCGCCGGCTCCGGTCGCTGCCGCCGAGCCTGCGCCTGCACCGCAGCCGGCACCCGCACCAGCACCGGCCGTCGCCGCTGCGCCAGCGCCTGAACCCGCACCGGCACCGGCGCCTGCGCCGGCTCCCGCTCCGGCTGAGCCGACCGTCGCCGCGGCCCCGCTTCCGGAACCGGCGCCTGCGCCCGCACCGGCGCCGGTCGCCAGCGCCACGGTCACCGAGCCGCTGGAATTGCAGCCGGTGCCTTCGACCGCACCGACACCGATGCCCGCACCGGCGCAGGCCACCACCCAGCCGCTGGATTTGCAGCAGCCGGCACCGGCCGCGACGGCCGCAGCACCCGCGCCGCAACCGGCCGCGACGTCGGTGACGCCGCCCGCACCGGTACCGGACTTCACGGGCACCGAAGTGGCGACCGCACCGACGCCGGCACCAGCACCCGAACCCGCCACGCCGGCTGCCAGCAACGTGACCCAGGAAACGCTGCCGGCAGCACCGGCACCTGCGCCCGAACCGACCACCGCCGCCGCGGTCGTGCCGACGCCGACGCCGGAGGTGCAGTCGGCACCACCCGCCGCGCCCGCGGCGGAACCGGCGGCCGCGCCGGTCGCAACCACCGATCTCGCGGTGCCGGCGCGCAGCCCGAAAGAGCCCGCGCTGTTCGATCACTGAATCTAATCGTCATGCCCGCCCCCGGATCACAGTCCGGGGGTTGATCCTGGCATCTCGTGTCGCCGGAGAGAGATCGCGGTCTTGTCTTCTACTGGACGGGCGCGCCGTCGAGCTTCTTGCCGAGTTTCTGGCCGAGCGCTTCGCCGAGCTTCTCGCTTTCCGGTGACATCTCGGCGCGGAAGGGTGCCACCTGGTCGATGACCCAGTCGCGGAAGGCCTTGATCTTCGGCCGCTTCAGCGCGTCGCGCACATAGACCACGTAATAGCCGGTGTCCAAGGGCACCGAGATGTCGAACGGCCGGATCAGTCGCCCGGCCTTCAAGTCGTCGCTGGCCAGCATGGTGTTGCCGAGCGCGACGCCCAGCCCGTCGATCGCCGCCTGGATCAGCAGGTTCGAGTAGTTGAAGGCGAAGCCGCCGGACTTCAATTCCAAGCCGGTGACGCCGGCATGTTCCAGCCATTGCTGCCAGAAATCGAACTGCGCCGCCTGCCAGGTCGTGTCCGAGAGCAAGGTGAAGTTGGCGAGATCGCGCGGCTCCTTGAGCTTCTGCTCACCGCTCAGCAGCGCCGGACTGACGATCGGAAAGAGATCGTCCTTCAGCAGCAGCTCGGAATCGACGTTCGGCCATTTGCCGCGGCCGTAGCGGATCGCGATGTCGATACCGCCCTGCCCGATCTGCTCGACGCGTTCGGTCGCCGAGATCCTGACTTCGATCTCCGGATGCCGGGCGCGGAAGTCGAACAGCCGCGGCACCAGCCATTTCGAGGCGAGCGACGGGAGCACGCTCACCGTCAGCGGTCCGCCATGGCAGAGCTGGCGGAGATCCTGCGCCGCATCCGCCAATTGCTGGAAGGCGCTCCGGACCGGCGGCAGGAACTGGCGGCCGGCCTCGGTCAGGCGCAGCGCGCGGCCGGTGCGGTCGAACAGCGGCTGGCCGACCCATTCCTCGAGCGCCTTGATCTGGTGGCTGATCGCCGAATGGGTGACGTTGAGCTCCTCCGCCGCCTTCGAGAAACTGAGGTGCCGAGCGGCACTCTCGAAGTAGCGAACGGCTTTGAGGGGCGGAAAAGCGGCCATGATCAGGGACTTACCCGGGCTCCCGACTTGTGAGGTTGTCTAACAGAACAAGTTAGAAACGATCATTTGTGCCATCCGCATTTCAAGCACAGGTTAAGGCCAAGGGCAACGGCCACTCCCGGTCAGGTCCCCGTGAGATGTGAGGGAAATCATGGCACAGGTCATCAGCAATCTGGGTAGCACGCGTCGCAATTCCTATATCGGTGAAGGCCTGGTTGGCCTGTTCAACCGGGTCTCCGAATGGTCGGAGCGCCGCCGCGCCCGCAGCCACCTCTACCAAATGCCGGACTACATCCTGCACGACATCGGAGTCAGCCGCGCCGAGGTGGACGCCGAATACGTGAAGCCGTTCTGGAAGGCGTAACACCGGTCCCGATCGACTGGGATTTTCGATGACTGGGATTTCCGTTCTTCCATCTGCTCTCCCTCGAACCCAACCGCGACTGCTCCCGAGAGTCGCGGTTGGGGATCGGGGGCGAATCTGTTTTGATCCGGCCTGAAGAACTTGCCGGAATAATTGCCTGCTGATTTCGTTCGGGAGTTGTGGGGATGAAAGCACATTTCGAGCGCATGGCGCGCTACAACCGCTGGGCCAATCGCCGCATCTACGGCGTGGTGGCACAGCTCGAGCCCGAAGAGATTCACGCGCCGCGCAGCGGCTTCTTCCCCTCGATCGCGAAGACCCTCAACCACATGGTGGTTACCGACCGCATCTGGATGGGCCGCTTCGTCGGCAAGCTCTCCGATCACAAGCGGCTGGACGAAGCGCCCTACGAAGATTTCGCGGAACTCACCGCCGCGCGCGAGGCGGAGGACCAGCGCATCATCGCCTTCTTCCGCGAGCTGCCGCAGGCGCGGATCGATTCCGTGTTCGAATACAAGAACACCGCGGGCGAGCCGAAATCATCGGAGATGCTGCCGGTGCTGGCGCATTTCTTCAACCACCAGACCCACCATCGTGGCCAGGCGCATGCGATGATCTCGTCGACCCGCGTGGCACCGCCGCCGCTGGATCTGGTTTATTTCATTTATGAGGATAAAGAGGCGTAGGGCCTAAGCCGCTTCGGCGTGGTGGTTGCGCCCGCTCTTGCGGTAGAGCCAGACGCTGGCCGGCGGCAGGTTCTGCAGCACGCGGTCCTCGACCGTGCCGCTGACGCCGAGCAGGCGGCGGTTCAAAGGCGAGAACAAACCATAGGTGAACTGGATGAAGGGCGCGCCGGGCTCGAGCACGGCGAAGGCCTGCGCGCCGATGCGGTGCTGGATCGCCTTCTTCATCGAGAGCAGCGGCAGGCTGGAGACGATGCACTTCACCTGATGGATGCCCTCGCGGCGCAGCAGTTGCTGGAGATGCATGGCATCGCCCTGCAGCACCCGCACGGTCGGATAGCGCGCCGCCAGATGCCGGTGCAAGACCGGATCGCGCTCGACCACGATCAGGCGATCGGGCGGCAGGCCGGTATCGAGGATGGCGCGGGTCACCGGTCCGGTGCCCCCGCCGAGCTCGACCACATAGCCTTCGCTCCCCAGCGGAATATGCCGGGCCATGGCCGCGGCAAGCTCCGGGCTGCTCGCGGCAACAGCCCCGATCTTCAGCGGATTCTTCAGCCAGAGCTTCAGCAGCAGGCGCGATTCAGAGAGCATTTAACCCGGCCGATTCTTGGTGCTCATTCTTGGGCGCATCCTAGCCAAGTCGGGGCGGGGTGCAAGACCCTGACGCCGGTAAGGCTTCGGTCAGGTGGTGAGCACGACCTTCCCGGTGGATTTGCGCGTTACCAGGATATCGAAAGCTTGAGCAAAATTTGCCAGATCGAATCGGTGGGAAATATGCGGCTTTAGCCGCCCTCCGGCATGCATCCGGGCCAGGCCCGCGAAGCAATCCCCGATCAGCGCTGGCTGATGGCGGCGGTAGGAGCCCCAATAGAAGCCCTGGGCGTCGATATTTTTCACCAGCAGGATATTGGCCGGAATCTTCTGGACCTGCCCGGCGGCGAAGCCGACCACCAGCAGCCGCGCGCCCCAGGCGACGCAGCGCAGCGAGGCATCGAAGATTTCGCCGCCGACCGGATCGTAGACCACGTCGGCGCCCTCGCGCCCGAGCGCGGCGGCGATCGCCTTCACCCGGTCGCGGACATTCTCTGCCTTGTAGTCGATGGTCCAATCGGCGCCGTGTTCGCGGGCAACCGCGCATTTGTCGGCGCCGCCCGCCGTCGCGATCACCCTGGCGCCCAGCGCCTTGCCGATCTCGACCGCGGTCAGGCCGACACCGCCGGCGGCGCCATGCACCAGCAGCAGCTCGCCCTCCTGGAGCCGCGCCTTCCAGACCAGCGCGCCATAGGAGGTGCCATAGGCGATGACGAAGCCACCCGCCACCACCGGATCCATGCCGGAGGGAATCGGCATCGCATCCGCGGCGCGCACGATCGCCTGTTCGGCGAAGCCGCCGTGATCGACCGCCGCCATCACCGGATCACCGACCTTGATGCGCGTCTCGCCGGAACCGATTTCGAGCACCGTGCCGGCAAGCTCCAGCCCCGGCGTGAACGGCAACTCGGGCTTCTGCTGATACTGACCGGCGATCATCAGCGTATCGGCGAAGTTCAGCCCCGCCGACGCGACCTTCACCTTGATCTCGCCGGCCTGCGGTGACGGCAGATCGGGAATCTCGACCAGCTTCAGATCAGAAGGCTTGCCGAGCGCCTGGCATTGCAATGCGCGCATCTAGAAGCGCGCCTCGGTGCCGGGCGCGATCTTGCCGGTGACCGTGCCGGCCCAGTTCTTGACCGCCGGCTCGATCACCGCTCGCAGCTTCGCCTCGGCGGCCTCGTCGATGACGCCGAGATGCCGCAGCACCGCGCCCATCGCCACTTCCGAGGCGCGGCCGCCGCCGTCGGCGACTTTGAGACAGATGCCGAGGCCATGCTCCGGGAGTGCCCCCATGTAGACGCCTTCGGCACCGGTCTTGATCGCGGCCTTGGCGCCGGTGACTTCCATCACCTGGGTGCAGTAGCGGTTGGTGCCGGCGACATACCAGGGCTCGCCCGTCATCGCCTTGGCAATGCGGCGGCAGGCCTCGGCCCGCGCATCGGGCAGATGATGCGGGTCGGCGAACTGCGCCATGGCAAAGGCATGATGGCCGATCGGGAAGGCGATGGTCGGGATGCCGCAGCCGTCGATGCCGCGCGGGACGCCGGTCAAGCTGAAGCCGGACATCTGCTCGAGGATGCCGACCAGGCGCTGCTGCAGCGGATGCTCGTACTGAATATAGCCCTTGGTCGGGAAGCCGAGATGCACCGCGGCGGTGAGGAAGCCCGTATGCTTGCCCGAGCAGTTGTTGCGTTCGCGGGTCGGGCCTTCATGCGCTTCGTACATCGCACGCAAGGCCGGCTCGTGGCTCGGCGCCTGCGGGCCGCATTCGAGATCGTCGACGGTGAGGCCGACCTTGCCGAGCCAGGCCTTCACCGCATCGACATGGCCGGGCTCGCCGTTGTGCGAGGCACAGGCCAGCGCGATCTCGCGGTCGCCGAGCTGGTACTTGTCGGCGGCGCCGGATTCGACCAGCAGCAGCGCCAGCAGCGGCTTGATCGCCGAGCGGCCGTAGATCGGCGCCTCGAAATCGCCCCAGGCGGCGATCACCCCGCCATGGGAATCGACCACCGCGCCATGCACCTCGTGCTGGCTCTCGATCAGGTTGCCGCGCCAGACGTCGATCCGGATCGGGCTGCCGTCGCTCGGCACCGCGGGCAGGTCGCGGAACTGCGGCGCGGGATGAACCGGGTGGTGATGGTCGTGGTGATGATGGTGTTCGTCGGCCATGGTGCGTCCTGAGGCATTTCAGGGCTGCACCATGGAATGTGCCGCGCCGCCGCGCAAGCTCAGCTTTGTGCCGCCTTCCGACTGCGCTGCCGCGCGGTTTCGAGATTGGGCAGCAGTACCGTCAGCAGGCCGATCGCCGGCAGCCAGGCACAGACCGAGTAGACGAACTCGACGCTGGTCCGGTCGGCGAGCGCGCCCAGCACCGCGGCGCCGATGCCACCCATGCCGAAAGCGAGGCCGAAGAACAGGCCCGCGATCATGCCGACGCGGCCGGGCACCAGTTCCTGGGCATAGACCAGGATCGCGGAGAAGGCCGAGGACAGGATCACGCCGATCACCACGGTCAGCGCCACGGTCCAGAACAGGCCGACATGCGGCAGCAGCAGGGTGAAGGGCAGCGGCCCCAGGATCGAGAACCAGATCACGCGCTTCCGCCCGATCATGTCGCCGATCGGCCCGCCCGCCAGCGTGCCCGCGGCGAAGGCGCCGAGGAAGACGAAGAGGAAGATCTGCGAGGTCTGCACCGACACGTCGAAACGGTCGATCAGGTAGAAGGTGTAATAGCTGCGCAAGCTCTCGGTGTAGAAGAACTTGGAGAAGATCAGCGCCAGCAGCACCAGCAGGGCGCCGACGACCTGCCGCTTGCTGAGCTGCGGCGGCACATAGTCGGCGCGCGGCTTCGCGGCGCGGGCCTTGCGATGCGCCTGGTACCAGCTGGCGACACCATAGAGCACGGCCATCGCAACCAAGGCCGCGCCGGAGAACCAGGCGAGGCTCGCCTGGCCATGCGGCAGGATGATGAAGGCCGCCATCAACGGGCCGATCGCGGAGCCGACATTGCCCCCGACCTGGAAGATCGATTGCGCGAGCCCATGCCGGCCGCCGGAGGCGAGCCGCGCCACGCGCGAGGATTCCGGATGGAAGATCGAGGAACCCATGCCGACCATCGCCGCGCCGACCAGCAGGATCGGGTAGCTGCCGGCGAAGGCCAGCAACAGCAGCCCGACCAAGGTGCAGCCCATGCCGACCGGCAGCGCGAAAGGCCGCGGCTTCTTGTCGGTGGTGTAGCCGACCACCGGCTGCAGCAGCGAAGCGGTGATCTGGAAGGTGAGCGTGATCAGGCCGATCTGGGCGAAGGACAGCGTGTATTCGCTCTTCAGGATCGGGTAGATCGACGGGATCAGCGACTGCATCATGTCGTTCAGCAGATGGCTGAAGCTGATCGCGCCCAGGACGGCCAAGGCGGTCTTCTCCGCATCGCTCCGATCGGCGGTTGCGGCCAAATTGCTCACGCGGGCTTACTCCGGCTGGGATCACTGCGGCAGGACCGCCCATGTTCGCCGCCGCATGACGGCCGGACAACCGCAACGACCGGTGATCAGCGTTGCGTTCGGCGCAACCTCAGCCGCCGTAGACCCCCACCGCCAGCGAGCGCGGCGACAGTTCGGGCGCACCGAACCGCAAGGGGAAGCCGGCGCGCAGCCAGCGGCCGGATTCCACCCTCACCTTCCAGAGCCGGTCGGCGCCGGGAAAGGCTTCGACCTCGGGGCCATCCCAGACGACTTCCGCCGTGCCGGTCACCTGCAGCAGGTCGCCGGTCGCGAAGTCGGGGATCAGCAGGCCGGCCCGCGGGTAGGCGATGAGGTTGCCGATGGTCTGGAAAAATCCGTTGCCGCGGAAATCTGGCACCACGATCGCGCCCTCACGATCGAGGCCGAGAAAGCCCGGCTGGCCGCCGCGATGCGAGACATCGATGCTGTATTTTCCGTCCTCGCGAGACTTGGCGTCCTTAAGAGGGGCCGCCGAGGCGACGAACATCGTGTCGGCGCGGCGGATGAGATCGGCGGCTTCTGTGGGCAGGCCCGCGAAGGCTTCGACCGCGCCGGCCTGCGGCGTGAAGGCGGTGTAGTCGCGGCGCTGGATGTATTGAGGGCAGTTCCCGAAGCTCTCGCGCACATGGACCGCGAAGCCCGCCATGTCGCGCGCCACCACATGGCCGTTCATGCGGTTGCGGCGCCGGGTCGGCAGCTCGATGCCGAGAAAGCCGAGCGTGTTGCCGACTTCCAGTGCATCGCCCAGGGGGTCGCCCGGCAGCGGGTTGGCCTCGATCTCCAGCCGCCGCGGGTGCGGGCTGCTGGCGAAGCCGGGCAGGCCAGAGAGGATTGACGCCCAGGGCCGCTGCCCGGCGTCGAGCGAGCCCACTACGATGAAAGGCAGCTGCTCGAAGAACTGGCGGTGCTGGTCGGGCATGAAGTCGCGAATGACCTTCGGCCCGATCGCCGCCATATGCTCGTCGGTGCCGACCCGCGCCTGCGCCGCGCGCTCGCCGTCATGCCAGGTGCCCGGGTTCACAGAGGCGATCATCGCGGCATTCCTTCGAAATGCGGCAAGGCTTCGACCCGCTGCAGCCAGGCCTGGATGGCGGGATAGGACTCGAGCGCGATGCCGCCCTCGGGCGCAACCGACGTGTAGCTGTAGAGCGCAATGTCGGCGAGGGTGGCGCGGTCGCCGACCAGGAAGGCGCGGTCCTTGAGCGTCGCCTCCAGGATCTGGAACAGGCGCTCGGCCAAAGCCTGGGCCGCGGCGAGATCGTATTTGCCGCCGAACTTCAGGATGACCCGGGCCCGGGCCGGGCCGAAGGCCAGCCAGCCCTGCGCCACCGAGAGCCAGCGCTGAACCTCGGCCGCCGCCGCCGGGTCGGTCGGCAGCCAGGCGCGGTCCGGGTCATAGCGGCTGGCGAGATAGACCAGGATCGCGACCGAATCCGCGACCACCGTCCCGGCATCGTCGATCACCGGCACAGTCGCGAAAGGATTGAGCTTCAGGAACCGCTCGCCCCGCTGCTCGCCGCCGGCGAGGTCGATCGGCTGGAAGGTGAAGGGCAGGTCGAGGAGCCGGAGCATCAACTCCGCCCGGTGCGAATGGCCGGAAAGCTTGAAGCCGTAGAGGGTGATCGGTCGGGTCGGGCGCATGGTGGTCTCCAGGTCTGCGGAAGCTCCATATTTATTATTTCTGATTGGGCTATAAATGGCTTAATCTGGCCTTCTCTATTTCATATTTCGCATTAATCATGGATCGCCTGGAAGCCGTCGAAATCTTCGTCGCCGTGGCCGAGGCCGGCAGCTTCGTCGGCGCGTCGCGGCAGCTCGGGCGCTCGCCGGCGGCGATGACCCGGGCGGTGGCCGGCCTGGAAGACCGGCTGGGAATCCGCCTGTTCAACCGCACCACCCGGGCGGTCGCGATGACCGATGCCGGCGCCCGCTATCTCGAGCGGGCGCGAAGGGCGCTGGCCGAGTTTTCCGAGCTGGAGCTCTCGGCGGCAGGCGAGCAGCAGGTGCCGCAGGGACTGCTGACCGTGACCGCGCCGGAGATGTTCGGGCGACTGCACATCCTGCCGATCGTGCAGGCCTATATGGCCGAGTACCGGCAGGTCGATGTCTCGCTGCTGCTGTTGAACCGCATCGTCTCCTATATCGACGAGGGCATCGATCTGGGGCTTCGGATCGCGCAGCTGCCGGATTCCAGCCTACAGGCGGTCCTGGTCGGCGAGGTGCAGCGGATCTGCTGCGCCAGCCCGGATTATGTCGCTGCCCATGGCCTGCCCCGCCGGGTCCAGGACCTCAGCCGCCACGCCGTCATCGCCACCACGGGCGTCCGCCCGGTCGCCGACCGCTGGAATTTCGAGCGCCGCGGCCAGACCGTCTCGGTCCCGATCCAGCCGAAGCTGGCGGTGAACTCGGTCCAGGCGGCGCTCGATGCCGCGGTGGCCGGCGGCGGCATCGTCCGGCTGCTGTCATACCAGACCGCCATTGCCGAGGCCGAGGGGAAGCTGGTCCGGGTGCTGGAGGACGAGCCGCAACCCCCGGTCCCGGTCCACATCGTCCACCCGGCCGGGCGGCACCTCGCCATCAAGGCCCGGCTGTTCATCGACCGTGCGGTCGGCAGCTTGCGGGAAAAATTCGCCCCATAAAAAAGTTAGAGGGCCCCTCTTGACGAAAGTGACAGATTACATAATTTGTCACTCGTCAGTTTCCCCAGAGGAGCTTCTCATGGAACAGCGTCGTCTCGGCTCGAACGGGCCACTCGTCTCCGCGATCGGTCTCGGCTGCATGGGCATGTCGGACTTTTACGGCCCGGCCGACGACAAGGAGAGCCTCGCCACCATCGATGCCGCGCTCGAAGCAGGCATCACCCTCTTCGACACCGGCGACTTCTACGGCATGGGCCATAACGAGCTGCTGCTGCGCGAGGCGCTCAAGGGCAGCAAACGCGAACGCGCCTTCATCCAGGTGAAATTCGGCGCGCAGCGTGCGCCGGACGGTTCTTTTATCGGGTTCGATACGCGGCCGGCGGCGGTGAAGACCGCGGTGGCGTATTCGCTGAAGCGGCTCAACACCGATTACATCGATCTCTACATGCCGGCGCGACTGGATCCCGCGGTGCCGATCGAGGAAACCGTCGGCGCGGTCGCCGAGCTGGTGAAGGCCGGATACATCCGCCATATCGGCCTTTCCGAGATGGGCGCCGCGACGATCCGCCGGGCGCACAAGGTGCACCCGATTGCCGGCCTGCAGATCGAATACGGATTGATGACCCGCGGCATCGAACAGGAGATCCTGCCGACCCTGCGCGAGCTCGGCATCGCGGTGACCGCCTATGGCGTGCTCGGCCGCGGCCTGCTCGGCGGGTTGAAGGCCAGCGACTTCTCCCGGCCCGGCGACTTCCGCGGGCATACCCCGCGTTTCCAGGGCGAGAATCTCGCCAACAACCTGACCCTGGCGCAGCAGCTCGAGACACTCGCCAGAGAGAAAGGCGTCAGCTCGGCGCAGCTCGCGATCGCCTGGGCGCTCAGCCGTGGGGACGACATCATCCCGCTGGTCGGCACCAAGAACCGCAAGCGACTCGCCGAGGCCGTTCAGGCCACGGATATCAAGCTTTCCAAGGCGGATCTTCCCCAGATCGAGGCCGCGGTGCCGGCCGACGCGGTCGCCGGCACCCGCTATGACGCCCGGCAGATGCAGATGCTGGACAGCGAGCGCCGCTCCGCCTGATAAGGAGGGTATGAAGAAGCCCGCGACCCGTACCGGCCGACGCATGTCGGCATACGCCGACGGTGAACTTGAAGGCAAAGGCAGTGAGACCCGCGAGCGCATCCTCGCGGCGGCGGAGGATCTGCTGCGCAAGCACGGGATCGCCAAGACCTCGGTGGTGGACGTTGCGCGTGCGCTCGAGATGAGCCACGCCAACGTCTATCGCCATTTCGCCAGCAAGTCCGAGTTGCAGGACGCCGTCGCCGAGCAGTGGCTGGCCAAGATCATGGCGCCGCTCAGGGCGATCGTCGCGGAAGAGGGCGATGCCGCCGCGCGGCTGGAGCGCTGGGTGCTGACCCTGGCGGCGCAGAAGCGCGCCAAGGTGCTGAACGATCCCGAGCTCTTCGCCGCCTATCACGCGATCGCCCAGGACGCGCGCGCGGTGATCGAGAGTCATGTCGACGAGCTCCAGCAGCAGATCGCGCAGCTGATCCGCGACGGCGTCGCGCAAGGGGCCTTCAAGGTGAAGAACGCGGACGCCGCGGCCGTCGCCGTGCTCAATGCGACCTCGCGATTCCATCATCCGTATCACGTGAAGGAATCCGGCGGCCGCGACACCACGCCGGAGATCAAGGCCGTGCTGAAGCTGGTGCTCGCGGGCTTGCGTGCCGGCACGCTCTGACGCGGCCCCAAGCTGCATACAGATGCGGGTGTGATCTCGACAACTTTTGTTTGACGCGGCCGGATCGGCGCGAGACTGTGCCCCGGGACAAAAATCACATCCGAGTCGGGATTCCCGCTTCGGCTCGGGAATAGGGATTCGGGGGCGCCTTGCGCGCAGCGATCAATCTGATGGTGCTGGCCGTTATCCTGTCGGGTATCGGCCCGGTGCTGGTGCGCGGCAGCCCGGTCGATCCGGCGGCGACGGCATTCTGGCGCCTCGCCATCGCGCTGCCGATCGCACTCTTCTTCATCCGCCGCTCGGTCCTGCTGCCGCCGCGCGCTATGGCCTGGGCCGCCTTCGCCGGCCTCAGCCTCGCCGGCGATCTCTGCTTCTGGAACGAAGCGCTGGTGCGCACGACGATCCTCGAAGGGACCATCCTGGTGATGGTCTATCCGCTGATCGCGGCGATCGCGAACTATCTCATCTTCAAGGAGCGGATCACCAAGCGCGTCGCCATCGGCGGCCTGATCGCCTTCGGCGGCCTGCTGCTCATGGTTGCCGATGCCGATTCCAGCGGCGGCTCCAGCGTCGAAGGCGATCTGATGGCGGTGGCGGCCGCCTTCTTTTACACCGGCTCGCTGCTGATTTCCGCGCGACTCTGTCGAATCTACGATACCCAGATCGTCTCCTTCTGGCTGATCTTCTGGGCCGCGGTCGGCGCCGCGGTGGTCTCGTTCTGGCCGGTGGTCGCCGATCTGCTCGGCGTCATGCCGATGGCGCCCGATACCAGGGGCGTGCCGGAAGATCTTCGCGGCTGGGGCTATGTGATCGGCTACGCGGTGCTGACCCTGGTCAGCTACAACCTCTTCAACCGCGGCCTCAAAGTCGTCTCGACCGGGCTTGCCTCGCTGATGGGCTATGGCCAGCCGGTGGTCGCGACCATCCTCGGCTATTTCCTGCTCGATGAGACGCCGACCCTGGACGGGATCCTGGGCAGCGTTGTGATCGTCATCGGCCTGGTGCTGGCGACCCGCCAGCCCAAGGAAAAGCCGCAGGAAAAGCCACTGGAAAAGCCACTGGCGCCGGCCGACTAGCACGCTATGTTCCGGCCATGAACGAGAGCGACAACAAGCGCGACCGCGCCTCGCAAGCCATGGCCGGGCCGGGGCCGAAGATGCGCGGCTATTTCGGCATCGGGGTCGAGGGTATTTCAAAGCCGATGAACCTCGGCGCCGTGCTGCGCACCGCGCATGCCTTCAACGCCAGCTTCGCCTTCGCCATCAAGGCCGAGTTCGACGTGCCGACCGTGCTGGCCAGCGACACCTCGGCCGCCTTCCACAGCCTGCCGGTGCAGCTCTACGAGAGCGTCGACAGCTTCACGCTACCGATGGGCTGCCGCCTGATCGGGATCGAGATCACCGAGGATGCGGTCGACTTGCCCTCCTTCACCCATCCGGTCGCGGCCGCCTATGTGCTGGGCGCCGAGCAGGATTCGCTCTCTCCGGCGCTGCAGGAGCGCTGCGATTTCATCGTCAAGATCCCGACCAAGTTCTGCGTCAACCTGGCGGTCGCCGGCGCCATCGTGATGTATGACCGAATGATCAGCCTTGGCCGCTTCGCCGAACGCCCGGTGCGGGTCGGCGGCCCACCCGTGAATCTAAGGGGCGCCGCACAGCAGAAGAAGCATCGCCACGGCCTCCCGATCTGGAAGAAGAACCGTTTGAAAGCATTGGGCAATCCCGAATAGCTCCGGCGATCACTTTTGCCTTTCCCGGGTGGATTTTCCGCGGCGCACCTGATACATCCCGCCGATGGAAATCATTCTCAAATCCCTTCTCGCCGGCTTCGCCCTGAGCCTCGCCGCCTCGGCGCCGACCCTGGCCCAGGATGTGGCGCAGGACACCACCGCGGCGGCGGCGGCGGCGACCCCCACGACAGTGGGCAGCTTCAAGTCCTGGGAGGCCTATACCTTCGAGGATAAGGGCCGGCTGATGTGCTACACCCAGAGCAAGCCCAAGGACACGATCGGCAAGGTCGAGAGCCGCGGCTCACCGGCGGTGATGGTGATCCAGGCGCCCGACGCGGCGGCCAAGGACCAAGTCTCGATCGTGCTCGGCTTCCTGCCGCAGGACGGCAAGAACGTCGTCGTGACGATCGGCGCCAAGGCCGGCAAGGGCAAGAAGTTCACCCTGAAGAAATTCGCCGTCGGCCGCGCCTGGGCCGAGAGCGGCGGCCAGGACAAGCAGATCGTCAGCGCGATGAAGCGCTACAACTACCTGGTGGTCGATGCCACGTCGAAGAACGGCGAGAAGGTGCGCGACACCTATTTCCTCACCGGTTTCGGCAAGGCCTACGACGCCTCGGTGACGGCCTGCAAATGAGCACGGCCCATCATGCCGAGGTGTTCGAGGCACCGCCGCAGGCGGCCGACGCCAAGCGGATCCTGGTCGGCCTCAGCCGCGAGGAATTGACCGCGCTGATGCAGGAGATCGGCGAGCCGGCTTTCCGCGCGCGTCAGCTCTGGCACTGGATCTACCATCGGGGCGAGACCGAGTTCGAGAAGATGACCTCGCTCGCCAAGCCGTTCCGCGCGGCGCTCGCCGAGCGTTTCGAGGTCGGTCGGCCGGGCATCAGCGTCGACCGCGAGTCGATCGACGGCACCCGCAAATGGCTGCTGAAGTTCAGCGACGGCCAGGAGGCGGAAGCGGTGCATATCCCGGAAGAGGATCGCGGCACGCTC
Organism: Dongia sp.; assembly: GCF_041905885.1. NCBI lineage: Bacteria > Pseudomonadati > Pseudomonadota > Alphaproteobacteria > Rhodospirillales > Dongiaceae > Dongia > Dongia sp. Next base: position 130,348 of record NZ_JAYRKD010000010.1, on the reverse strand, counting down.
TGCGTCTCCTCCCAGGTCGGCTGCACCCTGACCTGCAAGTTCTGCCATACCGGGACCCAGCGCCTGGTGCGCAACCTCTCTGCCGGCGAGATCGTCGGCCAGGTGATGAACGCGCGCGACGCGCTGGGCGAATGGCCGAGCCCGCAGGACGGGCGGCTCTTGTCCAACATCGTCATGATGGGAATGGGCGAGCCGCTCTACAATTACGATAACGTCGCCAAGGCGCTGAAGATCGTGATGGACCATGAGGGCATCTCGATCTCCAAGCGCAAGATCACGCTCTCGACCGCCGGCGTGGTGCCGATGATCGGACGCGCCGGCGCCGAGCTCGGCGTCAACCTCGCGATCTCGCTGCATGCGGTCACCGACGAGCTCCGCGACAAGATCGTGCCGATCAACAAGAAGTATCCGATCGCCGAGCTGATGCAGGCCTGCCGCGATTACCCGACCTTGAACAACGCGCGGCGCATCACCTTCGAATATGTGATGCTGAAGGACGTCAACGACAGCCCGGCCGATGCGCGGGCCCTGGTTAAGCTGATCAAGGACATCCCGGCCAAGGTGAACCTGATCCCGTTCAATCCCTGGCCCGGCGCGCCGTTCGAGCGCTCGACCAATGCGGCGATCTCGAAGTTCGCCGAGATCGTGTTCAACGCCGGCTATGCGAGCCCGGTCCGCACCCCGCGCGGCGAGGACATCATGGCCGCCTGCGGCCAGCTGAAGAGCGAGAGCATCCGCGAGCGCAAGAGCGTGCGGGACGCCGCAGCGGCGGGATGAGCCGCGAACTGCGAGGCGCCTGCTTCTGCAACACGGTGCAATACACCGTCGAAGACTCCTTCGAATACGCCATGATCTGTCACTGCTCGCAATGCCGGCGGACCACCGGATCGGCGTTCAAGCCTTTCGCGGGCATCAAGCGCGGGAAGCTCCGCCTCACCGCCGGCGACGCCGCGCTCCTCGTCCATGGCGACGCTGAAGGCAACGACACCCACTGCGGGGCCTGCGGCTCACTGCTCTATTCGGTGGTGCGTGAAGGCAAGTATCTCCATGTCGCCATGGGCTCGCTGATCGATGCGCCGTCGATCCGCCCGACCGCGCATATCTTCGTCGGCTCCAAGGCCCCGTGGTTCGAGATCACCGACGCCCTGCCGCAGTACGACGAACTGCCTTGACGCCTGGATGGAGCACGAAGCCCACCCCCGATAGGGTTGGTGGGTATCCTCGCGCGCCGTCTAGGTCCGGTCGGGGTTGCGGTCGCGCCGGTTTGATATCCTACAAGCTCAGGAAGCGGCGCGATCATAGTATAGGGCGCGCGGATTGTCCGCTGCGACATCGCCTCGCTGAAGCTCCGCGCGAGCGCGGCCGTCCCAAGTCTATGCGCCCTATTCGCGCGCTCAGTATCTACTTGTGTATCTTGGCGACGCACTTTGCGTCGGCGAGAATGACCGCCGGCCGTTGTGTCCCGTTGAGTTGAGCGAGAGTTTGAATGTGGGGTTCCAGGATCTTCGATCCCAACGCCGGTCGCGACGTCGAGGTGACCCTGCAGGCGGCGGAAGACGGTCTATACATCTTCGGCTCGAATAGACGGCGCCTGCACCGCTGGCCATATGACGAGATCGTCAATGCGACGTCGAAGCATGCCGGCTGGGAGCAGACGCTGGTGCTGCGCAACCGCCGCGAAATCAGGTTGACCGTGGATGACCCGGCTTCCTATGACGAGATCGTACCGGCCGCGCCGCAACTGCGCCGGCCCAGCCTGGCGAGCCGAATATCCGACGTAGCCATGCGCCAGATCTTCTATGTCCTGATCGTGCTGGTCATGGCTGCCGTCTTCGGGATAGCAGCTTCGTTTGAATAGCGCGCCGTTACGTCCTTGTTTCCGCTCGCGGCGTCAAGAAGGGTCGCCTCGCGAGGAAGCGACCCTTCCGTTCACGCAACGCTTGCCTCGGACGCCGCGCGACTTTCGTCAGGCGGTTTTGGCGCAGCAGTTCGCCGAGATCGCCTCGACATGGCGGAAGTCGGTGCCGCAGCAGCCGCCGAGCACGGTGAAGTGCGGGTAGTGTTTCAAGAGATCCGCATACTGCCGGCCGAGCTCGGCCGGATTGCCGGCGTCGAGATCGGTCGCCGCGTCGAGCTCGGCATGGCTGCGACAGGAGGCATTGGCGCGGATGCCGCGGATGCGCTTCACCCAGGCCGCGTCCTTGTCGAGCACACTGTCGAAATGCGTCGGATGGGCGCAGTTGACCATGTAATAGGCGGCGTAGTTACCGGTCGCCGCTTCGACCTCGGCGATGGCGTCCTTCAAGGACTGGCCGGTCGGCAGGTTGCCGTCGGTCTCGACCGTGAAGGAGATCACCACCGGGATCTTCGCGGCCTTGGCGGCCTTGACGATGCCGATCGCCTCCGGCGTGTTGGTCATGGTGAAGGCGGAGACATAGTCGGCTTCGGTCTCGGCGAAGACGCGGATCTGGACGCCGTGATAATCCTCGGCCTCCTGCGCCGTCATCAGCTTGCCGGGATCGTAGCCGTCGCCGCGCGGACCGATATTGCCGCTGATCGGCATCGGGCTCTGCGCGGTTTCATGGGCGCGGCGGACTTCCGCCATGAGCTCGATGGCGCGGCGGTTGACGGCTGCTAAAGCGTTGGCATCGAAGCCGAGCTTCGCCGCCCAGTCGGCATTGGCGCGCCAGGTGGCGCTTTCCAGAATCAGGCCGGCGCCGTTCTCGACGGCGAGCCTGGCGAAGCCGGCGTAGTAGTCGCTGAGGCGCTTCGCGCCTTCCTGGCTGTTGTGCAGCGGGAAGGAGGCGAAGCAAGGCAGGTCGATGCCGTCGAGGAAGACCAGCACGGTCTCGAGGCCGGCATCGGTCAGGAACTGCTTCGTGCCCAGCTGGGGCAGGCGCTGGCGGTATTTGGCGGAAGTCTGGGAGGACATGGGCGGCCTTTCATTCGGGGGATTCGCGAGCGGCGGTTCAGCCCGCCGACGGCGGGAAATTCGCCCAATGCCACACTTTCCTCCAGAAAGCGCGCGGTACAGCTGCCTGACTTTCGGAAAATTGAGCTTTACGAATGGCTTAATGAGCAATGGTCAGAGACCTGACCCTGCAATCTGTGGTCTCTGTCACAGATTGCTGCACCAACGGTACAGTAATTTCGCCGGGCTTTCGAGGCGCGCTTCAGAAATGGGGGCGGACATGCAGGGCAGGACGGCATTGGCCCGCAAGGGCAGCGAGACCCGCGAATTGCTGCTGGAAGCGGCCGAGCGCGCGGTGCTGGCCAAGGGCTTCGCCGCGACCTCGATCGAGGAGCTGATCGCCGCGGTCGGCATCACCAAGAGCGGGTTCTTCTACCACTTCGGCGACAAGACCGGGCTCGCCAAGGCGATGCTGGAGCGGCATCTCGCCCATGACCGCGCCATCCTGGACGACGTGTTCGGGCGCGGCGACGCGCTCAACGAGGATCCGCTGCACGGCTTCCTGGTCGGCCTGCAGTTGCTGGCCGAGATGCTGGGCCAGTTGAAGGAGGCACATCCCGGCTGCCTCGCCGCGTCCTTCACCTATCAGGACCAGTTGTTCAACCGCGAGGTCCATGAGCTCAACCGGCAGGGCGTGCTGGCCTGGCGCGACCGCTTCAAGGCGCGGTTCGAGTTGATCGCCGAACGCTATCCGCCGAAGTTGCCGGTCGACCTCGACGGCCTCGCCGACATGGCCTCGACCCTGGTCGAGGGCGGGCTGGTGCTCGGCCGGATGATGCAAGATCCCGCGATCCTGCCGCAGCAGATCCGCCTCTACCGCGACTTCGTCCGCGCGGTATTTCTGCCGAATTAGTTTTCCGCATCGAGCTTGTGGCACCCCCACCCCGCCCTCCCCCGAAGACGGGGGAGGGAGTTCCATCGCACGCTTGGCGCGCGCCGCCGGCTGTGCTTACACTGCATGCAATATCCAAACGGCCGGTTCTCCTCGGCCGAACCTGCATGCATGACTGGAAGGAAACGCCATGGAATACCGCTTGCTCGGACGGTCTGGTTTGAAGGTCTCGACCCTCATTCTCGGCAGCGCGAACTTCGGCTCGGTGGGTGAATTCTTCAACAAGGCCGGCAAGGTCGATGTGGCCGGGGCACGACGTCAGATCGACCTCTACCGCGATGCGGGCGGCAACATGATCGACACCTCCAATGCCTATTCGTCGGGTGTTTCGGAAGAGGTGGTCGGCGAGGCGCTGGATGGCGCGCGCAAGGATCTGCTGGTCGCAACCAAGGTGCGCTTCCCGATGGGCAAGGGACCGAACGACCGCGGTCTCTCGCGGCATCACATCATCAAGTCCTGCGAGGAGAGTCTGAAGCGCCTCAGGCGCGAGACCATCGATCTCTACCAGATGCATCAATGGGACGGCGAGACGCCGCTCGAGGAGACGATCGACGCGCTGGACGCGCTGCAGCGCTCCGGCAAGGTGCGCTACATCGGCGTTTCCAACTGGTCCGGCTGGCACATCATGAAGGCCCTGGCGGTGTCGGACGCGCGACATCAGGCGCGCTTCGTCGGCCAGCAGATCTACTACTCGCTGCAGGCGCGCGAAGCCGAATACGAGCTGGTGCCGATCTCAGTCGACCAGGGGCTCGGCATCCTGATCTGGAGCCCGCTGGCCGGCGGCCTGCTGTCCGGCAAATACCGCCGCGGCAAGCCGATGCCGGAAGGCCGGCATCTGAATGGCTGGGGCGAACCGCCGATCAACAACGAGGAGCAGCTCTACGACATCATCGAGGTGCTGGTCGAGATCGCCGAAGCCAAGAAGCAGTCGGCGTCGGCCATCGCGCTGGCCTGGTCGCTGGGCCGGCCTGGCGTCACCGCTGCGGTGATCGGCGCGCGCAACGAGGAGCAGTTGAAGGCGAATTTGCCGGCGGGCGACCTGAAGCTCACCGACGAGGAGCGCAAGAAGCTCGACGACGTGAGCAAGCCGGTGCTGATCTATCCCTACTGGCACCAGGCGAGCACGGCATCCGATCGCTTGAGCGCCGCGGATCTGGCGCTGCTGAAGCCGTTCCTGACCGGCGGAAGCCGGATGGGTTAGCTGCCGCAGGGTTCTGGGACGGTGTTCACTTCGGCGCCGGGCATTTCCTTGTCCCAGCCGTAGATGTCGTCGCGGAATTGCAGCGTGCCGTCGGCGTCGATCCAGGCGGTGTCGTAGACGAAATGCACCGGGACCGGCTGGGCCAGCGCCACGACCTGGGTGCCGCCGACCGCCAGCGCGCCGTCGATGCGGCCTTCGGTCCAGGCGGGATCCGCGGCGAGCAAAGCCTTCACCAGGGCGGCGATGTTCGGCAGCGCCACGCAGCCGAGATTGGCATGGCGTTCAGGGGCATCGAAGGCGGCCTGGTTCTGCTCGCCGCCGGGTGCGCCGTGCAAGGCGATGCGGTTGTTGCCGGCGATGAGCAGCTTGGCCAACCCCAGCGGGTTGCCGGCCCCCGGTACCTGGCGCAAGCCGTCATCGGTCACGCGGATGCCGTGGTTGATGAAATAGAGCGCGTCCTCTTCCTGGCGCGGCCAGAGCTGGCGATCGGCGACGCTCTGCGGGATGCGGTAGGAGGGACGCAGTTCGACCCGGTCGATCGCGGCATCCAGCACCGGCGTCGGTGTCGCCACGGCGCCGAGGATCGCCGGGCCTTCGACGATGGTGCTGCCCTTGTCGACCAGCCGGTAGCGCGCGGCGGCGAGGTTGACGACCAGATAGCGCTCGCCCCATTGGCGCGCCTGGCTGCGGGCGATGTTGCGCTCCAGGCTGGCCGCACGGTCCTTGGCCGGGACATTGAGGGCGGCCAGCGTGCCGGCGCCCATGACGCCGTCCGGCGGCAAGCCGTGCCGCCGCTGGAAATTCTCCAGCGCGGATTTCAGCGGCAGGTCGAACTCAGCGCCCGCGGTCTCGGCCTTGAGATCGCCGGAAGCGATCAGATGCTTGCCCAAGGCCTCGACCCGCGGGCCGGCATCGCCGAGCGCGAGCTTCGGCCCGTCCGGGATCACCGGCCAATCCTGCAGGGACGCCAGCGCCGCCTTAATGCGCGCCTGCTCCGGCGATTCCGGCGGCGGCGGTGCAGGGGGCGGCGTTTCGACCTTGGGCGCTTCCACCGCCGGCGGCGTCTCGACCTTCGGGGCTTCTGCGACCGGCGCGGGCGCGACCGGCTCAGGCTCGCTCAGCAATGCGATCGGGTCGGTGGAGGCCGAGAGCGCATCAAGAGCGGCCGCGAAACCGGCGGGCGCATCCTTCGGACGCAGGGCGCGGGCCGTGGCGCTGTAGAGCGCGCTCAGCAGCAGGTCGGCAGCGGCGCGGGAGTCAACGCCGCTCTCATAGGTCCGGGCGCGGGCCGCGTCGAGCAGCGGCTGCAGGTTGTTGCCGATGGTCAGATCGGACTGGGTGAGCCGGTCGATCAGGGCCCGGGCGGCGGGCGCCGCGGCGGTCACGAACCAGATCGGCCGGTTGCCGCGCAGGGTATAGGTGTTGCGCAAGGCGGCGACCGCCTCGGCGCCGAGCGCGGCGTCGATATCGATGAGCGGCGGCGCGCCGACCGCGAGGATCTCGCCGATCGCCTTGGCCTCCGGTGCAGCATCCTGGGCCGCCACGGGTCCCACCATGGGCAAGGCCGTGCAGGCGAACAAAAGGAAGGCGACGCGAATCATCCGCATCATTCAACAATAGGCTTGAGTGCAATCTCCCGCCAAGCGGACTTCTGGCCCAAGGGTCCTGGCATCGGCGGCTGGCGCAGCGGGAATGTTTCAACTAGCGTCGCGGTTCATCACGCGCGGGCAAGGGAAAGCGAAAATCGTGAAGGGAACTCCGCCGATGGACGGCATCGCGCTGCCATCCATCAAGTTTGAGCCTTATTGGTGGGACGCGGCGCGACCGGTCCTGCAGCCGGCAACGTCGCTGCCGCCGCGAGTCGACGTGGCCGTGGTGGGCAGCGGCTTCACCGGCATGCGGGCGGCGCTGGAACTGGCCCGGGCCGGGCGCAGCGTGCTGGTGCTGGACCAGGATGCCGCGGGTTCGGGGGCGGCACGGCGCAATGCCGGCTATCTGGGGCGGGTGCTGAAGCATTCGCTCACCACCCTGATGAAGAAGCACGGCGAGGCCCAGGGCATCGCCATGTACCGCGAATTGGGCGATGCCTTCACCGGCGTCATCGAGCTGATCGAGCGCGAGCGGATCGACTGCCATTTCACGCGACACGGAAGGTTCATCGCCGCCACCAGCACCAAGCACTACGACGCGCTGGCCATCGACCTCGAACCGATGCGCGGGCATCTCGGCTATCCCTTTGAGATGGTCCCGCGCGCCGAGCAACGGCGCGAGTTCGGCAGCGACCTCTATCACGGCGGCGCAATCATTCCCGACCTCGCGGCGATCCATTCCGGGCTCTATCACCAGGGCCTGACCGAGCGGGCGAAGGCCGCCGGCGCCGTGATCAGCGACGGGACCGCCGTCACAGCCGTGACGCCGGAGCCGGACGGGGTCCATCTCGTCACCGATCGCGGCACCGTCGTGGCCAGGGACGCGATCATCGCCACCAACGGCTACACGCCGCGGGGCCTGAGCTGGCTTGCGAAACGGGTGATCCCGTTCCAGGCCTATATGGCGGCGACGGAGGAGCTCAGCGAGGCACAGCTCCGGGACGCGATCCCGAACCTGCGCACCATGATCGATTCCAACACCAACATCGATTTCTTCCGGCCGGCGCCGGATTCCCGGCGCCTGCTGTTCGGCGGCGGCACCGGGGTCCCGCGCGGCGACGCGACGGAGATCGCCGCATTCCTGCACGGCATCCTGCGGCGGGTCTTCCCGCAGCTCAGCACGGTGAAGCTCAGCCATGCCTGGACCGGCTATTGCGCCGGGACGTTCGACATGATGCCGCATATCGGCGGGCGCGATCATGTCTGGTACGGGCTCGGCTACAATTTCGCCGGGATCCCGATGGGGACGCATTTCGGCGCCAAGCTCGCCGCCATGATCGAGGGCAAGGCAGAAGGGCGCTCGGCTTTCGCCGAGACGCCCTTCCCGACTTTGCCCTTCTACTCGGGCGATCCCTGGTTCCTGCCCTTGGCGATGCGCTACTTCGACTGGAAGGACCGCAAGGCGTCCTAGGCGGCGCGCACCGTCCGCAGGAACTCGTCCACCTTGGTCTTCAACAGGACGCCGTTCCGACCGAGTTCGCCGGCAGCGGTCAGCACTTCGCCGGCGGCGCTGCCGGTCTGCTGTGCGGCCTGGGTGACGCCGGAGATATTCGAAGATACTTCCTGGGTGCCCTGGGCCGCTTGCTGGACGTTGCGGGAAATCTCCTGGGTCGCGGCACCCTGCTCCTCGACCGCGGAGGCGATCGCGGTGGAGATTTCGCTGACGCGGCCCACGGTCCTGGAAATGCTCTCGATCGCCTCCGCGGAACTGGCGGTCGCGTCCTGGATCGCGCGGACCTGGCCGGCGATTTCGTCCGTGGCCCGCGCGGTCTGAGTCGCCAGGGTCTTCACCTCGGAGGCGACCACCGCGAAACCCTTCCCGGCTTCACCGGCGCGGGCGGCTTCGATCGTGGCGTTCAGCGCCAGTAGGTTGGTCTGGCCGGCGATGTCGTTGATGAGGCGCACCACATCGCCGATCTTCTGCGCCGCTTCCGCCAGGCTTTTCACCTTGGCATTGGTGTCGGTGGCCTGTTCGACGGCCTCCCCCACGATCTTGGTCGATTCCGAGACCTGACTGGTGATTTCGCCGATCGAGGCCGAGAGCTCTTCCGTCGCCGAGGCCACGGTCTGCACGTTCTGCGTGGTCTCCTCGGAGGCCGCCGCCACCGCCGTCGATTGGCGTGCCGTCTGCTCCGCCGTGGCCGACATCGACTGGGCGGTGGATTGCAGCTGGGTGGCCGCGGAGGTCACGCCGTTGACGATGTCGCTGATCACCCGGTCGAACGCGGTGACCGCGTCTTCCATCCTGCGGCCGCGCGCGATCTGGCGTTCCTGCTCCGCCTGTTGCTCGGCCCGGAGCCGTTCGGCCTCGACCAGGCCCTGCTTGAAGACGCCGACGGCCTTGGCGACGCTGCCGGCCTCGTCGCGCCGATCCTGGCCGGCGACCTCGACCTGGAGGTTGCCCGCGGTCAAGGCGTTCATCACGGCGATGACGCCGTTCAGCGGCAGGGTGATCGAGCGGGCCACCACCCAGGCCAGGACCGCGCCGGCTATCGCCGCGGCGATGACGATCAGCGCCAGCATGATGAGGTTGGCCTGGAACGAGGCCTTGGCCTTTTCGTATTCTTCGCCCGCGACGCGCGCCTGCAGGGCTGCGAGCTGGTTGAGGTTTTCGGCGAGCGCCTTGAAGGCGGGGCCGCCCTCGCTTGTCGCCACGGCCTGTGCCCCCGGCTGGTCGCCTGCCATCAGGCGCTCGAGCACCTTGCTCGACGCGGCGTCGTAGGCGGCGATATCGCCGGCGGTCGCCTTCGCAAGCTGGGCTTCCTCGTCGGTGAGGTGTGTAGACATGTACGCCGTCCAAGTCTGTGCCGCTTCGCCTTTTCGCGTGTCCACCGCGGCACTCTTCTCGGCGACAGCCGCCTGATCCTTGGCCCCGAGTGCCGCCAGGACGGCCAGCCGAACTTCGTAGTAGTTGGTGACGATGACCTTCACCTGGCCCAAGGCAACGGTGCGGTCTTCGTAGACGGTGCGTAGCCCCTCTCGGATCGACGACATGCCGAGATAGCCGATGCTGCCGAGGGCGATCATCAGCGCGATGTTGATGAGCAGCAGCGCGCCGAGGCGCTGGATGATCCGGGTATGCTTGAGCATCGTCTCTCTCCCAAGATCGCGGTACGATATATCGATCGGAAGAATGATCCTTGAACACTTAAGAATGCATTGATGCCGATGCTGTGGCCGGATTCCCCTGACCGGAACCGGGGCGAACGGCCTCAATCAGGCGCGGGCCGCCCGCGCAAGTTGAGGAGTAGCGTCCCTGGGCAAAGAAGAAGGGCGCTCGACCTTCGCCGAGACGCCCTTCCAACTCTGCCCCTCGACAGCGTCTTCACCTCCGACGCCACGACCACGAAGCCCTTGCCCGCCTCGGTGCTCCTAGAGATGATTTCGCCGCGGCTTCATGCAATGTTGAGAGGCCGATCCGGCTGCCGTTCCAGGGGCCGCATGCTATTGAAGCCGGACCCCAGCCCAGAAGGTGCCTCGTGCCGCGACCCCATTGGCGTGTTTTCTTGCTGGTCTGCTGGCTGGTCGTTGCGGCCGGCGCAGCGGCGGCCGAGACCACGGCTCCGCCGAGCGCGCCCGACCCCACGGTCGAGGCGATGCAGCCTTGCGCCACGGGCGACGATCCGGAGGCGCGGGCGGTCGCCTGCACGCAACTCATCACCGGCGGCAGCTTGCGGGGCAAGGCGCTCGGCGCCGCCTATGTGTTCCGCGGCAAGGCGCAGGCGCAGCGCAACGAGATCAAGGCAGCAATCCAGGATTTCTCCGCGGCGCTGAAGATCGACCCGGGCGCCACCGACGCACTCTACAACCGCGGCGCCGCCTATGCGCTGCTGGGGCAGACCCGTTATGCGCTGAACGACTTCGCGCAGGTGCTGGAGCGGGCGCCCAACGATCCCGACACCTTGTTCTACCGGGCGCTGATCTACGTGAACCAGGGCAAGATCGAATCCGCGGTGAAGGACCTCAGCGGCGTGCTGAAGCAGCGGCCGGATGACGGCATCTCGAGGCTGCAGCGCGCGGGGCTGCTGATCGCGCTGCAGCGGAACGAGGATGCGATCAGCGATCTCAACCAGCTGCTGAAGGCCGACCCGGCGGCGCTGGACGCGCTCTACAACCGCGGCCGCGCCGAGATGCTGAAAGGCGACAACGCCGCGGCGGCCGAGGATTTCGCGGCGCTGATGCAGGCGCGCAACGACAACCCCTATGCCGCCCTGCGGCTCTACATCACCCGCGCGCGGCTGGGGCAGAAGGATGCGGCGCCGCTGGCGGCCGCGGCCAAGAACTTCCCCGACGAGCAATGGCCGATGCCGGTGGTCGCCTTCTACCGGGGCAAGATGAGCGAGGCCGATCTCCTCGCCGCCGCGAAGGCCGGCAAGGCCGCGACCAATGCCAGCCTCGCCGCCGAGACCCGCTATTACCTGGGGCAATGGGCGCTGCTGCAGGACGACACCAAGGCCGCGCGCCAGCATTTCGAGGCGGCGGTCGCTGCCAAGGCCGGCATCGGCAGCCTCGAAGCGATCGATGCCGGGCTGGAGTTGAATAAGCTCGCGAAGAAGCAGGACTAGCGGCGCCGCGAGCGCCGGATCGCAATCGGGGCCGCCGCGGCGAACAGGTTCTCCAGCGCGGCGGCGGACAGCGCCGCGATGGCGTCGCGGTCGAGGCTGAGCTCGATGCTGTTGCCGCGCCGCAGCTCGGTCACCAGCCGGGCGTGGCGCAGTTCTTTCAGATGATGCGTCAAGGTCGGGCCTGAGACGCCGAGGCGCCGCGCGAGTTCGGCGCCGGTTAGCGGCTCGCGGGCGATCAGGCGCGCGATCGCATAGCGCGTCGCATCGCCGAGCGCGCGGAACACCGCCTCAGGATCCGGCGCCGCGAGCGCGGGCGCGGGGGGCCTTGGCGCCAGCAACCGCTCCGGCGGAAGTGTCAGCAGGGTGAGCTTGCCGAGCTCGAAGCGGTGCGCGCCGAAGAGGCTGGGGAAGACGACGGTCTCCTTTCCTTCAACCGCCGGTGCGACGGCGTTGCGGGCCGCTTCTTCGAGATCGGGCGCCGCGCGGCGCCACAAGGCGGCGAAGGCCAGGCGGTCGAACCGGCGCAGCGCGTCGACGGCGGCCTGCTGCAGTCCCGCCGAATCCTCGACGAGCCGCGCGGTGAGGCGCGCGAGCGCCGGATCGGCCACGCCGGCCGGCAGGGCGTCGCGGCAGCGGCGGGCGAAATCCGCCGCGGGCAGGCCGGCGACCGCGGCGATCAGCGCATCGGTATCGCCGTCCAAGGCCGCCGTGCCCGGCACCGCCGCCAGCGCCAGCCAGAAGGCCGGGGCCAGCGCCAGATCGCCCATGCGGCGGCGGGTGGTCGGGTCGAGCTTGCGCCGGGCCTGGCTGAGCCAAGGCGCCTCGCCCCGGTCGGCGCCCAGCAGCGCCGCCAAGGCCAGGAACAGTTCGAAGCGCGGGCTGACGATGAGACGCGGGGGCATCGGCCACAAAAAGATAAATTATTATCTAATATTAGATTACTATATAATTATGGCCATCGCCACCGTCCTGTTTCGGGCGCGGCCGCTCGCCATCTTGTCTCGCTCGGGGCGATCCCCTAGTTTCGCCGCGCTTTTCCGACCTCCTCAAAACCAGCAGAGCGAATTTCCCATGGCCAGCGCCCCGCACCGGGACATCAAGAAGGTCGTGCTCGCCTATTCCGGCGGGCTCGACACCAGCGTCATCCTGAAATGGCTGCAGGAGACCTACCGATGCGAGGTGGTGACCTTCACCGCCGATCTCGGCCAGGGCGAAGAGCTGGAACCGGCGCGCCAGAAGGCCGAGCGGGCCGGGATCAAGGAGATCCATATCGTCGACGTGCGCGAGGAGTTCTGCCGCGACTTCGTCTTCCCGATGTTCCGCGCCAACGCGCTCTATGAGGGGCAATATCTGCTCGGCACCTCGATCGCCCGGCCGCTGATCTCCAAGCACTTGATCGACATCGCCAAGAAGACCGGCGCGGACGCGGTGGCGCATGGCGCCACCGGCAAGGGCAACGACCAGGTCCGCTTCGAGCTCTCCTGCTATGCGCTGAACCCGGACATCAAGGTCATCGCACCCTGGCGCGAATGGGACCTGACCTCGCGCACCAAGCTGATCGAATATGCCGAGGCGCACCAGATCCAGGTCGCCAAGGACAAGCGCGGCGAAGCCCCGTTCTCGGTCGATGCCAACCTGCTGCATTCCTCCAGCGAAGGCAAAGTGCTGGAGGATCCCTGGATCGAGCCGGAGGAGATGGTCTACCAGCGCACCATCTCGCCGGAAGCCGCACCCGACAAGGCGACGGTGATCGAGATCGGATTCAAGAAGGGCGACGCGGTTTCGATCGACGGCGAGACGCTGTCGCCGGCGACGCTGCTCACCAAGCTCAATGCGCTGGGCAAGGCCAACGGTATCGGCCGGCTCGACCTGGTGGAGAATCGCTTCGTCGGCATGAAGTCGCGCGGCGTCTACGAGACCCCGGGCGGCACCATCCTGCACGCGGCGCATCGCGGCATCGAATCGATCACCCTCGATCGGGGTGCCGCGCATCTGAAGGACGAGATCATGCCGCGCTATGCGGAGCTGATCTACAACGGCTTCTGGTTCGCGCCGGAGCGCGAGATGCTGCAGGCCCTGATCGACAAGAGCCAGGAGTATGTTGAAGGCACCGTGCGGGTGAAGCTCTACAAGGGCAACGCCACGGTGATCGGCCGCAAGTCCGAGAAGAGCCTCTACAGCCTGAAGCACGTCACCTTCGAGGACGATGCCGGCGCCTACGACCAGCGCGACGCGGCGGGATTCATCAAGCTGAACGCGCTCAGGCTGCGGCTGCTGAAGCGCGACCGGGGTTAGGCCGGGAAGCCGCGCACGACCTGGAAGGTGCAGACCTTGCGGGCCGTGCCGACGGCCCCGATCCGGTAGAGATCCATCTCCCGGCGGCCGAAGAAATCCGGCTCATGCGTGGGAATCAGCGGCTGGTATCTCGGCGCATTCGGCTGGGGCCGTTGGCCGTCGGGCCGCGTCGCGAGCAGATAGGTGACGTCGTTCACCCGCTGGATCGCGACCGCTTCCGCGGCGTCCAGGGTGAAGCGATGCAGTACCCGGAATCCCAACCCGATCAGCGTCGCTTCCGGCTTGCGGCCCGACTCGAAGGCATCGCGCATGGCGCGGGTCGCCGGCGCCACGAAGATGGCGTCGTCCCGGATGTAGGCCAGGTCAAGCGCCCCGTCGTTGTCGAAGTCGAAGACGGCACGACCGAACCCATCCAGGATCTCGAAAGACGGGTCGTCGGTCGGTAAAAGCCAGACCCCGTTCTCACGCTCGGCAAAGCTCAGGCCACTGGCTTTCGTGCGATGCGAAGTCTCCAGGCCGACGAACTCCAGTTCGCCCGGCTCGCCTTCGAACGCGGCGCGGCAGGCGGCCTCATCTTTGGACCAGGCGACGTCGATCGAGACGATGCGGGGCTGCGGCATCAGGGCGACGCCGATCATGTAATAGAACACACAGCCGGAAAGCGAAGGCGCCAGGCAGACCGGCACCAACCAAGGCAACACTCTTCCCATCGCCACTCCCCCTTGCGCGCAGGCTCCGCGCGGCTTCAACACTGCTGCTTCTCTGGGGCGGATCTATGGCGCTGGGAAGGTCGCTTTGCAGCATGGGCGCGGGTGAACCGGTCCAACGGCACCCCAATGTCGGGTCGATCCGCGAAGCCCGCGGACGGCCATGACGGGTGTGGTTGCGCATGTCACAATGCTGTCGGGTGATTCGGCGGCTGCGAGCGGGCGATGGAGAACGGGTTCAATATCGGCGCCTATAGCGACGCCCTGGTCGTGCTGGCGGTCGCAGGGCTGGTCGTGCCGATGCTGCGGCGGCTGGGGGTCAGCCCGATCCTCGGCTATCTCGCCGCCGGCGCAGCCCTGGGACCGCTCGGCCTCGGCTCGTTCATGGATCGCCTGCCGGCGCTCTATTGGTTCAGCATCGTCGATGCCGAGAGCGTGTCCCGCTTCGCCGAATTGGGCGTCGTCTTCCTGCTGTTCCTGATCGGGCTCGAGCTCTCTCTGCAGCGGCTGATCACCATGCGGCGGCTGGTGTTCGGCCTGGGCTCGCTGCAAGTGCTGACCGGAGCGGTGGTGATCGGTGGGCTGATGGCCGGGGGCAGCGGGCGCGATCCCGCAACCGCGATCATCCTCGGCGCCAGTCTCTCGCTCTCCTCGACCGCGATCGTGCTCGAGGTGCTGGCGCACCAGGGGCGGCTCACCACCACGGTCGGCAGAGCGGCCTTTTCCGTGCTGCTGGCGCAGGATCTGGCGGTGATCCCGATCCTGCTCTTCGTCTCGATCCTGGGCGGCGGGACCCATGGCTCGCTGGCGGAGAGCCTGGCGACCGCACTGCTGACGGCGGTCGCTACACTCGGGATCATCGCGGTGCTGGGCCGGATCTTCCTGCGGCCGGTGTTCCGCTTTGCCGCGGCCACCAAGTCCAACGATCTCTTCATCGCCGCAACCTTGTTCGTGATCGTCGCCGCAGGAGTGGCGGCACGGCAGGCTGGGCTCTCCATGGCCCTGGGCGCCTTCGTGGCCGGGCTGCTGCTGGCCGAGACCGAATACGGCAAGGCGATCCAGGCGACGATCGAGCCGTTTAAAAGCCTCCTGCTCGGCATCTTCTTCTTCAGCGTCGGCATGAGCATCGACGTGCGCGAGGTCATCCACCATCCGCTTTGGCTGGCCGCTGTCGTAGTCGCGATCATCGTCGTCAAGGCGGCGCTGGTCTTTGGCCTGGGACGGCTGTTCGGCTTGCCGCGCTCGGCCGCGGTGGAGCTCGGGCTGCTGCTGGGTCCCGGCGGCGAGTTCGCCTTCGTCACGATCGGCGCGGCGACGGCGGCCGGACTGGTCGAGGGTGCGCTCGCCCGCACCACCCTGGTCGCCGCCTCGCTCACCATGGCGCTGCTGCCGCTGCTGGCGATCGCCGGTCGGAAGCTGGCGCCGCTGCTGGACAGGAAGGGCACGCCTGAGCCGGAGCTGGTGATCGCACCGGAGCATCTCAGCGGCCATGCAATCGTGGTCGGCTACGGCCGGGTCGGCAAGGTGACCGCGGCGCTGCTCTCCGAGCATGGCGTGCCCTTCGTCGCGGTCGACTTCGACGCCGCCAGTGTCACCCGCGACCGGCGCGGCGGGCATCGGGTCTATTTCGGCGATGCCGCCGACCCGATGTTCCTGAAGGCCTGCGGTCTCGAGGAAGCGCGCGCGGTCGTCATCACGATCGAGTCGGCGGCGGCGATCGACCGGGTCGTCAACCAGGTGCGCGACCTGCGGCCGGACGTGAAGATCATCACCCGCGCCCGGGATTCCGATCATGCGCGACATCTCTATGCGATCGGCGCGACCGATGCAGTGCCGGAGACGGTCGAGGCCAGCCTGCAATTGTCGGAAGCGTCCCTGGTGGCACTCGGCGTGCCGATGGGACCGGTGATCGCCTCGATCCACCAGAAGCGCGACGACTTCCGCGCCGAGCTGCAGAAGGCGTCGCTGGAAGCCGGGCGCGGTGACAGCCATGCCATCCGGCCGAAGGGCATGCGCGACCGATTGCCCAAACATGACCAGGAGCAGGAGCAAGAACCATGATCGTCACCACGACTCCCGGAATCGAAGGCAGCCGCATCGTCGAGTATTTCGGCGTGGTGGCGGGCGAAGCGATCGTCGGCGCCAACATCTTCCGCGATCTCTTCGCCTCGGTCACCGACATCGTCGGCGGCCGCTCCGGCGCCTATGAGGACGCCTTGCGCGGCGCCCGCGAGACCGCGCTCCGGGAATTGCAGCAGGCGGCGCGCGAGGCCGGCGGCAACGCGGTGGTCGGCGTCGATATCGACTACGAGGTCATCGGCAAGAGCGGCAGCATGCTGATGGTGAGTGCGAGCGGCACCGCGGTCAGGGTGGAGTGATCAGAGCAGCGGCGCGCCGATGATCCTCGGGTGCAGCCAG
The DNA here is from genome assembly GCF_041905885.1 of Dongia sp. Classification (NCBI taxonomy): domain Bacteria; kingdom Pseudomonadati; phylum Pseudomonadota; class Alphaproteobacteria; order Rhodospirillales; family Dongiaceae; genus Dongia; species Dongia sp. Next base: position 113,650 of record NZ_JAYRKD010000010.1, on the reverse strand, counting down.
AACACGATCGCGAGATAGAGCGCCGCCGCGATCGCCAGCGTCTTCCAGCCGATACCGCGCCAGTCGAACCGGGTTCGCTTCTGGGCGATGGCGAGGAACGGCAGGTTAGAGGTTGAAGCGCTGAAGGCCTGCCAGCTTTCCGGCGCCCAGCTGCGGCGCTTCTTGGCATCGATCGCCAAGGTGCCGGCCAGCGCCAGGACGGCGAAGGCGCCGAAGAAGATCAGGCCGGCGAGATCACCGTTGGCGAGGATGTGCAGCAGCGCCCAGAGGCCGAAGGCCCACATGACCGGGTGGCGCGTCACCGTGAGGATGCCCTTCGGCTGCCAGGCACGGTCCGGCGCCGCCATCATGACGGCGGATGGGTTGGGCGCGGCAATGCCGCCGATCGCCAGCAGGAGGATGACGGGCATCAGCGTCAGCGTGAGATGCACGACGCCCGGCAGCATCCAGAGGACCTGGTCGCGCGGCGCCGCGCGGAACGCCATCGCCATCCAGCCGATCAGCGCGAGGGCCTGGGCGGAGAACAGGCCGGCATAGCCGCGCTCACCGAGCCGGACCACCAACCGCGGCCGGAGGCCGGTCGAGGAAATCAGGAAATGCGCGGCGACGAAAGCGATGGCGGCGAGCGTCAGGTTCAGCATCGAAACCCCCGATCGAATCCTCTGTGGGTCTGACCCGAGTATTACATCCGACCGTTGCTAAATAGCGATCCCGAGCCGGTTTGCCAAACTCTTGAATTCAATCCCCTTTGTGTGCGGAACCGCGGCCGGCCGGGGTTAAGGAACCTTCGCCCGATATCCGACTTTGTTTCCCGATGGCCCCGGTCTGAGAAACTCGTCCCCTGTCGTGATCGATCATGGCAGCGGGCCGGCCGCGTGTTCGCCATGCCTGTTCATCGAGGAGCTGAACCATGACCAAGATGCGTGTTCCGGATTCCTTCGAAGAAGCCGCCCTGGAGACCGTGCGACTCCTGAGTGCGCAGGAGGCCGCCAAGGTGGCCGGCCTCTCGCCGCAGACCTTGCGCGACTACAGCGATGCGGACCGGCCGGGACGGCCGACCTTGCAGACGGCCTTGGCGCTGGATTCCGCCTGCTACGAGCAGACCGGACGCGCGCCTTTCTTCGAATCCTATACCCGCCAGCTGGCGGCGCGCACCCGGCGCAACACGCGGCCGGTCGGCGATGTGCTGGTCGAAGCACTGGATCTGCCGGGCGCGGTCGGCCGCCTGCTCGATCTCATCCGCCGCAGCCGCGCCGTGGAATCGCCGCGCGGGCGCAGCATCACCGCTTCCGAGGGCAGCGCCATCATGAAGGCGATCAAGCTGCAGCGCCGCGAGCTCGACGATGTCGAGGCGGCGGTGGTCGCAGCGACCGAGGACGGCGGACCGGCGGTGGTCGAAGCGCGCCCCTCGCCCGAAGTCAGCCACGAATAGGGATCATGGCGCTCCGGATCCTGATCGTCGAGGACGACGCCCTGACCGCTGCGGCTTTCGCGGCGGCGCTGAACGATGCCGGGCATCAGGTCGTCGCCATCACCGAGAACGGCAGCGCCGCCCCGGTCAAGGCCGGGCGGGTGCATGCCGATCTCGCGCTGGTCGACATCACCTTGCGCGACGGCCGCACCGGCCTCGCCGCCGCGCGGGCGTTGCATGAGGATCATGTCGAAACCGTGCTGATCAGCGGCGACGCCAACCTGCGCGCCAAGGCGGAGTCGGTGCAGGCGCTGGGATATATCGCCAAGCCCGCCGACGCCAACGCGGTCGCCCGGGCGGTCAGCAACATCGAGCGGCACCACGCCTGGGCGGCGCGGCAATCGCGCGTGTCGGTGCAGGAAGCCTAGCGGCTCAGAGCGAGACCTTGACCTCGGCGCAGGAGCGCGAATGGCCGAGCGCGCGCTTCACTGTCGGATAGAAGCGCGCCATCGCAATCGCCAGGGAAAGGTCCACCAGCGCCTTGCGGCCGAAGCGGGCCTCGAGCGCGGCACCCTTCTCCAGCAGCATCGGATCGTTCTCCGACACCACGCGGCCGAAGCAGAAGCCGAGCTTCAGGTCGGTCGGCATCTCGCTCAGGTGATTCTCCAGCGCGGCTTTGACGATCGCCTTGTCGACCCCGGCCTTGAGCGCGAGGTTGACGTAGATCTGCACGCATTCGCCGCAGTCCTCCGCCATCACCGCGCCCAATGCCGCCATCATCGCCACGGATTCGGGCACCGACTGATTCTCGCGGATGATCCGCCCGATCTCCTGCAGCCGCAAAGCCGAGCCGGGCGAGGCCGCCGCCATGTCGCGCTGGTAGTCGAGGGGAACGCCGATCGTGGTCTCCCGCTCCCGGATGGCGGTGAGTTCCGGGCTTTCGGGCAATTTGCCGTGCATGATGAGAAATCTACCTTACTGAAAAACACTCAATGAACCGCTGGCCTCAGATAGGCCCGCGGCTCATGAATGCCAAGACCCGGAAAGAGTTGCAGTCTATTCCGCCACCTAGTTAATCCGGGAGCGCGACGTTGTGCTGCCGGCAGGCGGCGATCAGCGTGTTGTTCAACAACAATGCTATCGTCATCGGCCCGACTCCGCCCGGCACCGGGGTGATCGCCGAGGCCTTGGGATAGCAGGAGGCGTAATCGACATCGCCGACCAGCTTGCCCTTGCCGTCCTTCTCAATGCGGTTGATGCCGACGTCGATCACCACCGCGCCTTCCTTGATCCAGTCGCCCTTGACCATCTCCGGACGGCCGACCGCGGCGACCACGATGTCGGCGCGGCGCACTTCGCCGGGGAGATCCTTGGTCTTGGAATGGGCGATGGTGACGGTGCAGCTCTCGTTCAGCAGCAGCTGCGCCATCGGCTTGCCGACGATGTTGGAGCGGCCGATGACGACCGCATGCTTGCCGGCGAGATCGCCCAGCCGGTCTTTCAAGAGCAGCAGGCAGCCGAAGGGTGTGCAGGGGACGAGGCCCTTGCCGCCGGTCGCAAGCCTTCCCGCATTCACCACATGGAAGCCGTCCACGTCCTTGTCAGGGTCGATCGCGTCGATGATCGCCTGCGGGTCGATCTGCTTCGGCACGGGGAGCTGGCAGAGGATGCCGTTGACCTTCGGGTCCTTGTTCAGCTGGTCGATCAGCTTCAGGAGATCAGCCTGGCTGGTCGAGGCGTCGAGCTTGTGCTCGAAGCTCGCCATGCCGCTGGCCTTGGTCTGCTCGCCCTTGTTGCGCACGTAGACCTTGCTGGCCGGGTCCTCGCCGACCAGCACCACGGCGAGGCCGGGCACGAAGCCGTGCTTCTCCTTCAACGTCGCGACCTGGCGCGCGATCTTGGCGCGCAGCCCTTCGGCGAACAGCTTGCCGTCGATCACTTTCGGGTCGGCTGATTTGGCCGGGCTGGTTCCGTCACTCATGGTCTTCAATCCTTCTTACCTTGTTGCAGCAGCAGCGCGTCCAGAGCTGCGCGCAAATTCCTCTCGTCGCCGCGAATTTCCACCAGCTTGCGCCGGTCGGTTGCGCCCGAGACGACGGAAATCGCCGATTTGGCGACACCGAGCGCCTCCGCCAGCAGGGCGATCACCGCGGCATTGGCCTTGCCGTCTTCGGGTGGTGCGCCGACCGAGAGCTTCAGGGCTAATCCGTCCGGATCTGGGGTCCATCCGGCGATGCCCTCGCGGCGCGCCTTCGGTTGCACCTTGAGGCGCAGGCGGATGCCACCGGCAACCGCACGCGCGCCGGAGACCTCAGGCAAAGATCACATACTCGAACAGCAGGTCGCGGATGAAGTAGAGCAGGAGGATGAGAACGACCGGCGAAAGATCGAGACCGCCGAAATTCGGCAGGATGCGGCGGATCGGCCGCAACACCGGCTCGGTGATCTTATAGGCCACGTCCGCGATCATGTAGACGAAGCGGTTGCGGGTGTTGACCACGTTGAAGGCGATCAGCCAGCTCATCACCACCTGAACGATCAGGATCAGGATGAAGATGTTGACGACCGCGTTGATCAGATTGGCGAGAGCAATCATGGCGTGAGACGCTTCCTCCGAGCCCGCGCTTATCCCCAACGCCGTCCGCGGGACTGGTTGCCTCCGGGCCGGGGTTCAGCAAGTGGGCCGGACCCTAGCCAAGGCCGGGGCCGGGTGCAAGGTCGCCCCGGGGGCCCTGGGGTCGCACCGGCCAATTAAGGCTTTTGTTTTCTTGAACAAGACCTTAGACGCTGCTTGACAGGCCACGCCCCAGGCAACCATATTCCGCCCCGTTCCGCGCGGGCCCAAAGCCCGCGCCGGATCTCCCGCCGGGTGGGCCCGTAGCTCAGTTGGGAGAGCGTCTCGTTCGCAATGAGAAGGTCGTCAGTTCGATTCTGATCGGGTCCACCAATCTCTCCGCGCTTTCCCGTCAAAACCCCGGTTCCGGCACCCGCGCCGCCACGCCCAGCAGCTGAACGCCGTCCGCGTGGCGCAGCGGGCAGAGCAGCGATTCGAAGCTGAACCAGTCGGAATACTCGCATTTCATCCGCCCCAGGCTGCGGTAGGGCTGGGCCTGCTCGGTCACGAAATCGAAGTAGCCGGCGAAGGCGCGCGCCAGCGGCTCGCCGTCATCGCGCCGCCAGATATGGCCGCGGCGGCGGCGGAACAACTGCTCGAACACCTCACCCGCCAGCCGCAACCGGAAGCCGTCCGTCACCGGCTCGACCAGATAGAGATGGGCGGCAAGCTGCCGGTTCTCGACCACGTCGAAGTCGTTTCGATGCGGCTGCCGCCCGGCCGCGGCAGCGCCCCGCCACCAGGACCAGAGCGCCCGCGCCTCCGGGGTCTCCGGCGCAGCGGCATCGGCCGGGAGGACGCTGCGCCCGGACTGCGCGACATAGGCCGCGACCCGGGAATCAATCGCGCCCATCGGCGAAGCGGCGGCCTGCAGCGGATCGGCGATGAGTTTCGGCACGATGTTGGCTCCCGGGGTCGTCCCGCCGATCCTAGCCTGAACGTCCGATTCGCCCGCAGGGGTCTGTGAATTTTCGCTGAAAGATCAGTATATTCCTATCGGAAAGGACCGACACGGCAGGACTTCCTTCACGATTTTCGCGCAAGTTGGAGCGATGAACGCGCTCTCGGAAATATTGCGCCGGACGGCCCGCGGAACGAGAGACCCGATGATGCCGCAGGACATACTGGGCGCGCATGAAGCACTGCCGGACCGCCGCTTCCGGCTGACCCGCAGCTTCGCCATGGTCGCCGGCCTGGTGATGGTGGCGGCCTCGGCGCTGCTCTCGGTCTTCCACTGGCATTGGTCTCTGGGCGAGCTCGAGAAGATGGCCGAGCAGAACAACGTCAACGTCGCGCAGGTGCTCTCCAACGTGCTGTGGAGCCGCAACGCGCCGCTGATGGAAGCGCTGGCTGCGGCCGACCGCGAAACCTTGAAGGATCGGCCAGAAGTCGCGCAACTGCGCGGCGAGATCATGAGCTTCATCGAGGACGCGCCGATCGCGCGGGTGAAGATCTTCGACAAGGACGGCGACATCATCTTCTCGACCGACCCCAACCAGATCGGCTGGAACGTCCGCGACCGGCCCGGCTTCGCCACGGCGATCACCGGCGTGGTCAAGAACGAGCTCGCGCGCAAGAACAGCTTCAGCCTGACCGAGGCGGTGACGGTCGATCGCGACCTGATGTCGAGCTATATCCCGATCTACCGCAACGGGCCGGGCAGCGAGATCGTCGGCGTGTTCGAGGTCTATGACGACGTCACCATCTTCCTGCGCGACATCAACCGCGGCATCGCGCTGCAGGTTGCGATCGTCCTCTTGATCACGCTGGGCGTCTACCTGGTGCTGATCTGGTTCGTGCGGCGCGGCGACCAGCTGCTGCGCGCGGAACATGCGCGCTCGCTCGAGCTGGCGCAGACCGCGGCGCGCGCCGAGGCCGCCAGCAAGGCAAAGTCGCAGTTCCTGGCCAACATGAGCCACGAATTGCGGACGCCGCTGAACTCCGTGATCGGCTTTGCCGAGATCCTGAGCGCCGAGGGCTTCGGGCCGCTGGGCGACAAGCGCTATCTCTCCTATGCCAAGGAGATCGGCGACGGCGGGCGAAACCTCCTCACCATCATCAACAACACCCTCGATCTTTCGAAGATCGAGCTCGGCACCGCCGACGTGATCCTGCGTCCCGTGGACCCCGTGGCGGTGGTGCGCGGCGCGGTGGCCCAGCTCGACCGGCAGATCCAGGACAGCGGCGTCGCGGTCGCGATCGAGATCGATCCCCGCACCACCTCGATGCAGAGCGACGAGACCAAGCTGAAGCAGATCCTGCTCAACGTGATCTCGAACGGCTTGAAGTTCACGCCGGCGGGCGGAAAGGTCTCGATCCGGGTCAGCAGCAGCGCCGCCGACCGCATGGTGAGGTTCGAGATCAGCGATACCGGGATCGGCATCTCTGCCGGCGACGTGCCGATCGCGCTGGCGCCGTTCGGCCAGGTGGATTCGGCGCTCAACCGCCGCTATCAGGGCGCGGGCCTGGGCCTGCCGCTGGCCAAGGGCCTGGCCGAGCTGCTGGGCGGCAGGCTCGAGATTGCCGGCGCGCCGGGCGCCGGCACCACCGTCGCCATCACGCTGCCGGCGCAGCGCTAGCTCAGCCTTCTCCCGTCAGCGTCCGCGTGTTCGCCTCGGCGAGCACAATCGCCTCGCCGAGCAGCTGCAGGATGCGGATGTTGTTGTCCAGCACCTGCCGCGCTTCCTTGCGCGGGTCGCCGGCATGTTTCTGCATGCGGGCGATGATGTCGGCGCGGATCAGCCCCAGCACCTTCTCCGTCGTATAGCCGTTCGGGTTGGCTTCGGAGACCAAGAGTTTCGTCATGATCATCCCTCCTCGGGAAAATCGGGCAACAGATCAATCGATAATCCAGCCTCGCGCGCCGATATTAAAGCGCGGTTAACGTGTGATTCCGATCACGACCCGATTGATCCCGACTACTCGCGGATCGGCCATTTTTGTATAGCTCGCGCCCATCAGAGCCGTTCGGGGACGGTCATTGGGAAAGGATTCTACCATGCTCAGTCGCCGCCTGTTGCAAATCGCGGTGGTCTATTGGGTGCTCGGCGTCAGCTGGGGCATCTTCATGGGCGCCACCGAGAACTTCACCGACGTCCCGGTGCACGCGCATCTCAACCTGCTCGGCTGGGTCAGCCTCGGGCTCTGCGGCCTGATCTACGCCAAGGCGCCGCATCTCGAGAAGAGCTTCCGGGCCAAGGCGCATTTCTGGCTGCACAACCTCGGCCTCCCGCCCCTCATGGCCGCGGTCTGGCTCATCGTCAACGGCCATCCGCAAATCGGCGGGCCGATCGCCGGCATCGTCTCGGTGGTGATGGGCCTCGGCGTGCTGAGCTTCGCCGCCAATCTCTGGCTCAAAGGCTTCCCGCTGCCCGCGGGCGAGACCGAAGCGTCGACGATGGTGCCGCAGACCCGCGGCGCCTGATGCCCGGGTCAATCCCCGGATCAAGTCCTGGGACGGGCATGACGACTCAGTGAGCTTCGCCTTCGATGCGCTCCATGTCGGCGTCGCTGAAGCCGAAGTGGTGGCCGATCTCGTGGATGAGGACGTGGCGGACCAGCTCTTCGAAGTCCATCGCGTCCTCCGCCCACCAGTCGAGCAAAGCCCGCCGGTAGAGAAACACCATGTCGAGGTGCTGGGTCACGTCGGCGACGCCGCGCGTGGGTAGCGGCGCGCCGCGATAGAGGCCGGCCAGCTCGAACGCGGATTCGATCCCCATCTCGGTGAGCGTCGCGTCGTCGGCGAAATCCAGCACCCGGATCGCCAAGCCCTGGCAGCGCGCGGTGAAGATCTGCGGCAGCGCCGCGAAGATGCGGTGCGCCAGCTCCTCGATCTCGTCGAGGCTCGGCGGCGGGCCGAACCGGCGAAGCTCAGCGGTCATGCGTTCCCCGACCGGTTGCAATCGGCCTTGCCATTCTCGCTCTCCTTGGCGATCCTGCGACAGGGGGCGACTATGGCACGAATCGAATATCCGGTGTGGACGGTCGCACGGTCGGCGCTCGCGATGCCGTTCCGCTACCCGCTGGCGCTGGTCAGGTTCGGACTGCTGCCGCTGCTGATCGCCACGGTCTGCCTGCCGCCACCGCTCAATATCGGCCAGACCACCACCACGACTGTCGACGGCGTGGACACGGGTGCCATCACCGATATGTTCTCGACCACCGACAACGAGCTCGGCCTGCGCGATCTCGTCGGCTTCCTCCTGATGCTGCCCTTTGCCGCCGCCTTCGCAGCCGCCTGGAACCGCCTCACCGCCACCGGCGACGCTACCACGATGGGACGAGCGCCGATCGCCTTCGACGCCCGCACTGTCGGCGTGATCTGGGGCTTCATCCGGCTAGCCTGCGTCGCGCTGGGAATGGGGCTGCTGGTCGTCGTCGCGTTGTTTCTCATCTTCGGCAAGTACCAAGACGGCCAGCTCTCGTTCAACATCTCATACACCACGGAGGTCGATGGCCTGGGGCCGACCCTGGCCATGATTGCCGCGATGCTGCTGGTGACGCTGGCCTTCGCCTGGTTCGTCCTGCGATTCGCGCTGATCATTCCGGCCGCCGCCATGGCCAACCCGATCAGCCTCAAGGAAAGCTGGCGCCTCTCGGCGCCGGTGCAATTTCGCCTGTTCGGCGCCGCCTTGGTGGCCACGGCCGGCTTCTTCATCGTCTACCTGCTGATGTCCTTGGTCCTCGCGCTCCTGTTCGGGGCACTCGGCGCGAGGGGGACGTTCTATGTCGCCGTCGTCCTGTACTTTCCGGTGCTGGTCTACGCGCACGCCGTCTGGGCGGGACTGCTCGGCGCAAGCTATGGCCTGCTGCAGCCGGCCCACTTCGCGGCGGAAGCCAAGGCGTTCGACTGAGAAGAGACCGGACCGCTATTTTTGGTGCGAGGCCTTCAGGAAGCCCCGCAGCCGATCCGATTTCGGATTGGCGAAGATCTCCTTCGGGTCGCCCTCTTCCTCAATGCGCCCCTGGTGCAGGAAGATCACGTTGTTGGCAACCTCTCGCGCGAAGGCCATCTCATGGGTCACCACCAGCATGGTGCGCCCTTCTTCCGCGAGCTGGCGCATGACGCGCAGCACCTCGCCGACCAGCTCCGGGTCCAAGGCCGAAGTCGGCTCGTCGAACAGCATCACCTTCGGTTCCATGGCAAGCGCCCGGGCAATCGCCGCGCGCTGCTGCTGGCCGCCGGAGAGATGGCTCGGATAGTGGTTGCGCTTGTCGGCGATGCCGACCTTTGCGAGCAGTTTCTCGGCGCGCTCGACCGCTTCCTTCTTCGGCAGCTTCAGGACATGCACCGGCGCCTCGATCACGTTCTCGAGGATGGTCATGTGGGACCAGAGGTTGAAGCTCTGGAATACCATACCGAGGCTGGAGCGGATCCGGTCGACCTGCTTGGAGCTTTCCGGCACCGCATGGCCATTCTTGGTCGGCTTCATGCGAATGAGCTCGCCATTGACGATGACCTTGCCGGAATCCGGTGTCTCCAGCAGGTTGATGCAGCGGAGCAAGGTGCTCTTGCCGGAGCCCGACGAGCCGATCATCGCGATCACGTCGCCGACATGCGCGGTGACTGAGACGCCTTTCAGGACTTCGAGATCCCCGAATCGCTTATGCAGGTCCTCGACGACCAGCGCGGTCTCCGCCATCGGCTTTCCCTCGTCTGAGCACCGTGTTTGCCACGGCGAAGCGGGCCTTCGGCCCGTTGCCTTCCCCTTAGGGGTCTCGCCCCTCGGGTTATTCTATGGGCCCTGGCTCCGGCCTTGCCAAGCAAAAATCGCCGGCGTCGGGTTTGCCGGCGCTCCCGGGCCGGCGGTCATCCGCGCCTGGCTTGTGTGGAGCCGGCACGGCGGCGATCCCGGGTATTGAGACGCATTGCCGCCGCGTCCCGCGTTGACTAAATCCGCGGTTGCATTACGGTGCACACGCCGGGCGACGGGCCGGAAGATGGATTGAGCGGGAAGCGGGGAATGCGGGGCTTGATTTTGGCGATGGCGCTGCTGGCGCTGTCGAGCGGTGCGGCACAGGCGGTGGAAGGCCAGAAGATCGATTGCGCCGACACCGACATGGCGCTCAACGCACCGGATTTCGAGATCACCTGCGAGGATTACAGCAACAACACGGCGCTCTCGAGCGCCGGCAAGCTCGGCGTCGAGTATCTGAAGGCGGTCTCGGAAAAGCGCGAGCAATTCATCGGCGTGGTGGATCGCCGGGCCATCGGCACCATCTACCTGCTCCGCAAAGGCCTCGAAGAGGATATTCGCGGCAATTTCCCGAACGAAGAGCTGGCGGAATGGCGTGCCACCGGCGAGCCGGTCGCCGGCTTCGAGTATGCCGAATATTCCAACCGGCGCAGCGGCTCCAGCGAAGAGGAATGCATCGCCTTCCGGCGGCAGATGACGCGACGCAACGGCGGCGGCGGCGACGCCGGCTTCGGCCGGATCGTGATCGGGATCGGCTGCACCACCGGCGACCGGGCCGGGCTGATCGAGACTCTGAAACTGCTCGAAGCACCCGGGGACTGAGACAGAATGAGGATGAATGGAATGCGCTTGATGAGGACCGTCGCGGCCGCCCTGGCCCTTTCTGCCTTGACCGCCACGGCGGCATTCGCCGAAGGAAAGGAGGTCGATTGCAGCGAGACCAAGCTTTCGTTCAAGGCGCCGGGCTTCGAGGTCAAATGCAAGGACTACAGCCGCTCCTCGGTCAGCACCGGCCAGTCGGTTGCGGCCTCGAACTCTTACAGCCTCTATGCCTATTCCCAGAAGGACGTGACTTTCCTGGACGCGTTCAGCGACTACATCGTGAGCGCCTCGGTCTATTACACCCGGCGCTCCATGGAGGCGGATCTCGAAAGCAACTACACGGCCAAGTTCTCCGACTGGGCGACCCAGGAGGATGTCGGCGACTACGAGATCCGGACCGTGACCGTGACCTTCAGCGATGGCGAGCCGCTCGAATGCGTCGGCTTCCGCAAGCTGGGGGCGCGGCGCTGGGAAGGGATCAACGGCCTGACGGTCGGCCTCTCCTGTTCCGACGGCGGCCGGGACAAGGCCTTCGAAACCGTGAAGCTGTTCATCTCCCAGGACTGAGCGCGGCGCGCCCGAGAGCTGGGCGCGCGCCCCGCCGCCTTTACCGGTGCGGGCCGGGCGCGTAGCATGGCCTGATGGCCGATATCGAGAATCAACGGGCTATCCTGGATCGCCGGACGCTGGCCGGCGATCTGACCGCGCTGGCCGATGCCAGCGCCGATCCGGCCGGCGCCACCGCGGAGCTCCAGGTCCTGCTGCGCCGGCATCTCGCCGAGGGCCGGGCCGAGATCAAGCGGCGGTTCGACGCCAACCCGCGCGGTGCCGGCGCGGGTCTCGCCTGCGCCCACGAGATGAGCTTCCTGATCGACCAGCTGATCCGCTGCCTGTTCGACTATGCGATCGAGCGCGCCTATCCGCTGCCCAACCCGACCAGCGCCGAGAAGCTCTCCCTCGCCGCGGTCGGCGGCTATGGCCGCGGCGAACTGGCGCCGCATTCCGACATCGATCTCCTGTTCCTGCTGCCCTACAAGTTGACGCCGCACAGCGAGCAGGTGGTGGAGTTCATCCTCTACCGGCTCTGGGATTTGGGGCTGAAGGTCGGGCACGCGGCGCGCACGGTGCAGGAATGCATCCGCCAGGCCCAGGGCGACCTCACCATTCGCACCAATCTGCTGGAATCGCGCTATCTGTGGGGCGAGCAGCCGCTCTACGACCAGTTCCGCGCGCGCTACGAGAAGGAGATCCTCAAAGGCAAGGGCGAGGCATTCCTGAAGGACAAGCTCGCCGAGCGCCAGGCACGGCACAAGCGCGCCGGTGATTCAAGATACGCACTCGAGCCCAACATCAAGGAAGGGAAGGGTGGGTTGCGCGACCTCCAGACCCTGCTCTGGGTCGCGCGCTTCATGTACCGGGTGCGCGACTTCGTCGACCTGGTGGAGCAGGACCTGCTGACCGCCAACGAGGTGCTGGCCTATGACAAGGCCTTCAACTTCCTCTGGACCCTGCGCTGCCATCTCCACTACCTGACCGGCCGCGCCGAGGAGCGCCTCACCTTCGACCAGCAGTCGGAGATGGCGCGGCGCCTGGGCTATACCGATCACGCCGGCTCGAAGGGCGTCGAGCGGCTGATGAAACACTATTTCCTGGTCGCAAAATCGGTCGGCGGCCTGACCCGCTATTTCCTGGCCGCGGTGGAATCGAAGCAGCTGCACCGGCCGCTGTTCAAGATGCCGAAACTCTCGCTGCTGAAGAGCGACGTCGAGGGCTTCCGCAACGAAGGCGGCCAGCTGCACGTCGCCGGCTCGAACTGGTTCCAGAAGCACCCGATCGACCTCTTGCGGATCTTCGCCGTCGCCCAGCGCCACGAAATGGGGATCCACCCGGTGGCGATGACCTGGCTCACGCAATCGGCGCGCCACATCGATGCGATGCGCACCGACCCGGCCGCCAATCAGATCTTCGTCGACATCCTGACCGGCGCCAACGATCCGGAGCTCACCTTGCGCCGGATGAACGAGGTCGGCGTGCTCGGCCGCTTCATCCCGGATTTCGGCCGGGTCGTGGCGCAGATGCAGTTCGACATGTACCATCACTACACGGTCGATGAGCACAGCCTGAAGGCGATCGGCATCCTCTGGCAGATCGAGCGCGGCGACATCAAGGAGGAAGCGCCGGTCGCCAGCGAGGTGGTGCATCAGGTGGTCTCGCGCCGCGTGCTCTATCTTGCGGTGCTGCTGCACGACATCGCCAAGGGCCGCGGCGGCGATCATTCCGAGCTCGGCGCCGACATCGCCGACCGGCTGGCGCCGCGCCTCGGCCTCAGCGCGGAAGAGACCGAGACCGTCGCCTGGCTGGTGCGCTTTCACCTGATCATGAGCAACACCGCCTTCCGCCGCGACATCGAGGACCCGAAGACCATCGCCGACTTCACCGAGGCGGTGCAGTCGATGGAGCGGCTGCGGCTGCTGCTGGTGCTGACCGTCGCCGATATCCGCGCCGTCGGCCCCAAGGTCTGGAACGGATGGAAGGCGCAGCTGCTGCGCGCGCTCTACCAGCGCGCCGAGGAGAAACTCTCCGGCGGCCTGATCACCGAGGGCCGCGAGGCGCGGGTCGCCGAGACCTTGAAACAGCTGCGCGCCGAGCTCGCCGATTGGAGCGACGCCGATTTCGAGGCGCATGTGTCGCGCGGCCCCGCCTCCTACTGGCTGGGCTTCCCGCTGCCCAGCCTGGTCCGCCAGGCACGGCTCATTCGGGAGGCGGAGCTCGACAAGCGCCCGCTCTCGATCGACTACGCGGTCGACACCTGGCGGGCCATGACCGAGGTCACGATCTATGTCGCGGATTGGCGTGGCCTGGTCTCGCAGCTGGCGGGCGCCCTAGCGCTCTCCGGCGCCAGCATCGTCGATGCGCGGATTTTCACCCTGAAGAACGGCATGGCGCTCGACTCCTTCACCGTGCAGGATTCCAGCGGCGGCCCGTTCGAGAGCCCGGCCAAGCTGGCGCGGCTCGCCGCCACCATGGAGCGCGTGCTCGAGAACCCGACCAAGACGCTCGGCGAGTTGAAGCGGATCGCGCCGGCCAATCCCGCGGTCCGGAGCTTTCCGGTGGTGCCGCGCGTTCTGATCGACAACAAGGCCAGCGCCACCCATACCCTGGTCGAGATCACCGGCCGCGACCGCCGCGGCCTGATGCACTTCCTCACCCGCGCCTTGACTGCGCAAAACCTGCAGATCTCCACCGCGAAGATCTCGACCTTCGGCCACCGCGTGGTCGACGTCTTCTATGTGAAGGACCAGTTCGGCCTGAAGGTCGAGAGCGAGGGCCGGCTGAAGGCGATCCGCGACTCGCTGATGCAGGTGCTGCAGGAACGCGAGGCGGATTTCGCGCCGGCGAAAGACACGAAGACGGTCACCGCGGCCCAGTAGCCGCGCTACTCGTTCCGAAGATACGGCGCCGCCTTCGCGCCCAGCGCCCGCCAGGACGAGGCGAAGCCGATCAGCAGCGCCAGGCTGAGACTCAAGCCGACGGCGCCGAGGGCGGCCGCGGGCGAGAAGACGAAGGCCGTGTCCATCACCCGGGTCAGGAAGAACCAGGCGCCGACACTGCCGACCAGCAGCGCAATAGCGGCGGCGGAGAGCGCCAGCAGGGCGAACTCCCAGAGGAAGCTCATGGCGATGTCGCGGCGCCGGCCGCCCAGCATCTTCAAGAGCACCGATTCATAGATCCGGCGCTGCTGTCCCGCTGCCATGGCGCCGGCCAGGACCAGCACGCCGGCGACCAGCGCCACGCCCGCCGCCACCCGTACCGCGGCGCCGACCGAGCGCAGGATCTCGGCGGCCGAGGCGATGGCATCGCGCACCCGCACCGCGGAGACGTTGGGAAACTGCTTCGACAAGAGCGCGATCAGGTTGCCTTCCTCATCCGGCGCGACGTGCAGGGTCGCGATATGGGTCTGCGGCGCGCCGGACATCATGCCGGGCGAGAACACCATCACGAAATTGATCGAGAGGCTGGACCAGTCGATTTCGCGCAGGTTCTTGATCGTGCCGGTGATCTCGCGGCCGAGCACGTTGACGGTGATCGTGTCGCCGACCTTGAGGTTGAAGGCATGCGCGGTCTCGGCGCTCAGGGAAATCAGCGGCGGTCCCTGGTAGTCCGGTGCCCACCATTCCCCCTCGACCAGCCGCGAGCCCTTGGGCGGCGTTGCCGACCAGGTGATGCCGCGATCGCCCTTCAGCACCCAGGCCTGGTCCTCCGGCGTCGGGATCTTGTCGACCGGAACGTCCCGCATCTTCATGATCCGGCCGCGCAGCATCGGCACGCGTTCCAGGCCTTCGGCGGTCGGGAAAGCGCTCAAGGCCCGGTCGAAGGCTTCGGTCTGGTTCGGCTGGATGTCGAGGAAGTAGAAGCTCGGCGCCCGCGCCGGCAGGCTGCTTTCCATCTCGTCGACAATGCTGCCCTGGATCTGCATCACCGCGACCAGCACGGTAAGACCGAGGCCCAGCGAGAGCACGATGCTGGCGGTCGGCGCCCGCGGCCGGCCGACGGCGGCGAGGGCGAAGCGCAAGGCGCGGCTGCGGGACCGCGCGCGGCCCCAGCGCGCCAGGCGCCGCAGTCCCACCGCCAGGACCTGGAACAGCGCGAAGGCCATCAGCGCCGCGGCGACGAAGCCGAGCGAGAGCCGCACATTGCCGGTGGAAATTACCGCAAGCGCGGCAAGCGCGACCACCGCGATCCCGATCGGGATGAGATCGCGCCGGCGCACCTCGCCGAGCTCGGTCGCGACCGCGCGGAAGAGCTGGGCCGGCTTGACCCGCATCGCCTGGAACAGCGAGGGCAGCGAGAAAGCGAGCGCGGTCACGAGACCGAAGCCGGCGGCGAGCAGCAGCGGCTCGGCATAGAGCGCCGGAATGAGGCGGAGATCGAAGCGCGCGAACAAGCCTTGGGTCGCAAAAGGCGCCAAGGCGCCGAGGACCAGGCCGAGCGCGGTGCCGATCAGCGCCATGCGCGCGATCAGCAGCATATGCAAGGTGAAGACGAAGCCGCGGGTGGCGCCCAGCGATTTCAGGATCGCGAGCGACTGGGCGCGGCCCTCGAGATAGACCCGGACCGCATTGCCGATGCCCAAGCCCCCGATCAGCAGGGCGCTCAAACCCACCAGGTTGAGGAACATGCGGGTGCGGTCGATGAAGTTCTTGACGCCGGTGGCCGCATCCTCGACGCCGCGAATGCGCCAGGGCTGTTCCGGAAACTGCGCCTTCACCTTCGCCAGCCAGCGCGGCCCGGAGATCGCCGCCGGCAGCTTCGCCCGATAAAGGTGATAAACCAGGCTGCCCGGCTGCACGAGCTGGGTGTCCGGCAAGGCCGCGCCGGAGATCATCAGCCGCGGGCCGAGGTTGAAGACCTGCGAGCCGCGATCGGGCTCGTCGGCAATGACAGCGCGAAGCTGAAAGGTCGCCTCTCCCAGGCGGACTTCGTCGCCGAGCTTGAGCCCGAGGCGCTGGACCAGCGCCGGTTCCGCCACTGCGCCATAGCGGCCTTCCGCGTCCTTCTTCAGAGCGGCGGCGAGCGGCATGTCGGGTTCGAGCAGCATCTTGCCGTAGAGCGGATAGATGAGGTCGACGGCCTTGAGCTCGACCAGTGTCGCCGCGGCGGAATGCGCGCCCTCGGCCTCGTTGGCGGCACGCGCCATCGCCCGCATCTCGACCGCATGCGAGAGCTGGGTTCCCGACTTCAGCGCGTTGGCCTGGTCCTGGGTCAGCGGTTCGTAGGTCAAACGGAACTCGTAGTCGCCGCCGAGGATGCGCTTGCCGTCGGCGGCGATGCCGGCATCGATCGCCGCGGCGATCGAGCCCACGCCCGCCACGATCGCCACGCCGAGGATCAGGCAGAGCAGGAAGATGCGAAAGCCGCGCACCCGCCCACCGGTGCGGCCGCCGCGCATCTCGCGAAATGCGATGCGCAGCAGCGTCGGGAAGCGGCTCATT
Organism: Dongia sp.; assembly: GCF_041905885.1. Taxonomy (NCBI): domain Bacteria; kingdom Pseudomonadati; phylum Pseudomonadota; class Alphaproteobacteria; order Rhodospirillales; family Dongiaceae; genus Dongia; species Dongia sp. The sequence goes on along the minus strand of NZ_JAYRKD010000010.1, from coordinate 97,114 downwards.
TCGCCGCCTGGTGCTGCACGATCTCTTCTTCGACGATCCGGCCGTCAGCGAGATGGATGATGCGGTCGCAGCGCCGTGCCAGCGCCGGGTCATGGGTGATCAGCAGCAAGGTGGCGCCGCGGCGGCGCTGCATGCCGAACAGCAGCTCGATCACCTTCTGGCCGGTCTCGGTGTCGAGATTGCCGGTCGGTTCGTCGGCCAGCAGGATGTCGGGTTCCGGCGCGACCGCCCGCGCAAGGGCGACGCGCTGCTGCTCGCCACCGGAAAGCTGGCTCGGGTAATGGCCGAGCCGGTGGCCGAGGCCGACTTCCTCCAGCGCATGCCGGGCGATCTCGAAGGCCTTGCTCTCGCCGGCCAGCTCGAGCGGGGTCGCGACATTCTCCAGCGCGGTCATGGTGGGGATGAGATGGAAGGCCTGGAACACGATCCCGATGCGGCGGCGACGAAAGAGAGCGAGTTGATCCTCGGAAAGCGCGGTCACTTCTGCGTCACCGGTTTCCGGATTGCCGAGACGGATCTTGCCGCCGCTGGCCTGCTCCAGGCCCGCGATCAGCAGCATCAGGCTGGTCTTGCCGGAGCCGGACGGCCCGACGATGCCGAGCGATTCCCTGGCCGCAACCTTGAGATTGAGTCCATTGAGGATATTGACCGGGCCGGCATCGCTCGCCAGTGTGAGACGGAGGTCCGCAATGTCGATCATGAAACCTTCTTCAACCCTGTCCCCCCGTCTGCGGGCCCCCAGCATTCAGTTTGGCCGGCGCGGCTTCCTCGCCGGGTTAGCGGGGTTCGCATTGGTTGCCCCGCTGCGCCCCGCCCTCGCCGAGGACCCCGTGAAACTGCTGGCCCTTGGTGACAGCCTTACGGCCGGATATGGGCTTAAGCAGGGCGAAGGCTTTGCCGACCAGCTGCAGACCGCTTTTCGCAAGATGGGCCGTCCGGTCACGGTTATCAATGGCGGGGTCAGCGGGGATACCTCGGCGGGCGGGCTGGCCCGGATCGACTGGGCCCTCGCCGACCAGCCGAAGGTCGTGATCGTCGAGCTCGGCGCCAACGACATGCTGCGCGGGATCAATCCCGACAGCACGCGGCAGAACCTCGCCGGGATCATCGAGAAGGCCCAGGCCGCCGGGGCCAAGGTCCTGCTGGCCGGCATGAAGTCGCAGCGCAATCTCGGCGCCGATTATGTGCAGAGATTCGATGCGATCTATCCCGATCTCGCCAAGCAGTACAATGTGACGCTCTATCCCTTCTTCATGGCGGGCATCGTCGGCGCGGATGGCAAGGCCGATCCAAAGCTGCTGCAAGGCGACGGGCTGCACCCGACCGAGGCCGGGGCCAAGGTGATCGTCGATGGCATCATGCCGGACATCCTGAAGCTGCTCGACAGCCCATGAGCGCGCCGTTCCGTGTCGCCCATGCGGGCGCGAATGACGACGATGTCGCCGGCGGCCATTGGTCGGCGCTGACCCGCCGCTGCCTGGCCGCACTTTCAGAGCAGGGCCCGGTACCGACCGGTGATGCCGGGCTCGGTTTCGTCTATGTGACCGACCGGCTGGGCGCCCATCTTTCGGAGATCATCGACCACTTGCGGCTCAGCACCGGATTGAAGCACTGGGTCGGCACGGTCGGGATCGGCATCGTCGGCAATGATGGAAGCGCCGCGATGGAGTATTTCGACGCGCCGGCGATGACGGTGATGGTCACCGATCTTGCCGCCGACAGTTTCCGGCTGTTCGAGCAGCAGGAGATTGGCACCAGCGCCTTCTCGAAGCAGCATGGAAGCTGGATCGAAAGCCATGGCGCGCAGCTCGGGCTGATCCACGGCGATCCCCGGAGCCATCGCCTGCCGGCGATCCTGGAATCGCTGGCCGACAGCAGCGGGCTCTATCTGGTGGGCGGCCTCGCCTCGTCGCGCGGGCCCTATGCCCTGGCGGCGGAGCATGTCGCCGAGGGCGGCGTCTCCGGCGTGATGTTTTCCGGCGCGGTCACCGTCGCGACGGGTCTCAGCCAGGGCTGCTCGCCGATCGGTCCGGTTCATGCCATCACCGAATGCGACAGCAACATCGTGATGACGATTGACGACCGGCCGGCGCTCGAGGTCTTCAAGCAGGAGATCGGCGAGGTGCTGGCGCGCAATCTCAACCGCGCCGCCGGATATATCTTTGCGGCCCTGCCGGTGAAAGCTTCGGATACCGGCGACTACCTGGTGCGCAATCTGGTCGGGATCGATCCCAACAAGGGCTGGATCGCGATCGGCGACCTGGTCGCCAAGGGCGATCCGATCATGTTCACCCGGCGCGACAAACCCAGCGCCGAGACCGACCTCGATCGCATGCTCGCAAAGCTGAAGCAGAGGATCGAGAAGCCGATCCGCGGCGGAATCTATGTGTCCTGCCTGTCGCGGGGCGCCAACCTGTTCGGCCCGGACGCGGCGGAAACCCGCCGCATCAACGCCCAGCTCGGCGACTTTCCGCTGGTGGGATTCTTCGCCAACGGCGAGATCAGCCATGACCGGCTCTACGCCCATACCGGCGTGCTGACGCTGTTCACCTGAGCGCCGGATCAATCGGCGTATTCGAGCTCCGGGTCGCGCATCGGGAAGAAACGCTCGCGGCTGCTGTCGAAGGCGCGGCAGAAGGAGGTCTCGCGCACCACGCCGCCGGCGTCGGCATAGTCGATGCGGCCGCAGAAGATCAGCGCGATGACCTCGCTGTCCTTGATCAGGTTCTTGTTCCAGGTCCGCTCCGCCACCTTGTAGGTGAAGGTCGCGGCCTCGCCGGCATTGAGCGTCAGGTCGCCGATCTCGTTCTTGCCGGCCGGGATCGGCACGCGGCGCGGGCTCTGCCAATGCTGCACGTCGACCGAGAGCACGCTCTCGACGATCCGCGCGGCCGAGCTGCCGGTGTTGCAGATCGTGTAGGTGACCTCGATCGGCTCGCCCGCCTGGCAGTTCTTGGCATGGACGTCGCGCAGCACGAAGCGCGGCCGCATCGCGGCGAAGAATTCATGCTTCACGTTTTCGAGGCGCCGGCGGATCAGGTGCGTCTGGCTGATGCTGGCCAGCGCGATGACCACCGCCAGGGCGGCGATGCTGGAGGAGATGGCGACGTCGGGATGGGCCCGCCAGCTCCCGAGGATGTCGCCGAACCAGCTCAGAATCGGGTTGTCCACCAGGTCCAGCCAGGCAAAAGCTTGAAAGAATTCTTCGAGATTCATGGCGGTGCGTCCGGTCCGAAAGCCAGCAGGCAGGCGCAAGAAGCGGCGGACGGCAATCTCCGGCCGTGCTGCAAAAACGTCAATCCCGTCGGCTTCGTTCCCCCGGTCGCTGCGGTTTCCGGGGCCGCCGTCTTGTAGTTGAAGCCCGCCGTTTTTATGTATTATCGGACGGCTGCGGCGATTCGCCCGGCGCGGCGGTCAGGCGCCGCGGGGCGCCTCACGCGGCAGAATTGGGGCACTATAATGCGCTACTTCGTTGCCCTGAGCTTGCCCGAAAACCTGCGCTGGCAGTTGCGCCTTCTTTGCGGCGGATTGCCGGGCGCGCGCTGGGTGCCGCCGGAGAATTTCCATATCACCTTGCGCTTCCTCGGCGATGTCGATGGCCGCGACATGGATTATGTCGATGCGGCGCTTGCCAATATCCGGGCGCCCGGCTTCATGCTGCGGCTGGCCGGAGTCGGGCATTTCGCCAGCGGCAACCGGGTGAAGGCGGTCTGGGCCGGCGTGGAGAAGGAACCGGCGCTCTTGCATCTGCATGACAAGATCGAATCCGCCGTGGTGCGCGCCGGCCTGCCACCGGACGGGCAGAAATACACGCCGCATGTGACCTTGACCTGGCCCAAGGATCCGCCGGTCGGAAAGCTGCAGCAATATCTCGCGGGGCATAATCTGTTCCGCTCGGACCCGTTCGAGGTCACACACTTCACCTTGTTCTCGAGCGAGCTCGGCAGCGAGAACTCGGTCTATCACGCGGAGCGGTCCTACGCGTTGACCGCGCGCCCCATGCCGCTAGTGCAGAACGCGGGACGCTGAGGCCGGCATCTCGGCCGCGCTTGGCGCAGCGAGGCCGGCATAAGGCGGGATTGGCTTCGCGACCATTCCGGCTTCGCTCAAGTCGCGCGCAAGATCGACCAGATGCGGCAGCGCCGCACGGGCCGCCGTCCCGGGCATCAACTGGCGCAGCGCCACGGTCGCGACGAAATAGCCGCCCGCTTGCGCCGCCGCCATGCCGTCGATCAGCAGCGCTTCGTCGGGACTGAGCAGCCGGCACTGCACGCAGCGGATGTCGATGCTGCGCGCGGCGGAAGCGGCGAGCACGGTCATCAGGCTGTCGACCGCCAGCGCGGACCGCGACAAGCCGAAGCGCGCGAAGGTCTGATGGGTGACGTCGTCGAAGGATTGCTTCGACTTGAAGGCCTGGACCCAGCTGCGGATCGCCCAGACGGTGAACTGCGCGGTGAAATCCAGCGCGCTCACGTCCGGCATCGCCATCAGCTCGTTGCGGCAGTCGTCCTCGTGCCCCCCGCCCTGATTCTCTTCCGGCCGGTTGTCGTTCACGGCGGGGACTTTGGGCGCGGGCGCCTTTGGCCGACCGGATCGTGCCATGCGGGATCCTTCATTGCTCGGGGAGGTCGCGCCGGGGAGTTTTCTTCGCGGGAGTTGCCGCGCCTGCCTGAACACGGCCCGAATATGAACTCCCCGGCGCTGACGAGTTTGTAGCACCCTTCCCGGCCAATTGCAAATCATTCTCATTTGCATAAATCACGATCGCTTGAAGGGCGGTTTTGGGCGCTTACTTACTGGAAAGGCAGGGTTTGGGAGCGATGTTCGGAACTCGGCGGTCACGGGTGGTGGCGCTGCCGGTGGCAGCGGCCATCGGTTTTTCGATCATAGGAAGCCGCACCTCCGGGCCACTGGCGGATCTTTCCTTTGCCTTCGCTGTCGTTATTGCGCTCGGCCTGCTCTATGTCGGCTTTTACGGCCGGTTCCTGGCCTGGGCCTGGGTCGACAAAGCGCGGCCCATTGACGAGGCCATCCGCAGCGTCTTTCCTCGCTTGCGCCGATGGTCCTGGCCGCTGGCGCTTGTGGTGACGCTGGGGCTGGGGCTTTCCGTCGTGGTGCTGCGTGCGTGGTGGCACGCACCGCCCGAACAGACGGCGCATATCGATTTCGGAGATCAGCAATGGTTGCGCGACTTAATGAATCGGAGCGACAAGCCGCACTGAAAGAGTTGACGAGCTGGCAGGCCACCCAAGGCCGCGACGCGATCCAGCGCAGCTTCAAGTTCAGGAATTTCAGCGAGGCCTGGGGCTTCATGAACCGGGTGGCGCTGCTGGCCGAGACCCAGGACCACCACCCGGAATGGTCCAATGTCTACAACCGGGTCGAGATCCTGCTCAGCACCCATGACTGCGAGGGCCTCTCCGAGCGCGACCTGAAGCTGGCGCGGGCGATCGACAAACTGCTGGCGTAAGCGGAGCGGACGGGAACCTTTTCCTCGATTTCACATTGAGCTTGCGGGTGGCGAATCCGACCTTCGGGCCGGATGGAGACGTGGCGCCTGGCGCCGATCAATCTCCCCGATTCTGCGGCCCGCATCGTCCGTGGGGTTCCCCCCAGCGATTCCCGCGGACGTCCCCTTGGGCCTCGGCGCCATCCCCTGACTGGCCGGCCGCGTTCCCCCCGCGGCCGGCCAAACTTTTCCCAGTTCGGAACGACTCCAGAAAGTCGACATTGGTTTTTGAGACCGACTGATCATGGAGTTGACGAATGGGACAGCGCAACGAAGGCGAAGGCAACAAGACCGCCGCCCGCGAATACAACCGCGACACCACCGAGTTTGCGAAGAGCGGCCAAGTCGAAGGCAAAGCCCGCGAAGCCAAGCAGGCGATGGAAGGCAAGGACGCCGACGCAATGCGCAAGGCCGAGCGCGAAGGCAAGTCGCATTCCCACGGCGAGGACCGGCTGCTGAAAGGCGGCGCGCATAAGAGCGCGGAGTAGCTTCTGAAAACCCGACCGGCCGCAATGGAGCGGCCGGTCACTCGAACACGCCGGCGAGGTGAACGTCCCGCCGGAACAGCGCGCCGAAAGCAACGATCCCGATCGTTCCCCCCATCAGCGCGACCGACAGCGCGGCGAAGCCCGAGCCGATATCGGAGGCGACGACATAATAGGCCGCCTCCGCTTCGAGGCCGGACCACTGCGCGAGTGATTCCGAGAGCGGCGTCACGCCGGGGACGAACCCGCCGAAATACCAGAACCCCAACTGAACGGAGGTCGCGACCAGTTCGACCACCAGGAAGGTATAGAACAGCGGCCCCAATGCGCCGCGTGTCGCCTTCCAGGATTGGACGAGGGTCGCGGGTCGCTCTTCGTAAACCGCGGCCACGACATACAAGGCCAGCCTGGCGTGCAGATAGGTGAAGAGCAGAATCCCAAGCAGCACGAGTACCAGGAAAGAGAGCCAGGACACCAGCAGGTCCGCGTCCTGGAACAGCGGCCCGACGCTGTCGAGGACTTTTCCCAGGAGATAGCCCGGGATCAGGAATGCGACCCAATAGATGACCATCCGCGCCACGAAGCGCGGAAGATAACGGTCGGGGCGTTGCCCCGGCTGCGGCGTGGCGCGGACGAACAACCACCCGAGCGCGACCGTGAGAATGACCCGCCACGAAAACTCGGCCCCTTCCGTCGCAACGGCGTATTGGATCGACAAGATGTCATTGCCGATCCAATCGTAAATTCCGGACGGAACGCAAGCGTCGAGCAGCGACGGAAAGCATCGGGCCATGGCCAAGAGCGCGAGCAGAGCACCGGCGGCGACCGCCACAACAGACAGCGCCACCATCCGGCCATGCCGCAGCAGCAGACCGGTCGATTGCCGGAGCAGAGCGCCGGTCGAGATGAAATCCTGCGACGCCGCGCCGCTCACTTCGGCGCGAGACGCAGCGCGCCGTCGAAGCGCACCACCTCACCGTTCAGCATGACGTTCTCGATCATGTGCTGCACCAGGCGCGAGAACTCGCGGGCTTCGGCGAGGCGCTGCGGGAAGGGCACGGAGTCGCCCAAGGCCTTCTGGATGTCGGGCGGCAGGTTCAGCATCATCGGCGTCGCGACCAGGCCGGGCGCAATCGCCAGCACGCGGATGCCGGAGCGCGCGAGGTCGCGGGCGGCGGGCAAGGTCAAGCCGACGATGCCGGCCTTGGAGGCGGCATAGGCCGCCTGGCCGATCTGGCCTTCATAGGCCGCGACCGAGCTCGTATTGACGATGACGCCGCGCTCGCCGTCGGCCAAGGGCACCATCGCCGCCATGTCGGCGGCGGCGAGGCGCATCATGTTGAAGGTGCCGATCAGGTTCACCTCGATCACCTTGGAGAACTTCTCCAGCGGCAGCGGTCCCTCCTTGCCGAGGATGCGGCCGGGGATGAGGATGCCCGCGACATTGACCAGGATGCGGGCGGGGCCATGCGCGGCCTTGGCCTTGGCAAAGGCCGCTTCGGCGCTGTCGGCCTTGGAGATGTCGCAAGTGCAGGCGACGCCGCCGATTTCCTTGGCCACGGCTTCGGCCCCGGCGGTGTTGACGTCCAGCACCGCGACCTTGGCGCCCAGCGCCGTCAGGTGCCGCGCCACGTCGGCGCCCATGCCCGAACCGCCGCCGGTCACGACCGCGGCCATACCTTTAATCTGCATGAGTTAACCCCTTCTTAGAACCCGCCGAGGCTTCTAGCAGAGGGGGTCGGGGCGAGGCTATCGGGAAAGCACCAAATCCCCAGGCGCGGGGCTGTTCAGACGCACGGGAACATGCATCATGGGGATGGGGTCGGGGAAAACGTCTGGGCGCATGAAATCGGGCCTGCTCAAGTTCGTCGTGGGTGCAGCATCGCTGTGCGGCCTCGCCGCCGTGCTGCTTTGCGCCTGGGCGCTGGCCGGGGCCGGTGCTGAAGCACCGCCGGGCTTCGGCCTGCTGAGCGCATCATCCCTGCTGCTGGTCGCGCTCGGCGCCTTCCTGGCGCAGTGGCGCGCCTGGCGCCGTTTGTTCCGCTGGGTCACGGCGCTCGGCGGTTTCATCGGCCTGGCGGCGCTGCTGATGCCGGAGGCGATGGCGCCTTCCGCGAGCGCATCGGTCATCTGCTACGGCGCGGCGGCGCTGCTCTTCCTAGCCTGCCGCTACGGACTCGGCCAGGCCGCGGCGGCACTCGGGTTGCTGCCGAGCCTCGGCAGCGCGATCGGCCAGCTGCTCCACACCGAGGTCTTGTTCGGCCGCCCGCCGGCGCTGGTGCTGCTGGCGACGGTGCTTGCCGGCATCGCCTTGCTGGGCGGCACGGCGCATCGCGGCGCGATCCGCATCTTTCTCTCCAAGACCATCTCCGGCAGCTTCGCGCGCAAGCAGATCCTGGTGGCAACCGTCGGGCCGATCGTCCTGGCGTTGTTCTATGCGGGCCTGCTGCCCCAAGGCGGCACGCCGCTGGCGCTGGCGGAGACGGTCGCCAGCGTGATCGTGGTCGGCTGGATCACCTTCGGCGCCACCGCCCTGGTCGGGCGACGCCTGGACATCAAGCGGCACAAGGCGGAAGCGGAGCTGCGCAACGCAGCGCGGCATGATGCGCTGACCGGCCTCTTGAACCGGCGCAGCATGAACATCTCGATGCCGCAGCGGCACGCGGAAGCGCGCGCCGAGGGTCAGGCTATCACCTTGATGATGTGCGACCTCGATCACTTCAAGCATTTGAACGACGAATACGGCCACGCGGTCGGCGACGAAGTGCTGCGCCGCACCGCCCAGCGCGTGCATGCCGCGGTGCGCGACAGCGACCTGGTGTTCCGCTACGGCGGCGAGGAGATCGCGGTGCTGCTGGAATGCGGGTCGTTCGACGCCCAGCGAATCGCCGAGAAGATCCGCGAATCGGTGAAGTCGAAAGGCCGGCGCGCCCATGACGACGACCTGCCGCCGGTCACCATCTCGATCGGCGCCGCCACCAGCGAGAAGGCCCAGACCGAGCTCAAGGAGCTGATGGCCGCGGCCGACGAATGCCTCTACGCCGCCAAGGATGCCGGCCGCGACTGCGTGAAGACGGTCACCCTGCCCTAAGTCTTAAGGCCCGCTGCGTAATCCAGAGCCATCGCCAGCCAAGCGAACGCGCCACGAACGAGTCGTGATTCCCCGGGCGGAACGCGCTTGTGGACGGAAACTCCGTAAATACAAGTGCTTGAGGCGGTATTCTTAAGAGATTACTCTCGTTTCCGCTTTGTGCGACTCGAGTCGACGCCGAGTCGCGCCTTGATTCTGATCGGCCTTTTGGCTTTCGGGGTGTTATGCGCGCGGACCGACTCGAGTCCTTGGTAACCTTCCATCCCTTCACGCGGCTCAACAAGCTGCTGGAGGGCATCGCCCCGGGCGGCGGAAATACGCCTTTGCTGTTACAGCTCGGCGAGCCGCAATTCGCGCCGCCGGCCTTCGTCGCCGAGGAGATCGCCAAGGCCGCCGCCGGCTGGAGCAAATACCCGCCGACCGCCGGCAACGAAGCCTTCCGCAACGCCGTGAAGGCCTGGCTCGAGCGCCGCTATCATCTGCCGGCGACGATGCTCAATCCCGACAAGGAGATCCTGCCGGTCTCCGGCACCCGCGAGGCCTTGTTCCAGATCGCGCTCTCGGCGGTCGCCGCCGGCGAACCTAGGGGCAAGACCAAGGTCTTGATGGGGAATCCCTTCTATCATTCCTATGCCGGTGCCGCGGCGGTCGCAGGTGGCGAGCCGGCTTTCCTGCCGGCGGATCGCAACAGCAACTTCCTGCCCGACATCTCCAGGATCACCGCGGCCGCGCTCGACCAGGCGGCTTTGGTCTATCTCTGCTCGCCGGCCAACCCGCAGGGCGCGGTGGCGCCGCTCGACTATCTGAAGCAATGGCTCGAACTCGCCCGTAAGCATGATTTCGTGCTGGCGGCGGACGAATGCTATGCGGAGATCTATCCCGATGCGCCGCCGCCGGGCGCGCTGGAAGCGGCGCGCGAGCTGGGCGGCGCCGTCGATCACCTGCTGGTGTTCCATTCGCTCTCCAAGCGCTCGAGCGCGCCGGGCCTGCGGTCCGGCTTCATCGCCGGCGACGCCAAACTGATCGCGCGGCAGGCGCAGCTCGTCAATTACGGCGGCGTGGCGATGCCGCTGCCGATCCTCGCCGCGGCGACCAGGCTCTGGCAGGACGAGGCGCATGTCGCGGAGAACCGCGCGCGCTATCGCCGTAGCTTCGAGATCGCGCAGGAAATCCTCGGGCCGATCTTCGGCGAGGTGCGGCCGCAAGGCGGCTTCTTCCTCTGGCTCGATGTCGGCGACGGCGAGCGTACGGCGGTCGAGCTGTGGAAGCAGGCCGCGGTGAAAGTATTGCCCGGCGGCTACATGGCACGGGCCGAGGCGGACGGAAAGAATCCCGGCGCGCGCTACATCCGCGTCGCGGTGATTTTGGAACCGGATGAGATGGCGGCAGCGTTGCGCCGCATGGCGCCGGTTCTGGAGGGTTTGGTTCATGGCAAGAGCGCAAAAGCTGCGGCAGGGGGCCGGTAATCCAATGATCGGGGACAACACGCGGATGTCGCTGCTCTCGCGCGCCGAAGGCACCGGCGGGCAAAGCCTGCTCGACTTCCTGCGCCGCCGCACCATGGAAGCGGTCGGCGTCGGGCTGATCCTGATCGGGCTCGCCTATCTGATGGCGCTGCTCTCGGCCGATTCCAACGATCCCAGCTTCAACCATGCGGTCGACGATCCGGCGCGCAACCTGCTCGGCCTGCCCGGTGCCTATGTCGCCGACTTCGCGCTGCAGGCGCTCGGGCTCGCGGCGGCGGTGCCGGCCGCGGCGCTGATCGCCTGGGGCTGGCGCCTGATCCGCACACGGGCGATGGCGCGGTGGTGGCTGAAGCTGCTGTTGCTGCCGATCTCCACAGCACTGACCGCGATTCCCTTGTCGGCGCTCCCCTCCAGCGGGCAATGGCCCTGGGTTGCGGGCTTCGGCGGCTTTGTCGGCCGCATGGGCTTGGCCGGCGCCGACGGCAACAGCGGCCTCGCCGGTTGGGCGGCGCGGCTGGCCGGCAACGAAATGCCCGGCACGCAGGTGCATGCGCTGCTGATCCTCACCACCACGGTGCTGAGCTTCGTCGCGCTGTTCTTCACCTTGGGCATCGCGCTCGGCGGCTATGTCCGCTTCGGCCGCAATGTCGCCCATGCCGGCAAGAAAGTCGGCCTCGCCTTCGACCGCCGCCGCCAGCCCGCCGCCGCAACCGCGCGCGTCGCGCGGACCGTGCGCGAAGAGGACGAGGAAGAGAAGGAGTCCTTCTTCCGCCGCACCTTCGGCGAGATCCGGATGCCGAGCCTCAGGAGCCTGTTCACGATCCGCGGCCGCCGCGACGACGACGAGGACGTGGTCGCGCGCCGCGAGCCGCAGCTCGGCGCCTATGAGGAGCCGGAGATCGACCTGCCTGAGCCGGCGATGATCGAGCGTCAGGGCGCCGCGCGGGTCGTGGTGCCGCCGGCGCCGAAGAAGGAGAAGAAGCCGGCGAAGAAGGAGCGTGTCCAGGCGAAGCTCGACTTCGACGGCGAACCTGAGTTCGAGCTGCCGCCGCATGACATGCTGTCGCGCCCGACCTCCAATGCCGCGGTCCAGCGCATCAACGAGGAATCGCTGGAGAAGAACGCGCGGCTGCTGGAAACCGTGCTCGACGATTTCGGCGTCAAAGGCCAGATCGTGAAGGTGCGCCCCGGCCCGGTGGTAACGCTTTACGAATTGGAGCCGGCACCCGGCACCAAGACCAGCCGCGTGGTCGGCCTCGCCGACGATGTGGCGCGGTCGATGAGCGCGGTCTCGGTGCGCATCGCCGTGGTCACCGGCCGCAGCGTGATCGGCATCGAGCTGCCGAACCGCGAGCGCGAGGTGGTGAGCCTGCGCGAGCTGCTGGAAGACGATTCCTACGCGGGGACCGGCAGCAAGCTCGGCCTGGCGCTCGGCAAGGATATCGGCGGCCAGCCGATGGTGGTTGATCTCGCGCGCATGCCGCATCTGCTGATCGCCGGCACCACCGGCTCGGGCAAGTCGGTCGCGATCAACACCATGATCATGTCGCTGCTCTATCGCCTGACGCCGGAGCAGTGCAAGTTCATCATGATCGACCCGAAGATGCTCGAGCTCTCGGTCTATGACGGCATCCCGCATCTGCTGGCGCCCGTCGTCACCGAGCCGAAGAAGGCGATCGTCGCGCTGAAATGGGTCGTGCGCGAGATGGAGAACCGCTACCGCTCCATGTCGAAGCTCGGCGTCCGGAATGTCGAAGGCTACAACCAGCGCCTCGCCCAAGCCGTCGCCGCGGGCGAGCAGCTGACCCGCAAGGTGCAGACCGGCTTCGACCCCGAGACCGGCCACCCGATCTACGAGGAGGAGCCGTTCGACCTCAAACCCCTGCCCTTCATCGTCGTCGTGGTGGACGAGATGGCGGACCTTATGCTGGTCGCGGGCAAGGAGATCGAGGCGGCGATCCAGCGGCTGGCGCAAATGGCGCGCGCCGCCGGCATCCACATCATCATGGCCACACAAAGGCCATCGGTCGACGTCATTACCGGCACAATTAAGGCCAATTTCCCGACCAGAGTGTCGTTCCACGTGACCACCCGCATCGACAGCCGGACCATTCTCGGCGAGACCGGCGCCGAGCAGCTCCTGGGGCAAGGCGATATGCTCTACATGGCCAATGGCGGCCGGATCACCCGCGTTCACGGCCCGTTCGTCTCGGATCGTGAAGTTGAAACTGTCGTGAAGTTCTTGAAGGCCCAGGGGACGCCTGACTATATCGAGGACGTCACGGCCGAGGAGGAAGAGGTCGGCGAGGACGGCGAGCTGCCCGGCGAGGGCGGCGGTTCCGGCGACGAGCTCTACGACAAGGCGGTGCAATTGGTCTGCCGGGAACGCAAAGCCTCCACGAGTTTTGTTCAGCGGTACCTGCAGATCGGCTACAACCGCGCGGCCCGCCTGATCGAGCGCATGGAAAAAGAAGGCGTGGTCAGCCAGGCCAATCACGCCGGCAAGCGCGAAGTGCTCGCCCGCAACATCGACGGAATGGACTGAGACAAACCTTGCTGAAACTGGATCTGACACGGCCCCTCTTGTCCCGAAGGGGCTTGATGCGCGCCGGATTTGGCGCGCTGGCGTCATCGACGGCGATCGGCGCCCTCGCCTCTTCCGCCTGGGCGAAGAAGGTGCAGGCCGCCGCCCTGTCCGACCAGGACAAGGCCGACGTCGCGCGCATCGAGGAATATCTCAACGGCATCACCACGATGCGGGCCAAGTTCCAGCAGGTGGACGACGCCGGCAACATCGCCTTCGGCATGATCTATGTCCGCCGCCCGGGTTTCCTGCGCGTGCAGTATGATCCGCCGAGCCAGGTCATCCTGGTCGCGGATTCGATCGCGGTCAGCTACTACGACGCCGAACTCAACCAGCTCAACCAGGCGCCGCTCGGCCTCTCACCGCTCTGGTTCCTGCTGCGCGACCATGTCAGCCTCGGCGGCGACGTGACGGTGACCACGTTCAATCGCGGCCCGAATGTCTTCGAGATCGGCATCGTGCAGACCGACGAGCCGGATGCCGGCACGGTCACCCTGGTGCTGGGCGACAAGCCGCTCGAGCTGCAGCAATGGACCATCGTCGACAGCAAGAACCAGGCGGTCCGCGTCGCCCTCTACAACGCCGAGTTCGGCGTGAAGCTGGAGAACGCGCTGTTCCGCACGCCGGAGAAGAAGAAGGGCAAGGGCTAGCCGCGGCGCCCGACCCGGACGCCCAACCGGCCCGGATTCGCCTAAGCCTTTGACGATCCATGTTTAAGCCGCCGCCGCCGCGCGGCGGTTTTGTTGTTCTGTCCGGGTCCTGTCCGCGATGCAGTGCAGCACAGACGGCGACTTGCGACGCCCGGGAGAAATTCCCCGGTCTGCGTCCGGTCTGCGATGCAGCGCAGCACAGACGGCGGCGTGCAAAGCGCAGATGCGTGATCCGGCTTTCGGCAGAAGTTTCACGATTTCCAACAGCACAGCGATCATACCAGAATCGGCGCGCGCGTCTCCGCTGCTGCGTTGCGTGAATTCGGGACTATGCTGTAACGCCGCGTTACGACCGATAGAACGGCAGCGCGAGCAGGCGCAGCAGATTGACTTCCTTCTCACCTTCGACGCCGATCGGCATGTCGCGGCGGCGGTCGATGTTCGGGCCGGTGTCGAACAGTCGGTCCCACAAGCTCAGCAGCGTGCCGTAGATCGAATCAGTGTCGCTCTTCTGCTTGTGGTGATGCACCCAGTGCAGCGAGGGCGTGATGATGACTCGCGCCAGGCGCTGCTCGATCGCGGCGGGCAGACGCCAGTTCGAATGGTGGAAGATCGCGGCCAGCAGGACCAGGGTCTCGAAGACCAGGACCGAGCCCAGGGGAATCGCCAGCAGGAAGATCACGATCGCCCGCGCCACCGCCGCGATCACCACTTCGCCGAAATGGAAGCGGAGCGCCGTGGTCGCATCGAGGAAGGCGTCGCGGTGATGCACCTCGTGGAAGCGCCAGAGGATCGGCAGCTCGTGGTTGGCGCGATGCCACGCATAGATCCAGAGATCGAGCAGCAGCAGATCGAGCGGCAAGCTGTAAGGGAAAGAGAGAAAGATCGGCCGGGGCCAGAGCGGATTGGCGGCGGCGAAGAATGTCACCGGCAGCACCAGCAGGGGTGCGAGACCGGCATTCAGCGCGAAGAAGCCGAGATTGCGGCCCCAGCGCTGGAACCAGGCGCGGCCATAACCGGCGATGCGCAGCGGCACGATCGCGCTCGCCCAGCGATTCTCGATGACGATGACGGCAATGAGCCAGGCCAGGACGAGAACCGATTTGCCGATCAGGGCGTAGCCGAGCCAACCCTGTTGATCCGCAGTCACTGCAGAGTCACCCGGGGGCCTTGACCATGTTTTCCAGGCGCGCGGCGAGCTTGGGGCCGACTTCGCCACCCTCGCCCTTGATGTCCTTGGTGATGATCAGCCGCAGCGCATCGAGATGCGCCTGGACCACGCCGAGATCGGCGTCGGAGAGGTCGCGTTCCTGGCGCACCAGGGTGCAGAGCGAATGGGCGATCCGCGTCACCAGGGGATAACCGAAGGCGCCGCCCTGGCCCTTCACGTTGTGGGCGATGCCGTAGAGTTCCTTGATCGAAGCCGCGCGGGTGGCGAGATCGGCGCGCGCGGCTTTCAGCAGGCTCGCGCAGCGATCGAGATCGGCGAGGGTGCTGGGGCCATAGCTCTTCGCAAGATCGGCAACCGCAGCCTGGGCGCGCGCGAGCACGGCTTCCATCTTGCGATCGCGCTCCTCGTGCATTGGCCCTCCTCCCGCGGCGACGGGATAGTAGAAAGCTTGGAACCCCTCTACAAGTCGTTAAGGCCTATCACCAAGGCGTACATCCGAAAGGCTTACATGCGCCGGGGCAATCGCGTGGCGATCAGTCCAACCGCGAGAGTCAGCACACCACTGGCAACGAAGACCGAGCGCAGGTCGAAATACCCTTGCAGGGTGAGATAAACGAGGCCCGGCAGCAGGTCGCCGAGATCGATATAAGTGCGGAAAAGCGCGGTCATCTGCGGCCGCTCATAGGAACGCACCGCGCGCATGAAGGGGATGTTGCCAAGCGCGTCCAATGCGACGACGAAGACCGCGCCGGCCAGAAACAGCAGCGCCGTCAGCGGCACGGCGTCCCAGGTAACCGAAGTTAAGAGCGTCAGGCCGCCGGCGCACAGGAAAGCAATCACAATCGGCCGCCGGATTCCGGTGCGCTGCGCCATCCAGCCGATCGGGAGTGTCAACAGCAACAGCAGGTTTCCGGCCCCGGTGAGCGCGCCGGTCCAGCTGTCATCGACCTCATGGTTGCGCAGATAGAGCGTCGGGTAGACGAAGAACATCGACCACCAGGCCGAACGGCCGAAGGCGATGGCCCAGCCGAGCATCAGACGCGGCTGCGAGATGAAGCGCTTCAGGTTGGCAAAGGGATTGGGCGGCGGTCGTGTCGCCGCGGCGACCGCGGGGTTGTCGCTCAAGCGCAGGTACCAGAAATAGACCATGAGCGTGGCATAGGCGATGAAGCTCATCGCCGAGGTCGCCTCGACGCCGAAATGCTTGTAGAGCTCGACGCCGATCCAGGGACCGAGGCCCCAGGGCAGGCAGCTCGAGAAGAGACGCAGCGGCTCCGAGCGGATCATCTGATGCCGCGGGATGAAATCCATCACATAGAGCATCAGGCCGATGTTGATCGCGACGCTGCTCAAGGCGCGCAACACCAGGGCGGCGATTTCGCCCGTCATGGTCGCGGTGCCGAGCGAGACCACGGCGGCCATGCCGAGCAGGATGCCGCCGGTATAGACCCAGCGCCGGCGGAAGCGCTGCATCAAGAGCGGCGCCAGGAAGCTGAAGATCAGCGAGCCCAGGCTCGCGACATTGGTGAGCAAAGTGATGTCGCGGTCCGGCAGGCCGAGATCCTTGGCCTGCAGATAGAGCACGGTGACCACGGATGCGCGCGCCAGCGAGTCCAGTGCGAACAAGGCGGCAAAAGCGCCGGCACCCGGTTTGCGGGTCGGCCTCAGCCAGAAAAGCGGGTTGGATTCCATCGGAGGGGTTGGCGGAGTGAACGCGGTCTTCTATTGATCGAGAGATAGCACGCGCGCCATACGCGTGGCGATGGGGGCTGCATGAGGAAATCGACAGCATGAATGAGCTTTGGCGTTTGAGCGCCTGCGCCGTTACCGACTTGCTGCGCCGCGGCAAAATCTCGCCGGTCGAGCTGATCGATGCAGCCCTCGCCCGCATCGCCGCGGTCAATCCGGCGGTCAACGCGCTGGTGACCTTGGGCGAAGAGCGCGCGCGGGCACAGGCCAAGCGGCTGATGCAGCTTCCGATCGAGGCACGCGGGATGCTGGCCGGCCTGCCGATCGCGGTCAAAGACCTGAACGACGTCGCGGGCCTCAGGACCACTTACGGCTCGCCGATCTACGCCGACAACGTGCCCACCCGTTCCGACATCATGGTCGAGACGCTCGAAGGCAATGGTGCGGTTCCGCTGGCGATGTCCAACACGCCCGAGTTCGGGGCCGGCGCCAACACCTTCAACGAAGTCTTCGGCGAGACGCTCAATCCCTGGAACACCAAGTTGAATGCCGCCGGTTCTTCGGGCGGATCGGCGGTCGCGCTGGCGACCGGCCAGGTCTGGCTGGCGACGGGATCGGATCTCGGCGGCTCGTTGCGCACGCCGGCGAGCTTCTGCTCGGTGATCGGGCTCAGGCCCTCGCCGGGGCGCGTTGCCAACGGGCCGCGTGAGCAGAATTTCGACACGCTCTCGGTCAACGGGCCGATGGCGCGCAATGTCGAGGACGCGGCGCTGATGCTGGACGCGATGGCGGGCTGGCATATCGAGGACCCGATCTCGCTCAGCAAACCGGAGGAGACATTCCTCACCACGGCGCGGCGGCGGAAGAAGCCGAAGCGGGTGGCGCTGATCCTCAGCCTCGCCGGATTGCCGATCGAGCCCGAGGTGATCGCCGGCGTTCGCGCGGTCGCCGAGAAGCTCGCCAAGGAAGGCATCATCGTCGAGGAGGCGAGCCCGGATTTCGGCGGGGTCGGTCAGGCCTTCCAGACCCTGCGCGCGGTCGATTTCTCGAGCAGCATGGGCGCGCTGCTGCAGCAGCATCGCGACAAGCTGAAGCCAGATGTGATCTGGAACATCGAGAAGGGTCTCGCGCTGAAGTCCGAGGAGATCGGCAAGGCGCTGCTGCGGCGGGCGCGGCTCTACAGCGAGGTCGCGGCCTTCTTCGCAAGCTACGACGCGATCCTGCTGCCGGCGGCGCCGATCCTGCCGCGCGACGTGAAGGAACGGTGGCCACGGGAGATCAACGGCGTGCAGCTCGAGAATTATGTCGAATGGCTGAAGCTGGCGGCGCTCATCACCATGACCTCCTGCCCGTCGCTGGCCTTGCCGGGCGGGTTCTCGGCGGACGGGCGGCCGATCGGTGTCCAGTTGGTCGGCAAGCCCCGCGGCGAGGCCGACCTCCTCTCCCACGGGCTCTGGATCGAGGACCTCCTCGGCCTCAGGGATGAGGTTCCGATCGATCCCAAGGTTCACCCCAGAACCCATTGATCGGGCAGCGAAAATTAACCTTTCGCGGCGCAGCGTGATGCCTTGTGACGGGTGGGTGCGCCCGATATAGTGCCGCGCCAAATCTTGGCCCACGACTGAACCCTTTGAGGGCGACATGGACGAATTGCGCGGCAAATACCTGGACGAGATCACCGAGGGCATGAGCGCGGTCTTTTCCAAGACCGTGACCGAGGCCGATATCGTCCTCTTCGCCGGCATCACCGGCGACACCAACCCGGTCCATCTCGACGAGGAATTCGCCAAGCCGACCATGTTCAAGGGCCGGATCGCCCATGGCATGCTGACCGCGGGCTTCATCTCCGCCGTGTTCGGCACCAAGCTGCCCGGGCCGGGCTGCATCTACTTGAGCCAGAATCTCAAGTTCAAGGCGCCGGTGAAGATCGGCGACACGGTGAAGGCCCGGGTCACGGTCAGCGCCATCGACCAGGAAAAGGCCCGCGTCACCTTCGCCACCACCGCCCATGTCGGCGACAAGATCGTCCTCGACGGCGAAGCGCAGCTGATGGTGCCGCGCCGCCCGGCACAGTGATGCCAGTCGGCAAGAGTCATCGACCCCTCACCCCGCCCTCTCCCGCAAGGGGAGAGGGAGTTTTTATTCGCTGCGGGGCGAGACGGTCTCTCCTGGTTACGCGCGGAGCGCGGAAGAAATCCCCCTCTCCCCTTGCGGGAGAGGGTCGGGGTGAGGGGTCGACGGGTCTCTCCACAATTGAACACACGCGGCCATGCGGCTGATCCGCCATTTCGAAGATGTGCCCGCGGAGCTGCGGGGCGCGGTGATCGCCATCGGCAATTTCGACGGCGTGCATCAGGGCCACCAGGTGGTGCTGGGCCAGGCGGCGGAACAGGCGAAGAGGCTCGGCACCAAGCTTGGGGTGCTGACTTTCGAGCCGCATCCCCGCTCCTTCTTCAAGCCGGATGAGCCGCCGTTCCGGCTGACGCCCTTCCGCATCAAGATGCGGCATCTGCAGGATCTCGGCGTCGATGTCGCCTTCGTGCTGACCTTCGATTTCGACATGTCGCAGCGGAGCGCCGACGCCTTCGTGAACGAGGTGCTGGTGAAGGGGCTGGGCGCCGCGCATATCGTGGTCGGCTCGGACTTCTGCTACGGCAACAAGCGCGGCGGCAATGCGGCCACGCTGAAGGCCGCCGGCGAGAAGCATGGCTTCGGCGTCACCGCTGTTTCGCCGCAGACCGACCGGGCCGGTGCCATCTATTCCTCGACCCTGATCCGCGATGCGCTGGCCAAGGGCGATCCGGTCTCCGCCGCCATCGCCCTCAACCGGCCCTGGGAGATCGAGGGGCGGGTCGAGCATGGCGACCAGCGCGGGCGGCTGCTGGGCTTCCCGACCGCCAATATTGCACTCGGGGAGTTCATGCACCCGAAGCTGGGGGTCTATGCGGTGAAAGCCGCCGTGGACGGCGGCAGCGGCTTGCAATGGATCGGCGGCGTCGCCAATCTGGGGATGCGGCCGACGGTCGGCGGGACCAGGGTCCAGCTCGAAGTGCATCTCTTCGACTATGCCGGCGACCTCTATGGCCGGCATCTCCGGGTGGCGCTGCTCGGATTCATCCGGCCGGAGATGAAATTCTCCGGCCTCGATCAATTGAAGGCGCAGATCGCCGCCGACAGCGACACCGCCCGGCGGATGCTCGCCGAGTATCGCGGGCCGGCTTTGCGCGAACACCCGGCGAGCCTGCCGGAAGATTTGAACTGAAGGACCGAACGTGGACTACAAAGCGACCGTGTTTCTGCCGAAGACCGATTTCCCGATGCGCGGCGACCTGCCGAAGCGCGAGCCGGAGATCCTGGCCTCCTGGCAGAAGGTGAACCTGTTCAAGCAGCTCCGTGAGACCTCGAAGGGCCGCGAGAAGTTCATCCTGCATGACGGCCCGCCCTACGCCAACGGCAACATCCATATCGGCCATGCGCTGAACAAGATCCTGAAGGACGTGATCAACCGCTCGCAGCAGATGAGCGGCAAGGACGCCTTCTACATCCCGGGCTGGGACTGCCACGGGTTGCCGATCGAATGGATGATCGAAGAGAAATACCGCAAGGCCGGCAAGAACAAGGACGAAGTCGCGATCATCGACTTCCGCAAGGAATGCCGCGAGTTCGCCGCACACTGGATCAACGTGCAGCGCGAGGAGTTCAAGCGTTTGGGCGTCGAGGGTGACTGGGAGAATCCCTACACCACGATGAAGAACGCCTCCGAGGCGCAGATCGCCGCCGAGATCGGCAAGTTCCTGATGAACGGCGGGCTGTTCCGCGGCTCGAAGCCGGTGCTCTGGTCGGTGGTCGAGAAGACCGCGCTCGCCGAGGCCGAGGTCGAGTACAAGGAGCACACTTCGGACACGATCTGGGTGAAGTTCCCGATCGTGAAGGCGCCGGCGAAAGAACTCGAAGGCGCGAACGTGGTGATCTGGACCACGACGCCCTGGACCATCCCCGGCAACCGCGCGGTCGCCTATGGCGACAACATCGACTATGTCGTGCTGGAAGTGACCAGCACCGGCGAAGGCGCGCTGGTGAAGGCCGGCGAACGCCTGCTGGTGGCCGAGGCGCTGAAGGCTGCGTTCGAGGAGAGCGCCAAGATCACCGGCTCCAAGCCGATCTGGTCAGGCAAGGGCAGCGCGCTCAAGGGCACCGTCACCAAGCATCCCTTGGCCGGGCTCGATCCCTATTACGCGACGTTCCAGGTGCTGGCGCATCCGGGTGATTTCGTCACCACCGATGCCGGCACCGGCTTCGTGCATATCGCACCCGGCCATGGCGCCGACGACTATGTGCTCGGCATCGCCAACGGCATCGAGGTGCCGCAGACCGTCGATCCGGATGGCGCCTATTTCCCCCATGTCGGCCTGTTCGCCGGCAAGCGGGTGCTGACGCCCTATGGCAAGAAGGGCGACGCCAACGCCGCGGTGATCGAGAAGCTGAAGGAAGCGGGAGCACTGGTCTCAAACAGCACCGTCACCCACGAATATCCGCATTCCTGGCGCTCCAAGGCGCCGCTGATCTTCCGCAACACGCCGCAATGGTTCATCTCGATGGCGAAGAACGATCTCCGGAAGATCGCGCTCGCCGAGATCGAGAAGACCCGCTTCGTGCCGCCGCAGGGCAAGACCCGGCTCTATTCGATGATCGAGAACCGGCCGGACTGGGTGATCTCGCGCCAGCGCGCCTGGGGCGTGCCGATCGCGGTCTTCGTCGAGAAGAAGACCGGCAAGCTGCTGCAGGACCAGCAGGTGATGGACCGCATCGTCGACATCTTCCAGAAGGAAGGCTCGGATGCCTGGTTCGCCAGCGAGCCCTCGCGCTTCCTCGGCAACGACCACAACCCGGACGACTACGAGCAGATCAAGGACATCGTCGATGTCTGGTTCGAATCCGGCTCGTCGCATTCCTTCGTGCTGGAGCCGCGCCGGGACACGGACTTGAAGTGGCCGGCCGATCTCTATCTCGAAGGCTCGGACCAGCATCGCGGCTGGTTCCATTCCTCGCTGCTGGAAGCCTGCGGCACGCGCAAGCAGGCGCCGTTCAAGGCAGTGCTGACTCATGGCTTCACGCTCGACGAGCAGGGCCGCAAGATGTCGAAGTCGCTGGGCAACGTCGTCGCCCCGCAGAAGGTGATGGAGCAGTACGGCGCCGACATCCTCCGGCTCTGGGTCGCGGCCTCGGATTATTCCGACGACCAGCGGATCGGGCCGGAGATCCTGAAATTCATGGCGGACCATTATCGCCGCCTGCGCAATACCTTCCGCTATCTGCTGGGCGCGCTCGACGGCTGGAGCGAAGCCGAGCGGATCGCGGCGAAGGACATGCCGGAGCTCGACCGCTGGGTGCTGCACCGCCTGAGCGAGCTCGACGCCAAGGTGCGGGAGAGTGCGCGGGATTATGAGTTCCACGCGCTCTTCACCGACCTGCATAATTTCTGCGCGGTCGATCTCTCGGCCTTCTATTTCGACATCCGCAAGGACGCGCTCTATTGCGATGCGCCGGCTTCGGTGCGTCGACGTGCCACGCGAACCGTGCTGCACGAGGTCTTCTCCCGCCTGACCGCCTGGCTGGCGCCAATCCTCTGCTTCACCGCCGAGGAAGCCTGGAAGGCCAGACCTTGGAAGGACGGCGAGGATAGCGTGCATCTGCGACTCTATCCGGAGACGCCGGGGAATTGGCGCGATGAAGCCTTGGCCGCGCGCTGGGACAAGATCCGCGACATCCGCCGGGTCGTGACCGGCGCCTTGGAACGCGCCCGCGCCGACAAGAAGATCGGCTCCAGCCTGCAGGCCGTGCCGGTCGTGCATCTGACGCCGGAACGCAAGGCCGAGCTTTCCGGCATCGATATCGCCGAGATCGCGATCACCTCCGGCGCCACGCTGGCGGACGGCGCCGCACCGGATGGCGCCTTCACCTTGCCGGATGTGGCCGGCGTCGCCGTGGTCGTGAACCTGGCCGAGGGCGAGAAATGCGAGCGCTGCTGGCAGGTCTTGACCGAGGTCGGCAGCCACAAGGAGCATCCGACGCTCTGCAACCGCTGCACGGATGCCGTGGATTCCATGGAAGGTGTGGACGCATGACCTTCGGAATCGCCGATCGGCGGATCTTCCGCCTGGGGCTGATCGCGGTCGTCGCCATCATCGCGGCCGACCAGATCTCCAAGGCGGTCATCATGTCGATCCTGGAGCAGCACCCGTTCGGCATTTCGGTCCTGCCGGTGTTCTCGCTGGTGACGGCGTGGAATACCGGGGTGAGCTTCAGCATGTTCCGCAAGATGCCGTCGGAGGCGCTGTCGGGCTTCGCCATCCTGGTCTCGCTCGCGCTGGTCTATTGGTTAACGCGGGTCGAGAACCGGTTGATCGCCCTGGGAATCGGGCTGATCGCCGGGGGCGCGCTCGGAAATGTGATCGACCGGCTGCGGTTCGGCGCCGTCTTCGACTTCCTGGATTTCTACATCCGGACCGGCGATGGCAAGGAATACCACTGGCCGGCCTTCAACCTGGCGGATTCCAGCATCTTCGTCGGAGTCGTCTTGTTACTTTTCGACGGGTTGTTTCACCGGGTCGATCGCGCTAAAACGGAGCATTCCTAGGAGATTAGGGACTATGCGCCGATCCTTGCTGACCCTTCCCCTGGCGCTCGCCTTGGTCCTGCCGGCGATCACCGGCTGCTCGAGCACCAAGGAGATGCTGGGTCTCACCAAGCGTTCGCCGGACGAGTTCCAGGTCGTCTCGCGGGCACCCCTGAGCATGCCGCCGGATTACAGCCTGCGCCCGCCGACACCCGGCGCGCCCCGGCCGCAGGAAGGCACCACCACCCAGCAGGCGCAGAACATCGTCACCGGCTATCAGCAGTCGGGCGGCACGATGTCGCCCGACCAGATTCCCCCGATCGGCGAAGGCGAGTCGACTTCGACCGAATCCGCCGGCGAATCCGCCTTCCTGCAAAGTGCCAGCCTGAGCGGCATCGACCCCAACATCCGCAAGACCGTGGATGCGGAGACCTCGGCCGACCAGGATGCCTCGCAGAGCTTCCTCGACGATCTGGTGTTCTGGCGGGCGCCCGAACCCTACGGCACCGTGGTCGACCCGGTCGCCGAGCAGAAGCGCATGCAGGAAAACCAGGCCCTCGGCCAGCCGACCGATACCGGCGAAACCCCGATCATCGAGCGCAAGAAGAAGGGCCTGTTTGAAGGCGTATTCTAGGCGCAACCCAAGCCAACGACGGATTCGGCCGGCGACATTGTTCGCCGGCCTTCTGCTCTGGGGTGCCGTTGCCGTCGCGCAACCGGCGCGGGCCGATCTGTTCGAAGCCGACACCTTCACTCTGGAGAACGGCCTTGAGGTCGTGGTGCTGCCCAAGCACCTGGCGCCGGTGGTCTACCAGATCCTGGCCTACAAGGCGGGTGCCGCCGACGGGGCGCCGGCCAAGAACGGCGTCGCGCATTTCCTCGAGCACCTGATGTTCAAGGGCACGCAGAAATTCGGCAACGGCGTGTTCACCCGGGAAGTCGACCGGCGCGGCGGCGATGACAACGCCTTCACCAACCAGGACGTCACCGCCTATCACCAGCAGATCGCCAAGCGCGACCTGCCGCTGATCATGGAGATGGAAGCCGACCGCATGAACGGCATCATCCTCAGCGATCCGATCGTGCTGCCGGAGCGCGACGTGATCATCGAGGAGCGGCACCAGCGGATCGAGAACAACCCCGGCGCCCAGCTGGGCGAGATGATGAACGCGGTGCTGTTCCTCAATCACCCCTATCGCCTGCCGATCATCGGCTGGCAGCACGAGATGCAGGCCTACACCACCCAGGACGCGATCGACTTCTATGGGAAGTATTACGCGCCCAACAACGCGGTGCTGGTGATCGCCGGCGACGTCACCACCGAGGAGGTGAAGGCGCTAGCCGAAAAATACTACGGCCCGCTGCCGAAGAAGGAGATGGCGAAGCGCGAGCGGCTGCAGGAGCCGGAAGCCTATGCGCCGCGCCGCGTCACCCTGGAGAGCGAGTTCGTCGACCAGCCCTCGGTCAGCCGCATCTACCTGGCGCCCTCCTTCCGCACGGCGTCGGGCAACCAGGCCTATGCGCTGCAGGTGCTGGACGAGATCCTGGGCGGCAACAATGTCGGCCGGCTCTACCGGCGGCTGGTGGTCGACCAGGGCATCGCGGACTATGCTGGGTCGAATTACGACGCCAGCCCGTTTGACGAAGGCAGCTTCTCCTTCTACGGCGCGCCGCGCCAAGGCGGCACCGCCGCGGCGATCGAGCAGGCGCTGGATGCCGAGATCGCCGACCTCCTGAAGAACGGCGTCAGCGACCAGGAGGTCGCCGATGCCAAGCGCCGCATGGAGATCTCCGCGGTGAAGTCCCGCGACAGCCTGAACGGCGCCGCGCAATTCGTGGCGACGCGGATGGCGACCGGCAGCAGCCTCGCCGACATCCAGGCCTGGCCGGACCGGATCAAGCAGGTGACCGCCGCCGACGTGCTCGCCGCGGCCAAGGCGGTGCTGGTCTTGAACCGCTCGGTCACCGGCACGCTGCTCCCCAAACCGGGCGCGGAGTCCGGCGCCCCGCCCGCAACGCCGCCGGCCCCGATCGGCGGAGGCATCCAGTGAGCGCCATCCGCCGCCTCGCGCTGTTCATCCTCCTGCTGCTGGCGCCGCTCCCCGCGCGCGCCGTCGATATCCAGTCGGTGACCTCGCCCGGCGGCATCACCGCCTGGCTGATCGAGGACCACTCCAATCCTTTGATCTCGCTCGCCTTCGGCTTCAAGGGCGGCGCGTCGGGTGATCCGGCGGGCAAGGAAGGTCTCGCGACCTTCATCTCCGGCATGCTCGACGAAGGCGCCGGCGGCATCCCTTCCGCGGATTTCCAGAAACGCCTGGCCGATCACGGCATCGAGTTCGGCTTCGACGCTTCCCTCGACAGCTTCACCGGATCGCTGCGCTTCCTCACCGACGACCGGGATCTCTCCTTCGAGCTGCTCGGCCTCGCCCTCACCGCGCCGCGCTTCGACGAGGAGCCGGTGCAGCGGATGCGCGGCCAGTTCATCTCCTCCGCCGCGCAGGACGAGCGCGATCCGGAGGCGATCGCCGGGCGCGCGCTCAACGGCATCATGTTCGCGGGGCATCCCTATTCCCGGCGCAGCAGCGGCACGCCGCAATCGCTGGCCGCGATCACGGTCGATGACTTGAGGGGCTTCGTCGCGGCCAACTTCCTGCGCGACCGCCTCAACGTCGCGGTGGTCGGCGACGTGACGCCGGAGCAGCTGAAGCCGCTGCTCGACAAGGCCTTCGCCGCCTTGCCGGAAAAGGGCCCGCCGATCGCGATCCCGGAGGCGAAGGTCGATGACCAGGGCGGGCTCGCGGCGATCGAGCGCGACATCCCGCAGACCATCCTGCTGTTCGGCGCCCCGGGCATCAAGCGCGAGGATCCGGACTTCTTCGCCGCCTACCTGGTCAACTACACGCTCGGCGGCGGCGGCTTCTCGTCGCGGCTGATGCACGAGGTGCGCGAGAAGCGCGGCCTCGCCTACGGCATCGACACCGACCTGGTGACGCTCGACCATGCCGGCGCCATCATGGGCAGCGCCCAGACCGTCGCGGCGCAAGCCTCGCAGGTGATCGACCTGACCCGCGCCGAATGGGCCAAGATGCAGCAGGAGGGTCCGACCCAGGCGGAGATCGACGCCGCGAAGACCTATCTGCTCGGCTACTACGCGCAGAATTTCACCACCACCCGCTCGGCGGCGCGCACCCTGCTCGGGATCCAGATGGAGGGTCTGCCGATCGACTACCCGACCCGGCGCGAGCAGGAAATCTCCGCCGTCACGCTCGAGCATGCGAAAGCGGCGGCGAAGCGGATCTTCGATCCGGCGAAGATGGTGGTGGTCGCGGTCGGCCAGAAGGACGGCCTGAAGCCCACGCGCGACGCGCCCTGAGCTTTACTTCAGTCCCTCGTAGTTTCGCGCGGCAAGTTTCCGCTTGATCAAGGCCGCGAGGATAAGGCTGCCGAGGAACAGTGCGCCCAGCGCTGCCAGGACGACCGATAGCGACAGGCTCATTTCCGCCGCGTGTGTTGTAGCGAAGACAATTGCCACGACAAGCATCAGCCCGAATGCGATCGGCAGGCCATAAAGGTAGAAGTGGCGTCGGCGGCTGATATTCGAGAGAATCCCTTCAGGCAGCGGCCTCTTGATCTTGGGAATGCCCGCCAAGGCAACGTAAGCCTTCATCGCAATGAAGGCGGCAACAAACAGCAGGGCGCCGCCGCCCAATCCAACTCCAATGTCGACAAGGCTCATCTTAGCAAGGACGAGAAGCACGCATCCTGAAATCGCGAAGACCAGGCCGATGGCCTCGCAGACAAGGTGTTCCGCCCGGGTCAGCCGATAGCCGTCACCGAGCGGCCCAAAGATAAATCGAGGCTCCACGCCGTCTCTTCCGTCCCCTATCGGCTGGCTCAAGTGACTCGCCTGCTCCCTGTCACTACTTCGTGGTGCGCTCCGGCTTCTTCGGCGGCTGATGCTGCGCCTTCGGGGCGGCGGCACCGCCGTCGTTGACCGTGGCGCCTTCGTCCCCGCCGCCGAGAATGCTGTCGACCAGGCGGTCGAGCAGGCCCGGCTCGTCGGCGCTGGCGGTGGCCGTCGCCGGTCCCGCACTGGCGCCGGGAAGCTGCAGCGGCTCGCCGGCGGCCAAGAGCGGGCCGACCCCCGCCGGCAGCGGCAGGGGCGACGGCGGCACGCCGGCCAGGGCTTCGACCGTGTAGTCGTGCCAGATCTCCACGGGGAGCGAGCCGCCGGTCACCTTGTTCATCGGCTTGTTGTCGTCATTGCCGACCCAGACGCCGGTCACCAGCTCCGCGGTCAGGCCGATGAACCAGGCGTCGCGGAAATTCTGGCTGGTGCCGGTCTTGCCCGCCGCCGGACGGTCGAGCTGCGCATGCTTGCCGGTGCCCCAATCGACGGTCGCGGTCATGATGTCCAGCATCTCGCGCACGGCCATGGGCGAGGCCACCGCGCCGAGCCCGGAGCCTTCGCGCCGATAGAGCCGCTTGCCGCTGCGGGTCTGGATGCTGGTGATGCCATAGGGCAGCACGCCCTGGCCCCGGTTGGCGAAGGTGGCGTAGGCCGCGGTCAGCTCCAGCACCGTGGTCTCGCTGGTGCCGAGCGCGATGGAGGCGTCGTTGCCGAGCGGCGTATCGATGCCGAGCCGCTTCGCGGTCTCGATCACATTGCTGCGGCCGGTGCTTTCGGAGAGCTGCACAGCGACCGAGTTCAGCGACCGCGCGAAAGCCTCGCGCAGCGACACCGTGCCGTAGAACTTGTCATTGTAGTTGCCGGGCCGCCATTTCCCGATCGAGATCGGCGCGTCGACCATGGTGCTGTCCGGGGTCAGGCCGCGCTCGAAGGCGTTCAGGAAGACGAAGGCCTTGAAGGCGGAGCCCGGCTGGCGCATCGCCTGGGTGGCGCGGTTGTACTGGCTGTGCTTGTAGTCGACGCCGCCGACCATGGCGCGGACCGCGCCGTCCGGCGTCAGCGAGACCAGCGCCGCTTCGCTGGCATTCTGCTTCGGCCCGTCCTTGGCGAGGACCTGTGCCAGGTTGCGCTCGGCGATGCCCTGCGCGCGCGGATCCAAGGTGGTCTGCACCACCAGGTCCTCGTTGGTGAAGCCGATGTAGGACGAGACCTGGTCGAGCGCCCAGTCGGAGAAATAGCGCGCGACCGGCGGCATCGGCGCGTTGTCCTCGGCCGCGGTCGATTGGCTGCCCGCCTGGTTGGCCTGCTCCTCGGTGATGAAGCCGGCATCGACCATGTTCTGGATCACGATCTGCGCGCGGGTCGCCGCCGCGATCGGGTCGTTGTTCGGGTTGTAGCGCGAGGGCGCCTTCAGCATGCCGGCCAGCATCGCCGCCTGCAGCAGGGTCACATCCTTGGCCGGCCGGCCGAAGTAGCGCCGCGCCGCGGCGTCGACCCCATAGGTGCCGGAGCCGAAATAGACCCGGTTGAGATAGAGCTCGAGAATCTCGGTCTTGGTGAAGTTGTGCTCCAGCCAGAAGGAGAGCAGCAGCTCCTGTCCCTTGCGGTGGAGCGACCGTTCCGGCGTCAGAAACACGTTCTTGGCCAGCTGCTGGGTGATGGTGCTGCCGCCCTGGACCAGGCTGCCCGAGGTCAGGTTGACGTAAAGCGCGCGCAGCAGGCCCACGGGATCGATGCCGAAATGGCTGTAGAAGCGGCGGTCCTCGGTCGCCAGCACCGCGGCGGGCAGCGCGCCGGTCATCTGGTCCAGATGGGTGAACTCGCCGTAGAGATCGCCGTAGCTAGCGAGCAAGCTGCCGTCCGCCGCGATCAGGGTGATCGACGGCTGGCGCTTGACGTCGTTCAGGCTGCTGACATCGGGCAGATCAAAGGCGCACCAGCCGAGGAACAGCAGCGCGGCAAAGCCGCTCCAGATGCCGCCCACCGCGCCCCATTTCAGCCCGCCCCACAGCAGGCGCCGCCGCCAGGATCGCACTGAGGAACCCTGGGGCTGCCGTCCGGTCTTCGCTGTCCCTTTTGCCATGCGCCTCTTCTAGCTGATTCGCCCCTGCTTTAGAATCCAGCAGGACGGGGAAACAGCTCTTTCGGCGCCGTTATGCGCGGGAAATAGGGCGAAACCGGGGCGCCGGAATCGTCATGCCCGGACCCTCGTTTCCAAGGACCCGGGCATCTCTTGCGGGGTGCAGAGGAGCGCCGGCTTGCTATATCCGGCGCGGACGAGCCATCTCGGCTTTAATGCGCGCTGGCGCTTCGCAGCGGGGTGACTTCAGGGCCGCGGCCGCGGTCCTTGCCGTTCTCGAGGCGCATCAGCACCTCGGTAACACGCTGGTCGAAGGACTGTTCCGCGTTGGCGCCGCCGAGCTCGAGGTCGATCACTGCCAGCACCTCGGCCCGCCAGCCGGCCGGCGCGAAGCCGAAGCGGCGCGAGCGGACGTTGCGCGAGAGCTCGATCAACCGGATGAACAGGCCCTTCAATTTCGGCTCGAAGGCGCAGTGCTCGAACAGGCGTTCGGCACCCCGGCCGCTCTCGTCGGCGATCAGCAGCCGCACGTTCCGGCTCGGGATCCGCGCCTGCAGTGCCAGCGCCGGCAGCAGGAAGGTGAAGTTGCCGAGGCAGAGCGCACGCAGGATGAGACTCGTGGTCAGCAGCTTGTTGTCGGCCAGGCGCTCGACCAGGCCGCGGATCTCGTCCGCCGACTGGTCGAGGGCGAAGCTGGTCAAGAGGACATGCTCGCGGCCATGCTGGATCAGGCGCGAGACCCGGTGCGCCGGGATGTCGTAGCGCTCGATCAGCTTCTGCAGGACCTTGCCGCCGACCACGGCGGTCAGCCGCTCGACGATTGCCAGCGGCAGCATGCTGCGCTGGCTGACCGCCTCGACCACCGGCTGGTTCTCGGCAAATCGGTCCATCATGCGGTGCATCGAGCCGACTTCGATCTCCGCATTGTCATTGGAGGCGACGCGCAGCACGCAGACTTCGTCCTCGGTCTTGATGAGAGCGGTGGTCAGCGGCGCGGTCAGCTTGGAACGCTTGGCGATGGCGCGGGCATGGCCGATCGAATGGCGGTCGATCACCGCCAGCAGGTCCTCGTCGCTCAAGGCCAGCGACTCGGCCAGGATCGGCTCGGCTACTTCGAGCACGTCATTGGCGAGGCGGGTTGCCAGTCGATGGTCGAGCCAGGGCACATTCTTCAGGAACTTCGCCAGCTCGGCGCGGATCTCGATCTCGGCTTCGGGCAGCACGCGGTCGATAATCGCGTAGGCGATCAGGCGCTCTTCCAGCCCGACGACGCCGCTGGCCAGAACCTCACCCACCCGCAGCATAGTGGCCGCGCGCGTTGCGGGCGTCCGGTCCGCCGCCAGTCTCTCGACATCTTCCTGCGATAGATAAGCCAAAGCGATCATCCCCGAGTCCAAGTGAAACCTCGTCGTCCAGTAATCTTGCTCGTCCTCGTATCAATGCGTTTCTACAGTATAGGTTTCGCGTCCGCAACAAAAAAAGTAAGTAAATCAATTAGTTATCATAATAACTAATAATCTATTTCAATAAAGCCAAATATTCGCGACAATCGATTTGAATTTTCCCGGCATTCGCGGGAATGCTCGCACCCCGCCCAGCCTGAATGTCAGCGAATTTCATGCCGCAAGCGACCGTCCGGTGCGAAAAATCCTGTGGAAAAGTCCTCAGAAAAACCGGGGCCGCCCAATGGCTTGCGGAGCGGCCGGTCTTCGCTATGATGCGCGCCGCCGTCGGGCGGCTTACGCCTGGACGTGCGCCCATGGGGAAGACCCCTGGGAGAGCCCCTGTGGCGGAATTGGTAGACGCGCCTGACTCAAAATCAGGTGGATTCACATCCGTGCTGGTTCGAGTCCGGCCAGGGGCACCATCCCAGTTGTTGTGTAAAATACCCATACCAACCCCGACCCAACGCTTCCCCCAAAAATCAGGACCGGCTCCCCAGCCGATCGACGGCGCGAAAACGGCTTTAGCCGCGATGCGATCCCTCAAGGTTCAAGCCCAGGGGGATCGGCAGCGGCTCGGACACTCGCAGTGGCATTCCAAGTCGTCAGCGCATTTTCTAAATTGCCCGCGTCGGGTTTTGTTCCAAAATCGTTGCACCGCCGGTTGCGTTTTGTCGCAGCGGCCCGGCGCGCGGCATTAGCGCGGTCGCGATGCGACGGCCGGTCGATCATGCCGCGTTGCCTGCAGCAGGCTATTTCACGGAGCTCAGCGTCGCGGCAGGCGGACAGGCGCCGTTCCATCTCTCCAGCGCGGGTCCAGCGCCCCGAGCCCGCATCCTGCGACTCGATCGCGCGCACGATCCCGAGTCGACAGACTGGCTGGTGACAGAAAGCGCCGCATATCCCGGGGTGCAGAGCCTCGATCTCGGCGCCTGGCTGGCGATCCGGCCGCCTGACAGGTTGCTGAACGCCGCCGAATGGACGCTGGCCTTCGAATTTCGACTGGCCGGAACACCGGCGGGGCGCGTGCTGGTCGCTGGGGCCGGCATGGTGGTGCGGTTCGCCGGCGACGGCGCGATGGTCTTGGAGGGCGCGGACGCCGTCGCCGGGCAAATTCTGCCCAGCGGATCCTGGCTGAATGCGCGGCTATGCAGGCGGCGGGACGGGCTGTCCCTGACCGTCACGAAGGCCGGTCGTGAAATCGCGTCTCTCTTCACCGCGCCCAACAGCTTGCCGGCGGGAATCCTGCATCTCGGCAGCGACCTGGCGGGCAGCGTCCCGACCTTGAATGTCGGCATCGGCCGCATCGCGCTCCGCGATGCCGCCGACCAGGTGATCGCAGCGTGGCGATTTCCCGCGATCGGCCGCCCGCGGCAGTTGGCGCCGGTCGAGGGCGACGGAGTCCTGGAGATCCACAACGCGCCGAGCTTCGGCCTGCGCTCGGCCCGCTGGGACGGCAGCCTGCTCGATCCGAGGCTGGCCCCGGCGCATTACGACGCCGTCGCCTTGCATGACGATGACCTTGCCGACGCGGGATGGCCGGAGACGCATCGCGTCGCCGTGCCGGGCTCCGCCGAGCCGGGCGTCTATGCGGTCGAAGTCGCCACCGCGATGGAGACCCGGCGCTTTCCGTTCTTCGTGACGCCGAAGCAGCGGCAGGCGGATCTCGTGTTCCTGGTGCCGACCTTCACCTATCTTGCCTACGCGGACGAGCGGTTGCCGCCGGAGCGCTTTCCTTGGGTCTGCGACGATGCCGGGCATCGCTTCGCCAAGGCCAACAACCTGACTTCGCTCTACGACACCCATAATGACGGCAGCGGCGTCTCGCTGGCGGGCTTCCGCCGACCGCTCGCGACCTTGCGCGACGACTATCTCTATCCGCTCTGCGGCGCGCCGCATCTGCTGCCGGTCGATCTCAATCTCCTGCGCTTCCTGCATGGAGAGGGGATCCGCATCGATCTGCTGACCGATGCGGATCTCGATCGCGGCGGTGTCGGGCGGTTGCAAGGGTACCGCGGCCTGGTCACCGGCAGCCATCCGGAATACTGGACCGGCGTCATGCGCGATGCGCTGGACGGCTTCCGCGCTACCGGCGGCCATATCGCCTATCTCGGCGGCAACGGCGGCTATTGGGTCACCGGCTTCGACGGCGACACGATCGAGGTGCGACGCGGGCTTTCCGGCATCCGCACCTGGAGCTCAGAGCCCGGCGAGACGCATCTCGCCATGACCGGCGAGCCCGGCGGCCTCTGGCGCCATCGCGGCCGCGCCGAGCATCAGTTGCTCGGCACCGGCCTGCAGGCGATGGGCTTCTCGCGCGCGCAGCCATTCCATCGCACGCCGGAATCCTACGCGCCGGATCTCGCCTGGCTGTTCGACGGCGTCGGCGACGCGCCGATCGGCGAGACCGGCATCGTGCTCGGCGGCGCGGCGGGCTACGAAATCGATGCGCGCAGCCCGCGGTGGATGACCCCCGCGGACACCAGGCTGCTGGCGGTGGCGCAAGGCTTCGATGCGGGTTATGCAATCGACAGCGACGCGACCGAGGATGGATTGCCGGTGCCGGCACGGGGCGAGATGACACTCACCCAAGGCGCCGTCGGCTGGGTGTTTGCGGCGAGCTCGGTTTCCTGGTGCGGCGCGCTGCCGCAAGCCGGCAGCATGAATGCTGTCGGCCGGATTACCGCGAATCTGCTGCGGCGCTTCACGCGCTGAGAGCTGCTGCGCCGCACCCGGCGTTGATCGCAGCGCAGCGTGAATCGCTTTCACGAAAGAGCCATCCCCTCAAGCGCAAAAATTTCACGCCCGCCCGGTATTGCGATGCCGCCTTGCGATCACCATCCTTTGGTCTCGCCGGCTGTTGGGAGATGGGTCGGCGAGAGCAGGGATGCTATCGGGGAAACGTCTTGAATACCGGGAACACCCGGGGAGGTAGCCTTGTCCTTTCAGCTCGTGTCGCCGATATCCTTGCACGATCGCGCCAAGACCATGATCGAGTTCGAAGCGGAATATGACGGCAAGCCGCTGGTCTGCTCGATCAGCCGCCGGGTTCTGGAGCAGCTCGGCAACCGCGACGGCGCCAGCACCGAAGAGCTGCTGAAGCTGTTCGAGGAACACCGCCCGACCATCGCCGCCATGGTGCGCAAGAAGTACGAGGTCGGTGTGGTCGACTTCGTCGGCAAGGTCGTGGTGACGACCGCCGATCTCAATCGCCGCGGCGTGGTCGCGCTGAGCTAGCGCGCTATTTCATCAACTGCACGCGGATGGCGCGGGCGGGATCGGGCTGGGCGGCGATGGTTGTGAGCGCCGCCTGGTAGTGCGGCTGGCCGGCGTCCTTCGAGGTCTTCGAGCGCAGGCGTTGACGAATGTTCTTCAGGTTGTTGGCGGTCAGGCCGCGCTTGGCGGCGACATAGTCGATCGCTTCCTGGATCGGCATCTTCTCGAACTGATTGAGCGCATCGACCAGCGCGGCGGCAAGCGCCTGGTCGGCGGAAGCGCCGGACGCCTTCTTCTCGGCGGCGCCGTCCTTGCCGAGTTCGAACAGCGCGGGCGAGGTGCCGCGGTTCAATTCCTCCAGCGCCTGGATCAGCTTGTTGACGACAGAGAGGCCTTCGACCGGCGCGCCGGAGGCGGCGGCGAATTCCCAGAGCGCGCGCAAGGTCGAGACGGTCGCCGCGCGCTTGCCGTCGCCCTCGCGGGCCAGCGCATAATCGGCTGCCGCGCGTTTCACGTCCGCGATCCTGACGTCCTTCTCCCTGGCGTCCATGCCCCAGCTCCCTGTCTGATGATGCCCTGCAGGGCGCGCCCCGACCGCGTCCGACCACAAGATTGCCGGTATGGTGCATAGGAAAGGGTGCCGCGTCCAGCCGCTTCCGGAGCGGCGTGTGAGCCGCCCGGATTTGTAATAAATCTGCGCGAGTTAGAGGCGATAGAGTCGGCGCGCCGTCTGCGACAAGACCTGCGCCCGGTCCGGTTCGGACAAAGAGGCCAGGGCGCCGCGATAGGCCTGCACCAGATCGGCGTAGCGCGACCAGAGCTTCTCGATCGGGAAGTTGGAGCCGAAGACGCAGCGCCCGGCACCGAACATCTCGATCGTCGGCAGGGCGATCGCGGCGATATGCGCCTGGTCCACGCGGTGGATGAAGGTGCCGAGGCCGGACAGCTTGATGTAGAGGTTCGGCAGTTGCGCCAGACGCTGCATGCCCTCGCGCCAGGCGGCCCGGCCGGCGGTCGAGGTATCTTCCAGCATGCCGGCATGCAGCAGCACGAAGTTGATGCCGGGGAATTCCTTGATCAGCGCCTCCGAGTCCTTCATCTGGCTGGTGAAGACCTGGAGCTCGAACAGCCAGCCGTGGTCCTGCAGCCTGGCGAGATTCTTGCGGAACAGCGGCTCCTTCATGAGATCGGGACGCGGCGCGAATCGGTAGAGCGGGTTCTCGTGCCAATGCAGCTGCATGCGTATGCCGCGCACCAGCTTCGAGGCCTTGGCTTCGGCCGCCAGCATCTCCGGCGCATCTTCGCTGAGCAGGTTGCAATAGGCGGTCATGCCCTGCAGCACGCCGTTGCTCTTTTTCGCTTCGGCATCGACCCATTCGACTTCGGTGAGCTCGCCTTTCGGCGGCCAGTTGGTCTGGCAGTAGACCGAGCCGACCACGCCGGTGCCGGCGAGGTCGCTCAAGTATTCGGCGATTGGATAGTCGCGCCGGATCGGCTCATAGGGGCCGAAGATGCGGGGCTGCATCGGTCCCTTGAGCCAGGCGAGGTCGTCCTGTCGCCAGATGTGATGATGCGCATCGATGATCGGGATCATGCTTCGGTCCATTCGTGAATCTCGGCAGCGAGGGTCTCCAGCGAGGCCGCGCCGCCGATATGGTCGAGGTAGGGCGCCATCGCCGCCATGGCGCGGGTCACCGGCCGATACTCGGCATCGCGTTTCAGCGGCGTCAGCCAGACCAGGCGCTCCGCCAGGCGCTGCAGGCGCTGCACGGCGTGGAGCAGCAGAGTGGGATCGCCGCGTTCCAGCCCGTCGGACAGGATGAGCACCACCGCGCCCCGCGCCAGGCCGGCATATTGCCGATGCGCGAAGAAGTCGGTGAGCGCGCGACCGATCTGGGTGCCGCCCTCGAAATCCGCAACCTTGGCGGCGACGCGCGTCAGCGCCCGGTCGAGCGTGCCGCCGAGCAAAGCCGCGGTGAGACGGGTCAGCCGCGTGCCGAAGGTGAAGACCTCGACCTTGGCCGAAGTCTCGCCGAGCGCACGGGCGAAGCGCAGGTAGTCCGGCGTCAGGCCTTTCAGCGAGCCGGAGACATCGACGAAGACCAGCACCGGCCGCGCCTTCATCGGGCGGGCACGGTAGCGGAAGCGAATCAACTCTCCGCCATGGCGGGCGGCGGCGCGGATCATGCGGCGAAGGTCGATGACGTCGCGTCGGTGGCTGGCCTTGAGGCGCAGGCTCGGCCGCCTTGGCAGATGGCGCTCGGCGGCGCGGCGGGCGCGCTTGATCAGGGCCTGTTCCCGCGCGTCGGCACGCCGCGGCGACATCCGATTCAGGAGATCGTCGGGGCTGGCGGATTGGCCGCTGCCTTCGCCGGGCGCCAGCGGCAGCTGCAGCGTGCCGCCATGGAGCGAGTCCGGCTTGCGCACCTCCTCGCCTTCGGACTCAGGCACCACGGGTATCACGCCGGCCTGCGCTTCGCCGAACCAGCTGGCGAAGACCGGGTCGAAACGGTCGATCTCCTCTTTCGATCCGGTCAAGGTGATGCGCGCCTGCCAGTAGAGGCCGTGGCGCGAGATCGGCGGTGTGGCGGCGAGGGTCTGCAGGAAATCTTGCTGCTTCTGATGTGGCGCGCTGATTCCGGCTGCGCGCAAGGCGGCGAGGAAGCCGGTGACGTGTTGGGCGGCGACACTAGCCATTGACCGCGCGGAGCAGCGGTTCGCCTTCGCTGAGCACGGTTTCGAGATCGTCCTGATCCTTGACCAGGAGGCCGAGAGCGCGGCGGAGCGCGGTCGGCCAGTCGTTGCCGCCATCGACCAGCACCTGCCCGGCCCGCGCCCACTCGATCGATTCGGCGATGCCGGGTTTCTTCAGCAGCGCCAGGCGGCGGATGCCGTTGACCGCATCGACCAGCGAAGCCGCGGCGGCTTCGGTCAGGCCCGGCACCTTCAATTCGAGGATGCGGCGTTCCCGCGCGGCGTCCGGGAAATCGATCCAGTGGTAGAGGCAGCGGCGTTTCAAGGCGTCGTGGAGCTCGCGGGTGCGGTTCGAGGTCAGCACCACGAAGGGCGGCTGCACGGCCTTGATGGTGCCGAGCTCCGGCACGGTGATCTGGAAGTCGCCGAGGAATTCCAGCAGGAAGGCCTCGAACTCGGCATCGGCGCGATCGACTTCATCGACCAGCAGCACGGCGCCTTGTCCGGCGCGCAGAGCCTTCAGCAGCGGCCGTTCGACCAGGAAGCGTTCGTTGAAGACGTCATCGACGCCCGCTTTCTCGCCGTCGGCGCGGACCGCCAGCAGCTGCTTGGCGTAGTTCCATTCATAGAGCGCCTGCGCGGCGTCGATGCCCTCGTAGCATTGCAGGCGGATGAGCGCGCGGCCAAGCGACGCCGACAGAGCCCGGGCGATCTCGGTCTTGCCGACGCCGGGTTCGCCTTCCAGCAACAAAGGCTTCTGCAGCGCGGTGGCGAGTTGCACCGCCGTCGCCAGGCCTTCATCGGCCAGATAGCCCGCTTCCTCCAGCACGGCGGTGACGCCGGTGCTGGAGGTGAAGTCGGGTTGCTTGCGGGTCGCCTTGGCCATCAATGCCCGAGGGTTAGTGACCGAATTGCGGATGTTCTTGCGTGACGACGCGGACGCGGTTGCTGACATGGGCGGCGGCGTCGGCGCCGGCCGCCTTGCCGCCGTCGGTCGCGAAGGCCGCCGCCATGGCTTCCTCGCTCTCGAACCACATCTCGCTGACCGAATCATAGGTGTTGGCGGGATCGTCCTTCACCACCACGTCCACCTGGTACTTCTTCATGCCGGGCACGCCGCGGGCGAGCTTCGGATGCTCCTCCAGCGCCCATTTCTTGTAGTCGGCGAAGCTCATACCTTCCTTGCGCTTCATCAATGACATGACCTTGATCATTCTCTGCTCTCCGGTTGCTTTGGGAAACTGCTTACTTGCTCTTCAGCGCGTCGAGGCCGCGCAGCACCTTCTCCGGCGTGATCGGCATCGATTCGACGCGGACGCCGCAGGCATCGAAGATCGCGTTGGCGATGGCGGCGATCGGGGAATTGGCGGTCATCTCGCCGATGCCCTTGGCTCCGTAGGGGCCGTTGGACGCGGGCCGCTCGATGATGGCGCTTTCCATCACCGCGATGTCGCCGGGGCCGGGCATCAGGTATTCACTGAAATCCAGCGGCCCATGGGCGCGGTCGGGATAGTAGGGCTCGGTGGTCTCGTAGAGCGCGTGGCTCATGCCCATCCAGGCGCCGCCGACGATCTGCTGGTGCGCCATGGCGGGATTCATCGCCCGGCCGATCTCATAGGCATTGGTGAGCTTCAGGACGAAGATCTCGCCGGTCTCGTCATCGACCTCGACCTCGGCGACGGTGCAGGCATGGGCCTGCGCGGAGTCCGGGTTCATCTCGCCGGTCTCCGGCACGACGTCGCTCTTCGGCTTCATGAAGATGCCGCGGCCGGAGATGGTCTTGCCGTATTTGAAATGCGCCGCCAGCGCGACATTCAGCACGTCGACCGCTTTCTCCGGCGAGCCCTTCACATGGATCTTGCCCTTGCCGTCGGTGACGAGATCGGCCGGGTCGACCTCCAGCTCCTCCGCCGCGACGTCCAGCATCACCGAGCGCGCCTCTTTCGCGGCCATGATGATGGCGTTACCGATGCGGTGGGTGCCCCGGCTGGCAAAAGTGCCCATGCAATGCGGGCCGGTATCGGTGTCGGCGGTGTCGACCCAGACGGTGTCGACCGGCACGCCCAGGGTCTCGGCGCCGATCTGCGCCATCACGGTCTTCAAGCCCTGGCCGAGATCGACCGAGGAGAGCGTGATCACGAAGCTGCCGGTGGTGGTGGCATGGATCAGCGCCTGGCTGGGATCACCGCCGAGATTCATGCCGGTCGGGTAGTTGACGGCGGCGACGCCGCGGCCTTTCAGCATGGCCATGTCACAAGCCCTCCTTGTTCAAGGAGCTCATCTTCTTGAACCGCTCCGGCAGGTTGCGGCCGGTCATCTCGGCCGCCTTCTGCATCACCTCGACGAGGGCGCAGCCTTCGGCCTTCTTGCGATGCGCCTTGATGTCGCCGTCGCGATAGGCATTCAGCATGCGGAACTCGATCGGGTCCATCTTGAGCTGGCGGGCGATGCGGTCCATCTGCGATTCCAGCGCGAAATCGCCGATGGTGACGCCGAAGCCGCGCATCGCGGAGGAAGGCGTGCGGTTGGTGTAGACGCAATGCGCATCGACCCAGACATTGGGGATGCTGTAGGGTCCCGGCATATGCGCCGCGGCCTTGGTGGTGCCATAGGGCGAATGGCGCGAATAGGCGCCGGCGTCGACATACAGCGTGACCTTCCGGGCGATGATCCGCCCGTCCTTCATCACGCCGTCCTTGATGTAGATCCGCTCGGCGGCGCGCGGCGAGGAGACTTGCATCTCCTCTTCGCGGCTGTAGGCGTATTTGACCGGACGCTGGGTCAGCATCGCGGCGATGATCGCGATCGGCTCAACGGTGACGTCGACCTTGCCGCCGAAGCCGCCGCCCACCGTGCCGCCCTTGACGCGCAGCTTGTTGAACGGCAGGCCGACGATCAGCGCCGCGTTGTCGAGGGTGAAATAGCAGGCCTGGGTGTTGGAATAGATGGTGAAGCGGCCGTCGCCCTCGGGCCTCACGATGCAGCCGGTGGTCTCGGTCGGGGCATGCTCGATCGGCGCCGACTGGTAGCGATGCTCGATCACGTGGTCGGCCTGGGCGAAAGCCTTGTCCACATCACCGAAACGGATGCGGCGGCAATGATGGCCTTCATAGACGAAGTAGTTCTTGCCATGCGGCTTGATCGCCGGCGTGCCGGGCTTCAGCGCCTCCTCGACATCGAAGACTGCGGGGAGATCCTTGTAGTCGATCTTCACCTTGGACGCGGCCTCGCCCGCGGCTTCCGCGGTCTCGGCCAGGATGGCGGCGATCTGCTCGCCCTGGAACAGCACACGATCCTCGGGCAGGACCGGCTCGTCATTCGGCTCGACGCCGATCAGCCGCAGGATCGTGTACCAGTTGTTGGGCACGTCCTTGTGCGTGAGCGCGCGGACGAAGCCCGGCACTTTCTCGGCCGGCTTGGTATCGACCTTCTTCAGCAGCGCGTGATGCCGGGTCGAACGCGCCATCTTCAGATGCAGCATCCCCGGGAAAGAGACGTCCTCGTAGAACTGGGTCTTGCCGGTGACATGGGCGCGGGCATCGACGCGCGGCACCGTGGTGCCAACCACGTCAAGCTCGGCCTCGCGCTCGGCGGCGAAGAACTTCGTGTCGATCTGTTCGAAATCCTGCATGGCCGTCACTCCGCTGCCTTTTTGCGGGGAGGCGCGGCCTTCTTCATCTTCGCCGCGGCGGCCAGGACCGCGTCGATGATGGCTTCATAGCCGGTACAGCGGCAGACATTGCCGGAGATCGCCCGCACCACCTCGGTGCGGCTGGGGCTGGGATTGGCGGTGAGCAGGCCCTTGGCGGCCATGATCATGCCGCTCGAACAGAAGCCGCATTGGGTGGCGAAATTCTCGATGAAGCTTTCCTGCAGGGCATGCAGCGCCGCGCCGTCGGCCAGGCCTTCCAGGGTCTCGACCTTGCGCTCGCCGACCGTCTCGATCGGGACGAGGCAGGCGAAGACCGGCTTGCCGTCGAGCAATACGGTGCAGGTGCCGCAGGTGCCCTGCGCACAACCCTTCTTGGCCGCGGTCAGGCTGAGCGATTCGCGGAGCGCATCGAGCAGGGTGGTGCCGGGGCGCGTCAGAAACTCCTGCGCGCGGCCGTTGACCTTCAGGGTGACGACAGACGATGGCATGGATCCCCTCCCAGGGAGACGCGCGGCTTATCCGCCGCGTCGCCGGTTGAACTATTCGCCGAGAATCGCGCGGCGGAAATGCACGGGCAGGACGCGCGCCCGGTACCAGGCACTGGCATAGGCGTCGGTGAAAGGCGCGGCATCCTTGATCAACAGCGCGCCGGCTTTGGCCGTTGCTTCTGCGTCGAACTTCTGCCCTTCGAGCGCCGCCGCGGCCTTGACCGCAAGCACTGGTTTCGCGCCGCAGCCGCCGAGCGCGATCCGCGCCCCGCCGATCTTCTTCTGCTTCTGCGGCAGATGCGCGGCGATGGTGACGATCGACGCCGAGTTCGCGGCGCGGCGCATCGCCTTGCGGTAGAACCAGCTGCCCTTCTCCGGGCGCTTGAAGCTCA
This sequence comes from Dongia sp., assembly GCF_041905885.1. NCBI lineage: Bacteria > Pseudomonadati > Pseudomonadota > Alphaproteobacteria > Rhodospirillales > Dongiaceae > Dongia > Dongia sp. The sequence continues at coordinate 55,976 of NZ_JAYRKD010000010.1, read as the reverse complement.
CCGCGGTCACGATCGCATCGCGGGCGACGCCCTTCAGCAGGATCTCCGCGACCGACACCTTCTTCACGCCGCGCTTGGTCGCGACCGTCGCTTCTGCATTCAATGCCAGCAGGCAGACGGCGATGTCGCCATAGGGCTGCTCGGTGAAGAGATTGCCGCCGATGGTCGCGAGATTGCGCAAGGTCGGCGAGCCCACCGATTCGATCGCCGGGTGCAGGAAAGCGAGACCGCGCTCCTCGCCGATCGCCGCCAAGGTGGTCGCGGCGCCAATCGTGACCTTCTCGCCCTTGATCGCGATCCGGTCGAGCTTGCATTGGCTGAGACTGACCAGCGACCCGAGGCCGGAGAGTCCCGCCTGCACCTTCGGCATGACCAGCGTGCCGCCGCCGATCACCAAAGCATCGCGCGCCCGCGCCAGGTGGCTTACGGCCTCGGCGGTGGTGCGCGGAACATCGATTGCTCGCAGCAATGGTTCCTCCCCTGATTCGACTTCTTATTGCAATCGATTATCGATAGTAGGAAACTGGAGTCAAGGCGCTTGGCAGGGCGTATAAGTGGAAAGCTACACCAAGTGTGATGGGACTCGCTTGAGCCGGATGCGACCGGTCGGTAGGGTCCCGCGGCCTGTCGGCGCCAGAACATGACGGTGTCAGGGCGGAAACGACGCCAACCACAAGACTAAGTTCTCTCGCGGCACCAGCGAATGCGAGGGACGGCACATAAGCCGGCGGGCCGCGATGGAGGGGAGAAAACGCGTGAATGAGTCCAGCGTGAAGCGGCTGCCGCTTCGGCACCAGATCAAGGAAGCCATCATCGAGCGGATCGTGGCCGGCAAGCTCCGGTCCGGCGACCGCCTGGTCGAAATGAAGATCGCCGCCGAGTTCGGCACCAGTCAGGCGCCGGTGCGCGAGGCCCTGCGCGAGCTGGAGGCGATCGGCTTCCTCTCGGCGACCCCGCATCGCGGCGCCTTCGTGCGCGATTTCTGGCGCCAGGGCCTGAAGGAATTCTACGCCGTGCGCGGCGCGCTCGAGGAATCGGCGACCCGCCAGGCGATGCCACTGCAGGAAGCGGATATCGACAAGCTCGAGAACGAACTCGAAGCGATGCATGCGGCGGCGCTGGCGCAGAATCTCGACGCTATCGCCAAGCACAGCGTCGCCTTCCACGAGGTGATCGTGAAGGCGGCGCATAACGAGCTGCTCTACACGGTCTGGAAGTCGCTCTGCATCGAGACCCGCACCACGGTGACCCTGATGGCCGCCGGCGACAGCCTGGTCGAGCTGGCCGACAGCCACCGCGAGATCATCGACTCGATCAAGAGCGGCGACGTCGAAGCCGCCTGCCGCGCCGCGCGCCAGCACCAGGACATCTTCGAGCACCTGCCGGTGCTGGAAGAAGCCGAAGCACCGAGCGCGGCCGATCCGGAACAGCCGGCGGCTTAAGGCTTACGCCACCGCGTCCCATGCGTGAGGTGATGGGCGAGCAATTGCCCGAGCCTCGCGGCGCCCAGCGGCAGCTTGTGGATGCGCTGCAGGATGTCTTGGTCGGGCAGGCCGTTGGCTTCGACGATCGCCGGGCCGTCCTCGAGCACCGCCACGTCCCAGCCGATCACCACGCGCTCGCCGAGCTTCAAATGGGCTTCCGCGACCAGCGCCATCACCTCGGGCCAAAAGGGCACGATGCGGCCGGCGATGCGGCCGCCGGTGACGGGATGCGCTTCATGCCAGCGCGTGCTCGCTTTCAGCCCCATGTCGCTGGCGGCACCGAGCCGGCCGGTCGCCGAATCGACCGGCGCCGCGATGCCGCCGGCGTGGAAGTTGTCCACCGCTGAATCCGGCCGGCTCGGCATCCGCAAGACCGCGCCGATCAACTCCGGCCGCTCCTGTTCGTCGAGCGCCGTCACCACGCGGAAGGTCGAGAGCGCGCCGAGGTTGATGTCGGCAAGATCGGGATGGTTGACCAGCCGCGGCTGCAGCAGCAATGCGCCGACATGCGAATGGTCGGCGAGATGGGTCATGAGTCCCGCCTCATCGAACGAATGCCGCCCGCAATGCCAATGCCCGTTCTCGTAGCGCCAGCATTCCGCACCGCGCCCGCCCTTGCCTTCGATCAGCTTCACGAAGAGATCGATCGGCGGCAGCGGGTCCGCTTCCCGAGCCTTGACCTTGCCCTTCTCGAACCGCGCCAGGACCGGCGCCGCGCGCAGGCCGGCCGCGATGCATTCCGCGGTGAAAGCCACCTTGTTGCGGAACGGGTTGCGGCGGCTGGGATCGAAATCGCGCGGCCGCAACAGGAAGAACGCACCGCCCTTGGTCTCCGCGCGCAAGAGATACTCGTCGGCGCGGCGGCGATGGTCGTCGAGGTAGAGCTCGAACATATAGTAGGCCGAGGGCGGGATGAGATGGCGACGGGCCAGCCGCAGCTGTTCGCCGAACTGCGCAAGGCGGCTCTTGCCGGTCGCGCGGGCCACCCGCCCCCCGAGCTTGAGGCTGAGCCGTGCCGATTCCACCAGCGCCCAGGCCGGCCAGGTTGCCGCGGCCAGCCACAGGCCCAGCCGCTGGTGCCATTCGGCGCGGCGCCAGACCACCTGGCGATAATTGTCCCGGATGACCTCGGCATAGGCCAGTTCCGGCCCGGCGGGCGCGCGGCGCTTCAGCGGTGGCGGATAGAACCAGATCTGCACGCGGCTCGTCTCTTCGGCGGCTTGGCCCGGAAATCCAACTCGCCCGACCCCAGCTTGACAGGTCCCAACTTGACAGGTCAGGGGACAGGCATCGAATGTCTGCCAGCAATCCCGGCGCGACGCAATGTCGGGCAAGTGAAAACGGGGGAGAGATCATGCAGCAGCGCGGCCTGTCGGATGCAAAGTCGGTCGCCTTCGACTGGGTGAACGAGAACCGCCGCGCGCTCTCCGACTGGAACCAAGTAATCTGGCATTTCGCCGAGCCGGCTCTGCGCGAATACAAGTCCGCCGCCTGGTACGTGGACCGCCTCAGCCGTGAAGGGTTCAAGGTCGAGGCCGGCAGCGGCGGCATGCCCACCGCCTTCTCCGCGACCTTCGAGAACGGGGATGGCCCGGTGATCGCCGCCTATGCCGAATACGACGCGGTCCCCGGCAATTGCCAGGTCGCGGCCGCCCGCAAGGGGCCGCGGCCTGGCCTTTCCAAATACGCGGCCGGTCATACCGACCCGCATTCGGCGCTGGGCATCGCGGCTTTGGGCGGCGCGCTTGCGGCCAAGGCGGCGATGCAGCGGCACAACATCAAGGGCACGCTGCGCTTCTTCGGCGAGCCCGCCGAGAAGCTGCGGCTCTCGAAACCGGTCCATGCGGCCAAGGGCTATTACGACAGTATCGACGCCGCGATCAGCTTTCACCCGACCTATATGCTGCCCCTCTGCAATACGGTGCGCTGGGACACGCATTGCGGCGCGGCCTATGTCTGCATCTACAGCTTCGAATGCGTCGAGCCGGAATACTGGGGCTCGGCCGATGCCTCGAGCCCGATTCCGGCCTCGCATATCTCGGCCCGCGCACCTGGCGCCAACGACGCGCTGTTCACGATGTTCGGGCTGACCAAGCAGCTGCAGTCCTCGATGCTGCCCTTCACCACCGGCTGGTCGCTCTCGGAAGCAATCCTGACCGCGGGCCAGGCGACCGCCGACAATCTTCCGGCCCATGTGGCGCAGATCCAATACATCTGGCGCGTGCCGGATCTCGGTATGGCCGAGCAGGTCCTGCGCGTGCTCGACAACAACGCCGAGGCCGCGGCGAAAGCGGCGCATTGCAGCTGGCGGCGAATCTGGGTCAGCCGCTCGCGGCCCGGTCTCGCCAACCACGCGATGTCGAAGCTGGTCTACGACAACCTGAAACGCGCCGGTGCCCCGCAATGGGGCGACGAAGCCATTGCCTCGGCCCAGGCGATCCAGCGCGAGCTCGGCTTGGAGCCGATGGAGAAGCCCTATCTCGAGGCCATCGAGCGGCTGATCGAGCCGGAGGAAGCCGAGCGCCTGCTCCGCCGCAACCTGCCGCCAAGCCAGGTGAACTCGACCTCCGACGACTACACCGAATTTTGCTGGCATGCGCCGACCGCGCGCTTCTATGTCGGGCGCCCGATGCTGAAGGCGCCCCGCGGCTTCCACTATCCGGACTGGGTGCTGAACGCGCTCGGCGGCATCCCGGCCTGTATCGACCCTATGATCGAGACGGCCGCCAAGACCATCGCCGGCAGCATCTGCGACCTCCTGACACGTCCGGAGCTGTTGGCCGCGGCCAAAGCCGAGTTTGCCGAGCGGACCGGCGGTGGGATCGGCGGCAGCAACTGGATAAGTCCCCAGCTTCCCAAGGACTTCCGTCCCCCGATCGACTACCGCTGGCCGGAATATGTTACCACCAGCCGGGGCGAGGAATGGTGGATTCCGGCGGCCGCCGACGAATAGTTCACACCCGAATATTCAGATCTTCGAGCCGAGGGGGGCGCCCTTTGACTTGGATCAACGCACCGAGCCGCTTCCCGGCCTATTGATTTACCCTTGAACAGACCCAGCATGGACTTCGAGGGTGATGCACGCGACCTTTCATAGCCATCCCAACCTGGATGGATCGCTCGAGCAGCCGCCGACGGCCGAGGATCGGCGCCGCTTGCGCCGGCTGCCGCTGTTTGCCGGCGCCAACGATGCGACGGTCCAGGACCTGCTGGCGCGCACACCGATCAACGTCGTGCAACGGCACCAGCTTGCAGTGCGCGAGGGCGCCGTTCCCAACAGCGTGATGGCGGTGCTGTCCGGGCGCCTGGCGCTGTCGACCCAGATGTCGGGCGAGCAGCCGATCGTGATCGGCATCGTCGGCCGCGAAGAGATGGTGATGCCGGGTGCTGCCATCGTCGCCTCGCCCTATCCGCTTTCGGCCCGCGCCATCGAAGAGACGCGCATCGCCGTCGTGCCCTTGACCGACCTCTGGGCCGCGACCGAGCGCGACCGCGGCTTCGCCATGGATCTCGCCCGTCTTGCCAGCGGGGAATGGCAGGGCCTGCTCTCGATGCTGAAGGATTATCGCCTGCGCTCGGCGCCACAGCGTTTCGCCGCCTATCTGGTGCGACTCGCCAAGGAATCCGGTCGCGCGGAGTCCGGGTCCGTGGAGATCGAGCTGGTCGATGACCGCAAGACCCTCGCCAGTCTGCTGGGGATGACCCCGGAGAATCTCTCCCGCACCATCGCGCAGTTCCGCGACCGCGGCGTGGTCGTCTCCGGCCGCCTGGTCAGCATCCTCGACATCGCCGCCCTCGCCGCCTTCGCCGGCGTTTAACCCGGTTGAAGTAGGCCGCTTCGGCATGGGATGATTCCGCCCTGTTTCAGGGAGGAATACACCCATGACCACGGCGGATTGGCGCCCGGAGAGCTGCGCGGCGCAGGCGCTCGGCTGGATCGATCAGAAAACCGGCGCGATCAGCCCGCCGATCCACATGTCCTCGACCTTCCTGCGCGATCCGGACAACCAGTATCGCAGCGGCCATTCCTATATCCGCGACGACAATCCGTCCTTCGAGCAGGTCGAAGCGCTGTTGACCAAGCTCGAAGGCGGCGCCGCTGCGCTGGTCTTCGCCTCCGGCATGGCGGCGGTGACCTCCGTGTTCCTCGCGCATAAGCCCGGCGACCATGTGCTGGTGCCGGAGCATGTCTATTACGGCGTGCGCAAATGGCTGAACGGCTTCGCCAAACCCTGGGGGCTGCTGGTCGACTATGTCGACATGAGCAACCTCGACGCGGTGAAGCGAGCGACGCGGCCGGGCCAGACCAAGTTGATCTGGACCGAGACGCCGGCCAATCCGGTCTGGACCATCACCGATCTCGCCGCGATCGCGTCGATCGCCCATAACGCCGGCGCGAAGGTCGCGGTGGATTCGACGGTGGCGACGCCGGTCTTCTGCAAACCGCTCGCGCTCGGCGTCGATATCGTCATGCATTCGGCGACCAAGTTCCTGAACGGCCATTCCGATCTCTGCGCCGGCGCGCTGATCACACGGGCTGAAGACGAGATGTGGGAGCGGCTCTGGACCATCCGCACCCAATTGGGCTCGGTGATCGGCTCGATGGAGGCCTGGCTGCTCCTGCGCGGCATGCGCTCCTTGTTCCCGCGGGTGCAATGGGCGGCGCGCTCGGCGCAACAGCTGGCGGAGAAGCTGCTGGCGCATCCTTACGTCGATTCCGTGCTCTATCCGGGTCTCGCGAACTTTCCCGGCCATGACATCGCGCGGCGGCAGATGACCGGCGGCTTCGGCGCCATGCTGTCGATCCGCGTCAAGGGCCGGGAGACGGGCGCGATCAAGTCGGCGGCCAATGTGAACCTGTGGAAGCGCGCCACCTCATTGGGCGGCACCGAGAGCCTGATCGAGCACCGCGCCAGCATCGAAGGCGACCAATCGACCACGCCGAAAGACCTGTTGCGGCTTTCAGTCGGGCTCGAAGACCCGGACGATCTCTATGAAGACTTGAGCGCGGCGCTCGAAGCCGGGCACCGGAACTGAGCGTGGCCAATCTCCTGATCCTCGGCGCCAGCCGCGGCCTCGGCGCCGCCATGGTCGAGGGCCTGCCGCGCAAGGGCGACCAGGTCTTCGGCCTGTCCCGCTCAGAACCGGCTTGGCTGCGGCGCAAATCTTCGATCAAACGCGATTGGATCGAGGCCGATCTCACCGAGCTCGGCGCGGTGCAGAATGCGCGCGCGATGATCGGCAAGACGCCGATCGATGCGCTGATCCACGTCGCCGGCATCTGGGACGAGGCCGCGTTCGAGGCGATGCACGACGACGAGATCGCCGAGATCCTCGACGTCGATCTGCGCGCTTTCCTCGCCTTCACCCGCGGGCTCGCGCCGAACCTGCGGCGCGCCGGTCACGCCAAGATCATCGCCATCGGCTCGACGACCGGGGTCGAGAACAGCGGCGACATGACCGCGGTCACCTATGCCGCGGCGAAGTTCGGCTTGCGCGGCGCCTGTCAGGCTTTGCGCCAGCATTTCCGCAAGGACGGCATCGCCGTCACCTGCCTTTCGCCCGGCTCGATCGCCAGCGATGTGCCGCTCGGTGATGGGGCAACGTCCGCGCTGAAGAAGCACCGCGGCAAGCGCATGCCGGTCGCCGACATCGTCGCCATGACCCGCTGCATCCTCGACCTCTCGCCGGCGGCCTGCGTGAAAGAGATCACCATGCCGGCGCTGAAGGATCAGGATGTATAGGCGCCCGTTAAAGCCAGCGGCTTAGAACAGGTCCGGACACTCATACTTGACGACGCGGTATTGCTTGACGTCAGATTCAAGCGTTCCGGGCAGCACGAAGATGCTTACGTTCTGGCCCTTGTCCACGGCCAGGAGCGCCTTCCGGTTGAGGTAGCCCCCATAATAGCCGCTGACCTGATAGCACTTGGTGCGGTTGAAGCGATATAGATCGCTGGGCCAGGTCATGCAGTCATACTTGCCACCCGGCATGCAGCGCAGCGGCTCCAGCTCACCGACATCCGCGATGTATTGGCCTTTGAGCTTGTCGGTGTCGTCCAGGATACCCGCCATGGCGGCGGTCGACACCAGAGCCGACGCCGCGAGCGCAACCAGCAAACGCATCCGGATCCCCTTGCATTTCCCCGGGGACGGATTTTGCACGGAACGGTCGCAGCGCGCCAGAATCTCGGCGCGGGAAATTTTGCCGGGCTCTATTCCGCCGCTTTCTTCAGCCGCGGCCGGTTCGCCAGCGCCGTCTCGTAGAGGCCGAGGATGCGCTTGCGCTCTTCGCCTTCGAGCGGCAGGCGCGGGGCGCGGACCCATTCGGTGCCCAAGCCCACGACCTGCTGGCCGATCTTGATGTACTGGACCAGCTTCATATGCGTGTCCAGATGCAGGGTCGGGGTGAACCAGCGGTAGAGCGCGCGGGCTTCGTCGAAACGGCCGGCGATCGCCGCGTCCCAGAGCGCAATCGATTCCTCCGGGAAGACATCGGTGAGGCCGGAGACCCAGCCGTCGATGCCTAGGGCGACGCTTTCCAAGAGCAGGTCATCGACGCCGCAGAACAAGGTGTAGCGCTCGCCGAGCTCGTTGTGGAGATCGGTGATCCGGCGCGGGTCGTCGGAGGATTCCTTGATCGCGACGATGTTCTTTTCCGAGGCGAGCTCGATGAAGCCCTGCGGCTTCACATCGACGCCGTACACGAGCGGGTTGTTGTAGATCATGATCGGCAGGCCGGTCGAACGCGCGATCGTGCGGAAATGCTGGACCGCCTCGCGGGCATCGGCCTTGTAAACCATGCCGGGCAGCACCATCAGGCCGTCGATGCCGATCTTCTCGGCGTCCTTCGCATACTGGCAGCCCAGCGTGGTTGTGTATTCCGAGACGCCGGAGACGATCGGCACGCGGCCCTTCACGATTTCCTTAGCCGCCGCCAGGACCTGGCGCTTCTCCTCGGGCAGCAGCGAGCAATTCTCGCCACAGGTGCCGAGCATGATCAGGCCATGCACCCCGGCTTTCAGCAGCGCGTCGATTTCTTTCTGGGTCGCCCCGAGGTCGAGGGCGCCGTCCTTGGAGAACTGGGTGGTGACGGCCGGGAAGACTCCGGTCCAGGCGGATTTGTTGCTCATTCGGGTCAACTCCCTGCTCGCTGTCTCATTTCGGATATTGTATACAATCTACAAGACGGATGTCAAGCCCGGTTAAGCCGCATCGCCGGAGTCACGCCCAGCATGGTATCGTTCCAAGCATGAATCGCCCCCTGGTCAACCACGTCATCGAGCGCCGTACCGTTGCCGCCGAAGCCGCCGAGATCCTGCGGCAGCGCATCCTGTCGGGCGAGATCCGCGCCGGCCAGCCAATCCGCCAGGAACAGATCGCCCAGGAGCTCGGCGTCAGCCGCATCCCCTTGCGCGAGGCGCTGAAGCAGCTCGAAGCCGAGGGCTTCGTCACCATCGCGCCGCATAAAGGCGCCGTCGTCTCGACCCTCTCCGCCGAGGAAGCGGAAGAGCTGTTCGCGCTGCGGGCTCAGCTCGAGCGCTGGCTGCTCAAGGAAGCGATTCCCCGGATGCGGGAAGCCGACTTCGCTCATCTCGACGCGATCATCGACGAGTCCCGGGCGCCTGACAACTTGGCCCGTTGGGGCGAGTTGAACTGGCATTTCCACGAGGCGCTGTATCGGCCGGCCGGCCGGCCGCTGTCGCTGCGCTTCCTGAAACGGGTGCATGACAACCTGGATCGATATTTGCGATTGCAGATCGCCATCACACGGGATTGGGACCGCGCCTACAAGGATCACCAGGACCTGGTCGCGTTGTCGCGCGAGCGGAATATCGAAGCGGCGGTCGCGTTGCTCGAGGATCACATTCTCGGCACCGCGAAGGCGCTGTCGAGCACGCTCGCCAAGCGATCCGCATGATCGGGAGTCGCCGCCGGGCATAGCTCACACGGTAAGCCCCAATCCGAAGCCCATTGGGCGCTTTACCGGGCGGCGGCAACAGATTACCTACAAAGACGCGTGGGCAAGGCGCGTGGGCTGGGTCGAGAACGGCATTGGGGAGTCTGACCGGAGTCGCATGAGTAGCGCGATCACATTGGACCGTCGCACGGCGGCGATCTTCTATTCCGATGTGGTCGGGTATAGCCGCCTCATGGGCGCGGATGAGATCGGCACCATATCGGCGCTGCGAACCACTTTGGGAACCATTGCCTTGCCGGCGATCCGCGACGCTAGCGGCCGCCTGGTGCAGGTCGCCGGCGACGCGATCCTGGCCGAGTTCTCCGGCGCGCCCGCCGCGGTCGATTGCGCGGTGACGATCCAGCGGCGCCTGGCCGAGCGCAACATCGGCATCGACCCGGAGCGGCGGATCGAATTCCGCATCGGCGTGAACTACGGCGAGATCATCGGCGAGGAAGACCGCATCTTCGGCGACACCGTGAACATCGCGGCGCGACTCGAAGGCATCGCCGAGCCGGGCGGCCTCGCGATCTCGCGCCGGGTGCTGGAGACCATCACCGACCGCAAGGACCTGGTGTTCGAGAGCCTGGGCGAGCGGCGGCTGAAGAACATCTCCCATCCGGTCGAGGTGTTCCGCCTGGCCAGCGGCCGGCCGAGCCGCTCGCTCGAGCCCGCGACCCTCACCTTGCCGCAGCGGCCGTCGATCGCGATCCTGCCCTTCGACAACCGCACCGGCGATCCCGAGCAGCAGTATTTCGCGGAAGGTCTCGCCGAGAGCGTCATCGTCGATCTGGCGCGCTTCCGCGCGCTGTTCGTGATCGCGCGCAACGCCAGCTTCGCCTATCGCAGCGCCGACGCGGACCTGATCGAGGTCGGCCGCAAATTGGGCGTGCGCTATGTGCTGACCGGCAGCCTCTGGGGCAGCGGCGACAAGCTCCGGCTCAACCTGCAGCTCTCCGACGCGGAATCCGGCGGCATGCTCTGGACCAGCCGGCGCGAATTCGACAAGGCCGACCTGTTCCGCACCCAGGACGAGATCACCCGCGAGATCGTCTCGGCTTTGCCCGGCCGGATCGAAGCCCATTGGCTGGAGGGGAGCCGGCGCAAGCGGGCGGAGAATTTCGTCGCCTATGACTATGTGCTGAAAGCCTGGGATCTTCTCTACGAGCATGGCGGCGACCAGCACACCGCGATCCGCAGCCTGGTCCAGCAGGCAATCTTCCTGCAGCCGGGCTATGCCCAGGCCCAGGCGATGCTGGCCTATTCCTGGATGCTGACCTGGTTCCGCAACCAGGATCCCTCCGCCTTGGATGCCGCCGAGCGCGAGGCCAAGCGTTCGCTGCTGCTCGATGCGACCGACGGCTGGTGCCAGTTCGTCGCCGGCTATGTGGCGCTCTATCGCCATCGCTTCGACGAGGCGGAGGAGCACTACAACCGCGCGATGGAGCTCAACCCGAACGACGCCCAGCTCTATTCCGAAATGGGCGCCTTCAAGAAATATCTCGGCGAGACCGAGGAGGCGATCGACTACCTGCGCCAGGCTTTGCGTTTGAACCCGACCCGCAATGCCTGGATCTGGCATGAGATGGGCCTGGCGCAGATCTCCGCACGGCGACCCGCGGAAGCGTTCGAGGCCTTCCAGAAGGTGCAGCCACCGCTGCCCTTCGACGACATCTATGTCGCGATCTGCCTGGCCAAGCTCGACCGGATCTCGGAAGCGAAGGCGCTGGCGCGGCGCGTGCTGATGGCGCGTCCCGGCATCACCGTGCGCGGCTGGGCCACTCGGGAGCCCTATTACGAAAAAGCCGATCTCCAGGACTTCCTCGACGGCATGCGCATCGCCGGATTCCCCGAGGAATAAAGCCTCACTTCGCCGTCACGAAACCGCCGTTTTGCTCCTGACACCACCCTGTCAGGAGGGCTCGACTACACTCTCCTGCCATGAATGGAGAGGTGTCCCATGCGCAGCAAAACCTGGAGCGGATTTCAGCAACAGCCGGCGCGCCGTTTCGGCGTCGATGGCGTGATGGCGGTGTTCCTGCGCGGCGTTGCCGAGGGTTTCCGGCGCGCGCGGCAGCGTCGCGACCTGGCCGCGCTTTCCGATCACAATCTGCGCGACATCGGCCTCACCCGCAGCGACGTCGAGGGCGAGATCGGCAAGCCGTTCTGGCGGGCGTGAACGGTCAGCTCGGGCTGAGCTGGCGGGCGAGATAATCGTTCAGGGTCTTGCCGCGCTCCGGCTTGAACTTGTCCTCGGAGAGCACGAGCGCCTGCATGCGGTCGAGCCGGAAGGCGCGGAAGTCCTGCCTGAGCTCGCACCAGGCGGCGAGAATCCAGATCGGTCCATAGAAAGCGAGGCCGAGCGGCCAGACCTGCCGCTCGGTCTCGGTCTCGCGGCCGTCCTTGTAGCGGAACTTCACTTTGAGCCGCTGCCGGAGCGCGCGGCGCAATTCCTGCGAATCGACGTTGAGCTTCTCCGCGAAGTGGCGGCTGGGGGCGATCAGTGCGGTCTCGGCCAGGCTGCGGCGCAGATGTTCCGGCAGCACCGCCTCGATCTTCGCCAGCACCTGGCCGGCGGATTCGGCGAGGCTCTTGTCGGTCCAGGATTCGACGATCCGGGCGCCGAGGACCAGGGCCTCGAGTTCCTGCGAATCGAACATCAGCGGCGGGAGGTCGTAACCGCCACGCAAGGCATAGCCCAGGCCCGGCGCGCCTTCGACCGGCACGCCGCTCGCCATCAGCTCGGCAATGTCGCGATAGATGGTGCGCTCCGAGACTTCCAGCTTCTCGGCCAGCTCGCTGGCGCGGACCAGGCGGTGGCGGCGCAGATGCTGGATGATATCGAACAGACGCTGGGCGCGGCGCATGGAAATCTCCTCCGCTGCAGGTCGCGGGAGCGCAGCCTAGTCTCCTGACATTCTCCTGTCACCAGCGAAGCGTGGAAATCGGGCAACCGATGCCGGGTGGCCCGGTTGATTTCAAAAGCAATGGAGGAAGGCATGCGCGGCAAAGTCGCCTGGCTGGTGGTCGCCGACGGACAGCGCGCGACCGTGTATCACAACAGCGGGCCGGGCAAGGGCCTGGAGATCATCCGGGGTCTCGGCGGGCATCAGGAAGTGCCGCCGAGCCGCGAGATCGTCAGCGACGCGCCGGGCCGCAACCGCGGCGTCGGCGGTGGCGCGGCGCCGATGGACGGCGGGGCCAATCCGCACGAGCTGGAAGAAAAGCGATTCACCGAGAGTCTGGCCGAGGAAGTGAACCGAGCCGCGCTGGCGAAGCAGTTCGACCGGCTGATCCTGGCGGCGCCGCCGCGCACGCTGGGCATCCTGCGGAAGTCGCTCTCATCGCACGCGACCGGGCGGGTGATCGCCGAGCTCGACAAGGATTTGACCAAGGCCTCCCGTGACGATCTCGCGGCGCAGATCGACGGACATATCGCGGCCTGAGCTGCCACCGCCCGTCGTCCGTCCGTCATCGGTCTGTGCTAATAGGCGCACTAGGCTTGCCGCCAGGGCTTTGCCTAGATGGCGGAAATTGCGCAGCGACGACGGCGGGAAATGGGGCAGCGAAGGCGGTATTTCCAACGGATCTGGCGGCTGATCAAGCTGCGGCTGCTGGTGCCGCTGATGCGCAGCCAGCACCCGCCGGAATACGCCGCCTGGGGCACCGCGGTCGGCCTCGCCTGGGCCTTCACGCCGACCCCCGGCATCCAGATGCTGGTGGTGCTGGCGACCTGGCTGGTTGGGCGGGCCTTCCATTGGCATTTCAGCCTGGTCCTCGCCGCCGCCTGGACCTGGGTCAGCAACATCTTCACCGGACCGCCGGTGCTCTATCTCTCTTACGCCACCGGGCAGGTCCTGCTCGGGCGCTGGGACGACATCACCGGCTATGAGAGCTTCATCCGGCTCTGGGAAAGCGCCTTCTCGACCGGCCAGCCTATTTCCGTGCAGGTGATGACCGCGCTCAAGATGGCCATCCGCGATTGGGGCCTCGCGATCTGGATCGGCTGCCTGCCTTGGTGCGCGCTGCTGGCTGTGCTCGGCTACCATTGGAGCCTGCGTTTCGTCATCGCCCACCGTCACCGCAAGGTCCGCCGTCTCGCGCGTCGCCTGGCGCATAGAGAATGACGCGGGACGGGTGACTCCGCTCCGCCTTGGCGCTAGATGATTGGGTCGTCGAGACATGAGCGGGGCGATGCCGCGTAAGCGAACGGGATTCTGGGACCGAATGGCGCGGCTGGTGAAGTTTCGCCTCGTGGTCCCGCTGATGCGCAGCCGGCACACGGCGGAATATTCGGCGCGCGGCACCGCGATCGGCCTCGCCTGGGCCTTCACGCCGACGGTCGGCATCCAGATGCCGCTGGTGCTGGTGACCTGGCTGATCGCCCGCCGGCTGTTTCGCTGGGATTTCAGCCTGATCCTCGGCCTCGCCTGGACCTGGACCACCAACGTCTTCACCGCGCTGCCTTGCTATTACCTGTTCTACGTCACCGGCCGCACCATGCTCGGGCGCTGGGACGAGGTTTCCGGCTATGCGCGCTTCCTCGATCTCTGGCAGAGCTTCTTCCGCGCGGACCAGACGCTGGAGCAGCAGGTCGCCACCATGTTCGACGTGCTGGTCAAGGACTGGGGCATCGCCATGTGGGTCGGCTCCCTTCCCTGGTCGGCCCTGGTCGCCTTCCTGGGCTATCGCTGGAGCCTGAAATTCATCCATGCCTATCGCCATGCCCGCGAGCACCGGCGCCACGTCCGCCACCAGCGGCGCCACCCGCACTGAAGCCGGTCCGTGGCGGCCAGCACCGACTTGATCCGCCGCGGCCGATCCCCTAGCTTCGCCGCAGCCTTTCCGGGGGATATCTTGACCAAGGCGGCAGCGACCGAGTTCGATACCTTCATCAAGCGGCATCCACAGACCGTGCATGTCGATGCCTTCCTGCATGACCTGAACGGCAATCTCCGCGGCAAGCGGCTGCCGGTCGCGGAGGCGGCGAAGCTGTGGAAGTCCGGGCTGGAGATGCCGCGCTGCATGCTGTTCCTGGACCCGACCGGCGACGATCTCAATCCCGGCGAACGCTCGACCGGCTTGGGCGATCCCGACGGCGCGGCGCGGCCGATCCCGGGCCTGCTCGCCAACGTCCCCTGGGCCGACGAGCCGACCGCGCAGATCCTGCTGCAGATGACCGATCCGTTGGGCGATCCCAACCACGGGCATCCCTCGCGCTATTGCGCCCGCGCGGCACTCGCCGAGACCCTGGCGCATTTCAAGCGGCTGAAGCTCACGCCGGTGGTGGCGGTCGAGCTCGAGTTCTACCTGTTCGACCGCGACCGCAGCACCGAAGGTCTGCCGGTCGCGGTGAAGAATCCGCTGACCGGGCGGCCCGAGACCTCGAAACAGCCTTACAGCATCGACGACCTCGATGCCTATGGCGCCTTCATCCGCCGCGTCGCGGCCTACGCGCGGGAGCAGAATATCCCCGCTTCCGCCGCGATCACGGAGTATTCGCCGGGCCAGTTCGAGATCAACCTGAAGCACGAAGCCGACGCGGTCGCGGCCTGCGACCATGCGGTGCTGCTGAAGCGCGCGATCAAGGCGGCGGCGCGGGTCGACGGCCATCACGCCAGCTTCATGGCCAAGCCCTTCCTCGACCAGGCGGGCAGCGGCATGCATATCCATGTCAGCCTGGTGGACAGCCGCGGCAAGAACCTGTTCGGCGAGAGCGGCGCCAAAGGCGAGACGCTGCTCCGCCAGGCGATCGCCGGACTGCAGGTGGCGATGCCGGAATCGATGGCGATCTTCGGCGGCAACCTCAACGGCTTCCGCCGCTACCAGCCCGGGCACAACGTGCCGATCACGCCGGCCTGGGGAAACAACAACCGCTCGGTCGCCTTCCGCATTCCGGCGGGCGGCGGGGCGGCGCGGCGGATCGAGCACCGGGTCGCCGGCGCCGACGCCAATCCCTATCTGGTGATGGCGGCGGTGCTGGCCGGCATGCTGCACGGCATCGAGAAGCGCCTCTCGCCCACGGCCGAGACCAAGGGCGATGCCGGCGACGACGCGGATCCCAATGTGCCTTTCGAGTTCACTGCCGCGCTGGATCGTTTCGCCAAGGCGAAGATCCTGCCGCGCCATATCGCGCCGGACATCCTCGAGCTGATGCGCGACCAGCGCCGGCTCGAGATGCAGAAGTTCATGGGCACGATCTCGCGCCAGGAATACGACTGGTTTTTGTAAGCGCACCAGACTATCGGCGCGCAGCGGGGTTGGCGGGGCGGCCGCTGCGCGCCGATCAAAGAATCAGAAGAACATCCAGAGCAGATAGACGTGGCTGACCAGGATGCTCATCAGCATCAGTGGGAAGGCCAGTTTCATGAACTCCAGGAAACGGAAGGGCACGCCGGCGCGCTCGCCGATGCCCGCGACCGTGAGATTGGCCGAGGCGCCGATCAATGTGCCGTTGCCGCCAAAGCAGGCGCCCAGAGACAAGGCCCACCAAAGCGGCAGGATCGCCTGGTCGCCGCCCAAGGCCGGCGCCATCGACTTGATCAGCGGGATCATGGTGGCGACGAAGGGGATGTTGTCGATGATCGCCGAGAGGATGGCCGAGGCCCAGAGGATGGCGATCGCCAGCGCCTTCATATCGCCGCCGGTGGCGCCGACCAGGGCATCGGCCAGCAGCCGCAGCAGGCCGGCATGCTCGACGCCGGCCACCACGATGAACAGGCCGACGAAGAAGAAGATGGTGATCCACTCGACCTCGTTGAAGCTCTCGATCAGGCTTTCATGCTGGTGCTCGGCGCTGCGGCCGAGATTGTCGAGCAGCAGCAGGATGGCGGCGCCGAAAAGCGCGATGGTGCCGGCCTCGAGATGGATGAAACGCGCGGTCGCGAAGGCCAGCACCACCAGGACGATGACCGCGACCGACTGCTTCATGAGCCTTGGATCGGTGATGGCGGCGCGGTGGTCCAGCGCCATGACCCGGGCCCGCGCCTCCGGCGTGGCGCTGAGCTTGCGGCCCCAGATCAGGTGGATCGCCAGCGACGTCAGCACCAGCACGACGACGCAGACCGGCGCCAGGGCATAGACGAAGTCCATGAAGGAAAGGCCGGCGGCGGAGCCGATCAGGATGTTCGGCGGGTCGCCGATCAGGGTCGCGGTGCCGCCGATGTTGGAGGCGAGGATCTCGGCGAAGAGGTAGGGATAGGGCGGCACCTTCAATTCGCGGCAGATCACCAGGGTGA
Source organism: Dongia sp. (assembly GCF_041905885.1). Taxonomy (NCBI): domain Bacteria; kingdom Pseudomonadati; phylum Pseudomonadota; class Alphaproteobacteria; order Rhodospirillales; family Dongiaceae; genus Dongia; species Dongia sp. The sequence continues at coordinate 39,295 of NZ_JAYRKD010000010.1, read as the reverse complement.
CCGGCGCGACCAGCAGCACGGTGGTGACGTTGTCGAGGAAGGCGGAGAACACCGCCGTCACCACCGAGAGGAGCAGCAGCACGCCGGCCGGGTTGGCGCGCGCAGTCCGCGCGGCGACGATTGCGACATACTGGAACACCCCGCAGCGCCTGGTGATCGCCACAATGAGCATCATCCCGGTCAGCAGGGCTAGGGTGTTGAAGTCGATGCCCGCGACCGCCTGCTCCTGGGTCAAGAGCCCGAGCGAGATCATCAAGCCGCCGCCGAGCAGAGCCACGATGGCGCGGTTCAACTTCTCGCTCATGATCGCGGCATAGGTCGCGATCAACAGCGCGGTTGAGGTCCAGAGCGGATCGAGCCCGAAAAGAACGTGTTCCGGCAAAGCAGCATTCCCCTTGATTGGATGGGGATGGGAACACGATTGTTACAGCCGTGCAATATTCAGAAGGCTGCGGTCGCCCCGAATGGCGCGAGGTTGCCGAGAAATTGCTGGGTCGCCGCTTTCCAGGAGAACTGCTCGGCCAGCGCCCGGCAGCGTGCCGCCGGCAGGGCCAGCGCCTGCTTCACTGCGACGCCGAGATCCGGACTCAAGATACCGGCGCCGCTCCCGGCGAGGATGTCGCGCGGGCCCGGCACCGGATAGGCGGCGACGGGCAGGCCGCTGGCGAGCGCTTCCAGAATCACCAAGCCGAAAGTGTCGGTGAGGCTGGGGAAGACAAAGACATCGGCGGCGGCGTAGTGCCGCGCCAGATCCTCGCCGACCTTCTTGCCGAGAAAATGCGCCTTCGGGAACCTGCGCCTGAGCTCGCCGAGCTGCGGGCCGTCGCCGATCACCACCTGGCTGCCGGGAAGGTCGAGCGAGAGGAAAGCTTCGATGTTCTTCTCGATCGCCACCCGCCCCACGAAGAGATGGATCGGGCGCGGCAGGGCCAGCAGAGACTTGTCATGCGGCTTGAAGAGTTCGAGATCGACCCCGCGCGACCAGCGACGGATGTTGCCGAAGCCGCGGGCGAGGAGATCGGACTCGATCGACTGGGTCGCGACCATGATGCTGCGCGCCCGGCCGTGGAAGCGCCGCAGCCAGGCATAGGAGAGGCCGACCGGCACCGCGAAACGCGCCTCGACATATTCCGGAAAGCGGGTGTGATAGGCGGTGGTGAAGGGCAGGCCCTTGCCGAGACAATAGCTGCGCGCGGCATGGCCGAGCGGCCCCTCGGTCGCGATGTGGATGGCATCGGGCCGGAAAGTCTCGATGGTCCGGGCGATCTTGCGGCCCGGCAGCAATGCCAGCTTGATCTCCGGATAAGTCGGGCAGGGAAAACCGTTGAACTGGTCGGGCGAGATCACCTCGACCGCGTGACCCATGGCGTTGAGCTCATCCCGGGTGCGCATCAGCGTGCGCACCACGCCGTTGGTCTGCGGCGCCCAGGCATCGGTCACGAGAGCGAGCTTCATGCCGCGGCGTGGTGCTCCACATCATCGACGACGGTCGGCGCCAGCATCGAAAAGTTCCGGTTGGCGGCCCATTCGACGATCTCGAGTCGGCCGTCCATATGCTCGACCAGCGCGGTGCAGCTCTCGACCCAGTCGCCGTCATTGATGTAGTGAATGCCCTCGATCATCCGCGATTCGGCCTTGTGGATATGGCCGCAGATGACGCCGTCCAGGCCCCGACGTCGCGCCTCCGCCGCCATGGCGTCCTCGAAATCGCTGATGAACTTGACCGCGTCCTTGACCTGGGTCTTGAGATAGGCGGAGAGCGACCAGTATTGCAGGCCGAGCCTGACCCGGATGTGGTTGTACCAGTGGTTCAGGGTCAGCACGCAGTGATAGGCGGTGTCGCCGAGATAGGCGAGCCACTTCGCGTATTTGATGACGCCGTCGAAGGCGTCGCCATGCACCACCAGGTAGCGCCGGCCGTCGGCGGTGACATGCACGATCTCGTTGACGACGGCGACATCGCCGAAGGTCATGCCGTCATAGTCGCGCAAAGGCTCGTCGTGATTGCCGGGGACATAGACGACGCGCGTTCCTTTGCGCGCCTTGCGGAGCAGCTTCTGCACCACGTCGTTGTGGCTCTGGGCCCAGAACCAGGCCTTTTTCAGCCGCCAGCAGTCGATGATATCGCCGACCAGGTAGATGTTGTCGGCCTCGTTGTACTTGAGGAAATCGAGCAGGAACTCCGCCTTGCAGCCGCGCGTCCCGAGATGGAGGTCGGAGATGAAGATGCTCCGGTACTGGCGCAGCTGAAGCGTGCTGGTCTGTGCGTTCATCTCACCCTGCGCGACTCGGGAACCAAGGCCCTAGTTCGGCGGGAGAGATATCCCCTGATGGGTGACGCGCCGATGACAGGAAGCCGATCGACGCATTGTCTTCATGCGTTTGTCATTCCGCGTTCAGCGGGATGTCACGATCAGCCGCTCGGGCGCGGGGGCGCGGCTCGAAATCGGCGCCCCGCAATCGACCGTGCCCCGTTCGCGCAGCCGCGCCAGCTGCGACACCGGATCCTCGACCGGCGGCGCATCCTGGCGCCACAGGATCTCCGCCCCGACGGCGGTATCCGCGGCGGCACCGGTGATGCCTTTGACCTGCCGGACCGACTGCAGGCAATAGGCGGCGACGCCGGATCGATGCCGCTCGCCGTAGCCGACCACGAAGATGTTGCCCATCAGCACCCCGGTGCCGATGTAGCGGAGGCTCGGCGTATACCAGTCGACCAGATAGATCGCGCCGGCGCGTTTGATTTCCACGGTGCCGCCGTAAGGCGAGCCGTCGGGGTTGCGCCCGAGGGTGATGATGAAGCGGCCTTGCAGGCCTGCCGGCCCGTCGAGATTCTCATGGCCGAGGGTGGCGGTCGAGCGACCGCCGTCGCTGCGCCAGACGCCTTCGAGATGCCCGTCCCGGACCCGATAGAGCACGATGCCGTAATCCGCGCTCGGATCGTCGGCAACGACGCCGAGCACATCGTCGAGTCGAACCGCGTAGCCGCGCTGCTCGAGCGGCAGCGGCCGGCTCCACTTCACGCGAAACGTGGTTCCATTGGGCTCGATCGTCGCCGCGCCCTGATAGACATCGCCACCCGCGTTCTGCCCGACGAGACGATAGGCGCCGCTGCCGTCCTCGGCCGCAGCCGGCGCGGCCGGGCCGAGCGCCAGCCCGAGACAGACGGCCGCGAGCTGAAGCGCGCGGCGCAGGCTCATGCGCCGGCGAGGGTCATGCCCCCGCCAAGGTCATGCCGTCGATGCGGAGCGTGGGCGCGTTGATGCCGTAGCGGAACTCGAGATCGTCGGCGACGGTGATTGCCTTGAACATGTCCTTCAAGTTGCCGGCGATGGTGACTTCGGAGACCGGATAGGCGAGCTCGCCGTTCTCGATCCAGAAGCCGGCGGCGCCGCGGCTGTAGTCGCCGGTGACGCCGTTGACCGCCGAGCCCATCATCTCGGTCACGTAGATGCCGCGTTGGATATCCTTGAGCATCGCGTCGCGGCCGATCTTGCCCGCCGGGATATGGACATTGGCGGCGCCCGGCGAGGGGGGCGAGGAGGCACCGCGATGCGCGTTGCCGGTAGACTTCAAGCCGAGCTGCCGCGCAGAGCGCAGATCCAGCATCCAGGTCTTCAGCACGCCGTTCTCGACCAGGAGGCGGCGCTGGGTCGGCAGGCCCTCGCCGTCGAAGGGCATCGAGCGCAGGCCGCGGGCGCGGTGCGGATCCTCGATGATGTCGATGCCGGCGGCGAAGATCTGCTCGCCCATCTTGTCCTTCAAGAAACTGGTGCCGCGCGCGATCGAGCCGCCGTTGATGGCGCCCAAAAGATGGCCGATGATCGAGCTGGAGACCCGCGGGTCCAGCACCACCGGCAGTTTCTCGGTCGCGACCTTGCGCGGGTTCAAGCGCTTCACCGCGCGTTCGCCGGCGCGCTTGCCGAGCACCGCCGCCGCTTCGAGATCGCCGAAGAAGACCGCCGAGGAATAGTCGTAGTCGCGCTCCATGCCGGTGCCTTCGCCGGCCAGCACCGCGACGCTGACACCCGAATGCGACTGCGCATAGCCGCCGTAGAAGCCGTTCGAGGCCAGCATCGCCATCTCGCTGCGGCCCCAGCCGGCTTCGGCGCCTTCGGAATTGGTGACGCCCTTCACGCCGCGGGCCGCGGCTTCGGCTTCGCGCACCAGGGCGATCAGTTCGGCCTCGGTCGGCTCCTTGGGATCGAGGATCTCCAGCTGCGGCGGATGCCGGTCGATCTCGGCGGGATCGGCGAGGCCGGTATAGGGATCCTCCGGCACCACCTTGGCCATCGCGACGGCGCGCTGCGCCAGCTCTTCCAAGGCGGCGCGGTTGAAGTCGCTGGTGGAGACGATCGCCTGCTTCTTCCCGATGAAGACGCGAAGCCCGAGATCCTGGTCTTCGGAGCGCTGCAGCTTCTCGAGCTTGCCGAGGCGCTCGCCGACCGAGAGGCTCAAATTCCGCCCGATCACCGCATCGGCCGCATCGGCGCCGGCGGCTTTCGCGAATTTCACAGCGGATTCCAGCAGGGTCGGGAAGTCGGCATTCGTGGAAGCGGGCATGAAGGGCTTTCGTCAGGATCCAGGGGAGGCCGGGCGTCAAGTTGGGTCAGGTGGGGGTAAAAGGCAAGGGGCGGCGGCGCCGTTTCCCTCGGCGGAATCCGGGCATTATGATGGGAATCATGCCGAAGCGTTTCACCCTGCCGACCGCCTCGAGGCGCCAGATCTCGACCGCCATGGTCATTCTGGTGATGGTGTTGGCCGTCGTCTATCTCAGCCAGTTCCGCATCAATGCGCCGGCCTCGCCCTGGGCTGCCGCCCTGCAGTCCTTCCGCAACGACTGCGCCAAGGCGGCACGGCATGCCAATGGCGGCGGCGACCTGGTGATGGACGACGCGACCGAAGAGAAAATCGGTGCCTATTGCGGCTGCATGGCCGAGGCCATCAAAAGCAATGTCCAACCGGCCGAGATCGAGATGATCGGCCGCGGCCAGCCCAGCGACAAGACCGTGCAGCTGCTGAGCCGCATCGCTGAGGGCTGCAAGCCGCAGCTGGAGTGAAAGTCGGAAAGAGTCTTCGACCCGCTTTGATCTAAGCCGCGCTGAGGCTTTCGCCTTTGAGGACCTTGCGGATGAGATCCGCGGTTTCCTTGCGGCCGTAGAGCGCGATGAAGGAGCCCATGCGCGGGCCCTGGTCCTGGCCCAGCAGCACCTCATAGAGCGCCTTGAACCAGGCCTTCAGTTCCGGGAAGGGATGGCGCTTGCCGATCTCGTAGACCTCGTTCTGCAGGTCTTCGGCCGTCGCATCCGCCGGGGCGGAATCCAGATAGCGCAAGAGTTCGTCGAGCGCGGCGCGTTCGGTCGCGTCGGGGGCGCGGTACTGCTTCTTCGGCTTCACATGGTCGCGGTAGTAGTTGATCGCATAGCCGACCAGCTTGTCGAGGAAGGGCGCGGTCTGCGGCGTCGCCTCCGGGAGATAGCGGCTGATGAAGCCCCAGAGCGTTTCCTTGGCCTCGGCATTGCAGACCGAGGCGAGATTGAGAAGGATGCCATAGGAGAGCGTCACGCCGGGGGCAGGCGGCTGGCCGTTGTGGATGTGCCAGGCCGGATTCTCCATCCGCTGCGCCGGCGCCTCGTTCGGGAATTTTTCGACGAAGGTCAGGTAATCGTCGACCGCGCGCGGGATCACGTCGAAATAGAGCCGCTTGGCCGCGCGGGGCTTCTGGTACATGAACAGGGCGAGGCTCTCGGGCGGCGCATAGGTCAGCCATTCCTCGACCGAAAGGCCGTTGCCCTTGGACTTGGAGATCTTCTGGCCCTTGTCGTCCAGGAAGAGCTCGTAGTTGAAGCCCTCCGGCGGCTTCGAGCCGAGCACGCGGCAGATCTTGTTGCCGAGATCGACCGAGGGGATGAGGTCCTTGCCCGACATCTCGTAATCGACGCCGAGCACGCTCCAGCGCATGCCCCAGTCGGGCTTCCATTGCAGCTTGCAGCGGCCGCCGGTGACCGGCGTCTCCACCAGGCTGCCGTCCTCTTCCTCATAGACGATGGTGCCGGCATCCGGGTCGGTCTTCACCACCTTGGTCATCAGCACCTTGCCGGACTTCTGCGAGACCGGCAGGAAGGGCGAATAGGTGAGCGCCCGCTCCTCGCGCAGGCTCGCCAGCATGATCTCCTGGATCTTGTCGTAATTCTTGAGCACGTTCAGCAGGCCTTCGTCGAAGCGGCCGGCGTGATAGCAGTCGGTCGAGGAGACGAACTCGTATTCGAAGCCGAACGCGTCCAGGAAGTCGCGCAGCATGGCGTTGTTGTGGTGGCCGAAGCTCTCGTGGGTCCCGAAGGGATCCGGCACCTTGGTCAGCGGGTAGCCGATATACTTCTGCAGCATCTCCTGGTTCGGCACGTTGGTCGGCACCTTGCGCAGGCCGTCCATGTCGTCGGAGAAGGCGAAGAGCTTGGTCGGGATGTCGGAGAGGCGCTGGAAGGCGCGGCGCACCATGGTCGTGCGCACCACCTCGCCGAAGGTGCCGATATGCGGGAGCCCTGAGGGGCCGTAGCCGGTCTCGAACAGCACGTAGCCCTTTTTCGGCGCGGCGTCCTTGTAGCGTTCGACGAGTTTCCTCGCTTCCTCGAACGGCCAGGCACGCGCGGCTTGGGCATAGGTGCGTTCGTCAGACATTCTCTCCAATCTCCAAAAATGACCGGCGGAGACTAGAGGCGCGGTGTCCATCCCGCAAGCCTGGGCGGCCGATATCAGCGGGTGGGAGGGATGCCCGGCATGCAATGGTAAAGGCGCTACGGCGCCGCGGCGGTGGCCGCGTGCGGCCAGGCGACGGTGGCCATCAGCGGCAGGTGATCCGAGCCGAGCTCGGGCCCGACCTCGGCCGCGATCACCACCGGTCCGCCCCGGCTGAAGACATGGTCGATCGGCAGGCGCAGCCATTCCGGCACGTCCCGGCCCTTGATCGGCAAGGCCGGCCAGGTCGGATGATAGCCGGGCTCCGCGACCAGCCCGGTCCGTTCCCGGAAGTCGCGCTGGTTGCGCACCCAGGCGCCGCCATTGAAATCGCCGCCGACCAGCAGCGGCCCGTCGAAGGCCTCGAGCGAACGCGCCAGATGCAGCAACTGCTCGCGCTGCGCATCCGCCCCCGCCATCGGGAACGGCCAGACGACATGGACCGCGACCGCGGTCAGGGTCCGGCCGTCGATGTCGAGCTCGGCGATGGCGGCCGACGGCAGCGCGCCGTCGATCCGGCCCGCCCGCCAGCTCCGCGCCGGAAACCGGCTGAGCAGCAGGGTCTCGCAGTCGATCGTGCTCTGATGGCAGGTGACCTGGGTCGGGTAGAGATCCTTGAGCGCGGCGAAGGCCTGCTTGTGCTTCTCCGTCAGCTCCTCGAGGAAGACGATGTCCGGCTGCTCCTCGCGCAGATAGGCCATGATCCGATCGAGCGCGCGATTGCGCGTCCAGATGTTGAAGGCGACCACCTTCAGCTGCGGCGTCTCCACGGCGACCGGCGGCTGGCCCTGAATGGAGGCGATCACCGGCGTGCCGCAGAGCGCCGCGACGAAACAGGAGGCGATCACCAGACGGCCGCGCCACATCAGCAGCCCGGCCACGGCAATGACGCTGACCGCGGTCAAGAGCAGAAGGCGCAGGTTCTCGATCACCGTCAGCCAGGCGCGCGCGGCGGGCGGCCAAGGCCATGCCGCGAGCCACGGCAGCGCCGCTGCGGCAAACAACAGCCACAAGCCCAGCCAGAGCAAGCCTGCGGCCAGGCGCGCGACGGCACGGCGGGCCGCGGTCCGGTCTTCCCAGAATGTCGTCATCGCTTGTCCCCGCTTTCCGCCGCGAAGCTGGCCGAACACTGTGGCGGCGCCGTGGCGGCGGCGCGGCAATGTCGCGGAAGGGTCGGGCGCATGCGGGGCATCGACTCGATAGGCGATCGGCATTTCAGCGCGGGCCGAGCCGGGCGCAGATTGACCGCGACCGACCGGGCATCGGGCCCGGTCCGAGAAAAGGATCTCTACCATGACTGCGCGTTTCACCGGCCTCTGCGCCGCTATCGCCCTGGCCGCGGGCCTCGCAGGCTGCGCGGCTTCCTCCGATCAACCCACCGCCATGACTGCCCCATCCATGAGCGCGAACGGCATCGTCGCCGCGAAGAGCGCCTATGGCATGGACGAGACCGTCGCCCGCCTGAAGCAGGACATCGCCGGCAAGGGGCTGATGTTCTTCAGCGAGATCGACCAGGCGAAGCTGGCCAAGGACGCGGGCATCGCGGCCCGGCCCTCCACCCTGCTGGTGTTCGGCAACCCGGCTTTGGGCACCCAGTTCATCACCGCGAACCCGCAATCCGGCATCGACTGGCCGGTCCGCCTGCTGGTCTACCAGGATGCCAACGGCCAGGTCTGGACCGAATACACCGACTTCCATTATGTGCAGGCCCGGCACGGCATCGAGGATCGCGACGCACAGTTCCAGAAGGCATCCGAGGTGATCGCCTCGATCACCTCGAGCGTCGCGCAATAGCAGATTGGGTGCGGGGCGAGGTCCGGAACTATCGGGTTACCGCGACCTCGGCCTCGATCGGCGCGTGATCGGAGCCAACATCCGGCCCAGCCTCGAACCGGGTCACGACAAGATTGCCGCCGGTGAAGACATCATCAAGCGGCAGACGAAAGATCCAGGGTAGCTGGAGCATCCAGGTCGGCACGAAATGGCCGCGGTTGTCGAGCCCGCTTGCGGCCCGAAAGGCGGTTTGGGTCCGACCCCAAGCAACGCTGTTGAAATCACCCATAAGGACGCGGTCCGGTGCCAGGGTCCGGGTGTATTCCGCGATTGCCGCCATCTGCATCGACTGCCAGAGCTGCGGCGCGCCGGGAAGCTGCGGTGATGGATCGCCGGGCGGCAGCAGGTCGACCAGCGGGGCGTAGTCGATCGGGGTGAATGGCAGCATGGGATGCGCCGTGACGATGCTGATGCGCCGGCCCTGCCATTCAATATCGCCGCGCGCGACATAGGCCAGCTTGGCGCCGGCGCTTCCCGCGAAGCCGTTCATGATCGGAAGCCGCGACAGCAGCATCACGTTGCAAACCACCGAGGCATCGACGCAATCGACGCTGTGGAGGTAGATCGTCCGCAGATCGGCAAGCAGCGCTTTCGAAGCGGGCGTCACCTCGGTGAGCCCGATCACATCGGCGCCACTGGTCTTCAGATAATCGAGCGTTTCGGCGAACCGGGCGTTCTCGTACCAAAGATTCAGGCTGACGATCTTGAGCGGCGGCCCATCCGCGACCGGCGGCGGCGCGGCAACGATCACAGTCGGCAGCACCAAAAAAGCATTCCAGCCAGCGACGATCAGGCCAGCGAGCGCCAGCACGCGATGCCGGTACGCGACCGCCAACGAAAGAACGACGCCGCCAACGGCAAAATGCGGCGCGAAAGCCTCCAGAACCGAAAGCCTCGGATCAATGAAGGTCGCGTATCCCAAAATTGTCAGCGCAATCGTGGCCATGAGACAGAAGCGCAGAACTGCCACGCTGATTCCCCCGCTATCGGACGGCCCCGGCCCGTCACAACGCGATCTTAGCCTATTCCGGCCGGATCGCGATCTCCGCCTCGACCGGGAAGTGATCGGAGCCGACTTCCGGGCCGAGCCGAAGTTCAACTATCCGCGCCCGTCCACGAACGAAGACCGGATCCAGTGGCAGGCGCAGGATCGGCCAGACCGAGGTCGGCCAAGTCGGCAGGAAATGGCCGCGGTTGTCGAGACCCGAGGCCGCACGGAACGCGCGTTGCAGTGGGCTCCAGGAGGCGCTGTTGAAGTCGCCGACCAACACGAGGTCGGCGGGCTGCCGCTTGAGGAAGGCGGCCAGGTTGGCGGCTTGATAGGACTGTTCGAGATCCGGCGCATCCGGAAAGGACGGCGCCGGACCGGGATCGACCGCGGCCAGCGGTTCGCGCTTGCGGGTGAAGGGCGTCATCACATGCGCCGCCGCAATCCGGATGGAGGTGCCGTCCGGCAACAGCACGTCGGCCATCGCGACGAAGGGATAGCGCCCATCGATCGGGCCGGCATAGGCGTTGCTCAGCGGGTATTTCGAGAACAGCATGTTCTGGCATTTGCTGTCGGCGGCGATGCAATCGATGCTGTACGGATAAACCGCCTTCAAGCGCAAGAAGGCTGCTTTCGAGCGCGCATTCGCCTCGACCAGGCCGATGACGTCGGCGCCGCTGGCGACGAGATAGTCCGCAGCCGCGTCCAGGCGCTGGTTCTTGAACCGGATGTTGAAGTTCACGACCTTCAGTACCCGTTCGCCTGCCGCCATCCCAGGCGTGGGCCGGAACGGCGAGATGTCCGGCCAGATCAGCTGCGCATTCCAGGCCGCGACCAGCAGGCCCAGCAGAGCGAGCTTGCGCCGCCGCGCGACGAGCGCCCACGCCGCCAGCAATGCGGTCAGCGCCGCCGCTTGCGGTGCCATCGGCGCCAGGATCGTCGCTCGCGGAATGATCGGCCAGGACAGCGGAATGAGCGTGACGGCCGTGACGGCCAGAACCCCGAGGCCCAGCAGGAGGCTGCTGAGCCGCTTCACTCCGCCTCGGCGATGATGCTCTTCGCGCCGATCTCGGCGATGAGCGGGAGATGGTCGGAGCCGAGGTCGGGGCCGGGGTGCAGGTTGCGCAGGGTCAAGCCGCCGCCGACGAAGACGGTGTCGATCGGCACGCGCAGCGGCGCCGGCAGGCGGGTTGGCCAGGTCGCGACCAGGGGGCCGCGGTTGTCGAGCCCGGTCGCGGCGCGGAAGGCGACCTGGGCGTCGCTCCAGGGCACCGAGTTGAAGTCGCCCATCACGATCTGGTCGCGGCCGAGGCTCTTGGCATAGTCGGCCAGCACCGCCATCTGCATCGACTGCCAGAGCCATGGCGTCTTCGGGAGCAGCGGCGAAGGATCGTCGGGCGTCAGCCATTGCTGCAGCGGCTGCCAATCCGGCTTCACGAAGGGCAGCACGATATGCGCCACCGCGACGCTGATGGCGCTGCCCTGGAAATCGAGATCGGCGCTGGCGACATAGGTGAGCTTCGCCCCGATCTTGCCGGCGAAGCCGTAGCGCAGCGGCTTCTTCGAGAGCAGCATCAGCTCGCAGAACCGGTCCTGGCCGACGCAATCCACGCGGTGCGGGTAGATCTCATCGAGCTTGCCGAGCGCCTTCTTCGCTTCCGGCGTCACTTCGGAAAGCCCGATCACATCGGCGCCGCTCTTGGCCAGGAAGGCCACGGTCTTCGAATAGTCCGGATTGTCATAGGCGAGGTTGAAGCTGACGACCTTCAGCGTCTTCGCCTTCGGCGGCGCGTCGGCGAAGGCGGCCTGCACATTCGCGGCGATCGACGGCCAGGCCAGCGCGATGTTCCAGAGCGCCGCCAGCATGCCGACGATGGCCCAGAGCCGCCGCCGATACAGCAACATCAGTACCGACAGCAGCGCGGTCGCCGCGGCGAGGTGGATCGCGGCGGCCTGGAGGCCGGCGACCCGGGCGTCGATGAAGCCGAGCAGCGGCGCCAGGGTGAGCGCCACCGCGCAGAACAGACAGAAACGAAGAAACAGCAAGCCCGATTCCCCCAGATCCCGGTATCGCCTTTATGGCCCGACCGCGACCTCGGCTTCAACCGGCAGATGGTCCGAGCCGACCGCGGGCCCGAGCCGCAGCGCGGTCGACTGCACGGCGCCGCGAACGAAGACCTGGTCGATCGGCAGCCGCAGGACCTGCGGCATGAAGGTCGGCCAGCTGGGCAGGTAATGCCCGCGGTTGTCGAGGCCGGTCGCCGCCCGGAAGGCGATCTGCATCCGGCTCCAGGACGCGTTGTTGAAGTCCCCCATGACAACGAGGTCGCGCGGCAGTTTATTCACATGGAACGCGAGATTGGCCGCCTGCCGCGACTGCGCGAGGCGCGGCTGGTCGGGCAGCTCCGGCGCGGGCGGCTCGATCATGGTCGCGTTGATCGCCGTGGTCGGCACCATCAGCGGCCAGGAGAGATGCGTCATCACGACGGTCACGGGACGCCCGCCCCAGTCGAGCTCGCCTTGCGCGACATAGGGATAGCGGCCGTCGATCTTGCCGGCATAGGGCTGCCGCAACGGCAGCTTCGAGAGCAGCATGATCTCGCAGGTGGGGTCCGCGCCGATGCAGTCGATGCCGTAGGGATAGAGCCGCTTCAACGGCGCCAGCGCCGCTTTCAAATCCGGCGTGGTCTCGACCAGGCCGATCACGTCCGCGTTGCTGTTCTCCAGATAGGCCAGGGTCGCGGCGGGGTCGGTGTTGGCGTACCAGAGATTGAAGGCGATGAGCTTCAGCGGCGTGGCGCTTGCTTGCGCCGGCGCGGCGCTGGGGAGCGTGCCGAAGCCCGGCCAGATCAGCACGACGTTCCAGGCGGCAATCGCGAAGGCCAGCAGCGCCGTCTTGCGCGCGCGCAGCAGCAGGAAGCACAAGGTGAGGATCAGCGCCGCGGTGCCGAATTGCGGCGCCGCCGGCACCAGGGCCACCGACTGGGGCACCCAGCGCCAGAGCAGCGGCATCAGCGAAATCGCGCCGACGCCGACCAGAGCCAGCACGAACACGAACAGCAGAAAGCCTCTCAGCATCGGCGCTTCATTCCTGTTTCAAGCCGATCTCCGCCTCGACCGGCAGATGGTCGGAGCCGACATTCGGGCCGGTCTTCAAGTGCCGGATTGCCAGCGCGCCGCGGGTGAAGACCGGGTCGATCGGGATGCGGGCGAAGACCGGCTGCCAGGCCGGCCAGTCGGGCGCCCAGTGACCGCGATTCTCCAGCCCAGTGGCCGCGCGGAAGGCACGCTGCAGCGGATTCCAAGGCACGCTGTTGAAGTCGCCGAGCACGATGCGGTGCACGGGCTCGGGTGCCGCGAGATGCTGCGCGAGGCCGGCGGCCTGCTGCGACTGCCAGACATCGGCGGTACCGGGGAGCATCGGCGGCTCCGGCTGGCCCGGCGGGCGATAGGGCAGATGCGATGGGACCGTCAGATGCGTCACCGTGACCATGATGGTGCGACCCTGCCAGACAATCTCGCCCTCAGACAGGTAGGTCACGGCTGTACCGACAGGACCGGCATAGGTACGATGGAGCGGCAGCTTGGACAGCAGGACCGTCTGGCAGACCGGGTCCAGGTCCACGCAGTCGACGCTGTAGGGGTAGAGCGCTTTCAGCGGCGCCAGCATCGGCTTGTATTTCGGCGTCACCTCGACCAGGCCGACGATGTCGGGGCTTTCGGTCGAGACATAGTCGATCACCGCATCGAGATCTTCCCGGTCCCACCAGATGTTGATGTTGGTGACGCGCAGCACCGGGCCTTCGGCAACCGCGGGAGGGCGATAGGTCAGCTCCGGCCAGACGGTGTAAGCGCTCCAGCCTGCCGCGATCAGCCCGGCCAACGCCCAGCCGCGCCAGGAGCGCAGCCGGCGGCGGAAGACCAGCAGCACGACCACCAGCACGGTGTTTGCCGCCACGCATTGCAGCGCGAAGGCGTCGAAGGCGGCGAACAGGGGATGGAGCCGGTGCAGCAGCGGCAGGAAGCTGGTGACGATGCCACCGAGGAGACAGAAGCGCAGAAGAAGCATGCCTACTCCGGGGTCACGGCGATCTCGGCTTCGACCGGCAGGTGGTCGGAGCCGATGAAGTAGCTGCTCTTGAAGTTCAACCGGGTGAGGGCGCCGCGGGTCATGATCTGGTCGATCGGCAGGCGGACCCATCGGGGCTGCCAGCTCGGCCAGGTCGGGACCATCGGCCCGGCATTCTCGAGGCCGGTCGCGGCGCGCAAGGTCGCTTGGGTCCGGCTCCAGGGCACAGAGTTGAAGTCGCCCATCAACACCAGGTCGGGTCCGAGCTTTTGGAGGTATTGCGCGAGATTGGCAGCCTGCTCGCTCTGGACCAGCGGATAGGCGTCGCCCAGCTTGGGCTGCAAGGCGCCGCCGGCAATCAGGTGGCCGCGGTCAGTCTCCGCGCGCAAGGGCCAGGAGAGGTGCGTCGCGGCCACGGTGATGGAGCGCCCCGCAAGACTGATCTCGCCCCAGGCGATCACCGGCGAACGGCCGTCGATCCGGCCGGCAAAGGCCCGCCCGAAGGGATGTTTCGACATCAGCAGCATCTCGCAGGGCGGCGTGCTCTGCATGCAGTCGATGCGATACGGATACTTGGCATAGAGCGACTGCAACGCTGTCAGCCATTGCGGTGTCACCTCGATCAGCGCGATGACGTCGGCATTAGTGGATTCGAGATAGTGGATCGCCGCCGCATAGCCGTCGTTGCGATACCAGACGTTGGCCGAGACCACCTTCAGCTTCGGCGCGGCCTCGAGGCCCGCCGATTCAGCCGTCACCGGCGCGTGGAACGGCAGATAGGGCCAGAGCGGGAAAATGTTCCAGGCGAAGGCCAGCAGCCCCAGCAGAGCCAGCCAGCGCGGCCGGAACAGCAGCCCCAGCAGCGTCAGCGGCAGGCTGGCCAAGGTGATGTGCAGCAGGAAGGATTCGAGCGTCGCCAGCGGCGGGAACTGATGGGCCAGCAGCGGTGCGAAGCTGCCGACGAAAACGCCGATCAGGCCGACATGCACCAGCAGCTGTATGGGATAGAGCAAGGCCGCGAAGACGTCCGGCATGGGTGAGACCAGGGCGTACCGGCCCGGCCGGCCTCTCGATCCTAGACGCGTCCGTGGCATGGCGGTCGCCGCTGTCCCCGAGTGCTCTTGCGCGAATCTGGCTGGCCGCCAGCCCCGATCGGCGGCAATCTATCGGCTCTTGGGGTATCCGCAAGCATTTCAACACGGCTTCTTAGGGGGAAGAGGATGTGGCGTCAGCGTATGGTTAAGGTGACCGGCGGGCTGCGGGGGTGGCCGAGCTTGCTGGCGCTGCTGCTGCTGGGATCGATCGGCGCGATCGGCCCGACCTTCGCACAGGACTCCACGACGGAGGAAGAGAGCGATCCGGTCGCCGACTATTTCGTCGGCAACCTGCTGTTCATCTTCTACCACGAGCTCGGCCATGGGCTGATCCACAAGCTCGATCTGCCGGTGCTGGGGCGCGAGGAAGACGCCGCCGACCAGCTCGCCACGCTGATGCTGATGGATGCGGGCAGCGACTCGGTCGGCGGCGAGCCGGTCCTGACCGCGGCAATCGGCTGGCTCGATTCCTGGAAGAAGCGCGAGGGCGAGGCCGAGAACTCGGACTATTTCGACGAGCACAGCCTCGACTACCAGCGCTACGCCAACATCGTCTGCCTGGTTTATGGCAGTGACCCCGACAACTACGGCAACCTGATCGAGGAATGGGATCTGCCCGCCGACCGCGCCGAGCGCTGCCCGGGCGATTACAGCTCGGCGATCCTGAGCTGGGACAGCGTGATGGAAGGCGTCTGGGTGACCGACGAGAATCCCGCGCCGGCCGGCAACAGGTCCTTCACTCTCGACGTGCAGGCAGCGCAGAGCGACGAGACCCGGGCGATCGCCGAATACGTCGTCGACCAGAAGGTCTTCGACGATCTGGTCGCGGGCATGAACGAGAGCCTGATCCTGCCCTCGCCGATCAAGGTCGTCGCCAAGGATTGCGGCGAGGAGAACGCCTACTACGATCCGGAAACCAGCCAGATCACCATGTGCTACGAATGGCTTGCCACCTTCATGGCCGATGCCGAGAAGCAGGCGGAATAGCCCGCGGCCGGCGACCTTTATTGCCGCCGTCTTGCTGACCGCCGGCGCCGCCGCGGCGGACGAGGCCGATGA
The DNA here is from genome assembly GCF_041905885.1 of Dongia sp. Classification (NCBI taxonomy): domain Bacteria; kingdom Pseudomonadati; phylum Pseudomonadota; class Alphaproteobacteria; order Rhodospirillales; family Dongiaceae; genus Dongia; species Dongia sp. The sequence goes on along the minus strand of NZ_JAYRKD010000010.1, from coordinate 23,517 downwards.
CCGGCAGCGATTGGCCGGCGACTATTTCGTCGGCGCCTCGGTCTTTCTGTTCGAGCGCAGCGTGCTCGCCGCCTTCGCGCCGGAAGGCAGCGACGATGCGACCCTCGATGCCGGCGCCATCGTGCTGGCGCGGGAAAAGGCCGACAGCGAGGCTGGCTCGGTGGCGCTGCAGGCGATCCTGGCCTGGCTGGAAGCCTGGCTCAGTCTCGAGAAGCAGGCGCCCGGCAGCGAGGCCCCGCCCGGCTTCGATCCGGCGCGGCGCCATGCGCTCGCCTGTCTCGCCTATGGCGCCGATCCCGAAGTGAGCGGCGGTCTCGCCGACCACGTGGCGCTGGGCAGCGTGGAGCGACAGGCCTGCGTCACGCGCTATCTGGAGGCGCGCAAGCTCTGGACGGCGTGGCTCGAATCCTATCGCAAGTCGCCGGGTGCGCCGGCGCCGATCCGGGCCGCGCCCGAAGGTGCGCCGGCCGAGGACGAGCCGGTCTTGCGCCTCGCCTTCGCGCCGACGATCGACGAGGCCGACCAGGCGATTGCCGACGCGGTGCGCGAGAACGGTCTCTTCCAGGTGCTGACCGACGACTTCAACATGAGCTTCGCCATGCCGCGGCCGGTGACGGCCTTGCTCACCCAATGCGGCGAGGCCAAGGCCTTCTACAACCCCAATCGCGGCGAAGCGGTGCTCTGCTACGAGATGCTCGGCGCGCTGGTGAAGGCGGCGCCGTAAGCCCGCTTCACTCGTAATGCCGGCCGAAGCGGTTTTCCAGGAAGCGCTCGAGGTCGCAGGTCTCCTGGCGCACGAAGCCCTGCTGCGGCAGATGGCCGTCGAACATCAGATCGACCATCGCGCAGATGCCGGCGGCGGTGGTGATCTGGATGGCGCTCATCAGATGACCGCGAATCTCTTTCGCGTAGATCTTCTTGGCGTAGCTTTCCTGGGTGAGGCGGCCTTCGCGCATGCCGGTCGCGGTCACGAAGATCAGCACCACGTCCTGGTGCGTGATCGGCAGCGACTGCTCCATGATGTCCTTCAAGAGATGGCGGCGGTCGCGCAGGCGCAGATCCTCCAGCAGCATCTTCATCACCGCGCAATGGCCGGGATAGCGCACGGTCTTGTAGTTCAGGCTCTCGACCTTGCCGTCCAAGGTCTCGACCAGGGTGCCGAGGCCGCCCGAGGTGTTGAAGCATTCATAGTCGATGCCATCGAGCGAGAAATGCTCCAGGCCTTCCATCGGCATCAGCTCGACGGCGCGGCCGTCGTGAATGGCCTCGCAGGGATTGCAGTATTCGTTGATGAGGCCGTCGGTGGACCAGGTGAGATTGTATTTGAGCGCATTGGCCGGGAACTGCGGCAGGGCGCCGACCCGCATATGCACCTGGCGCAGGCTGTCGAACTTCTTGGCGAGGTGATGGCCGACGATCGAGATGAAGCCCGGCGCCAAGCCGCATTGCGGCACGAAGGCGACCTTCGCGCCGGCGGCCACCTTGCGCACGGCCCGGGTGGTGGCGACATCCTCGGTCAGGTCGAAGTAGTGGACGCCCGCTTCGCCGCAGGCCTCGGCGACACCCGGGTTGAGGAAGAAGGGCAAAGCCGAGATCACCGCCTGCTGGCCCTGCATCGCGCCCAAGAGCGCTTGTCTGTCGGCGACGTCGATCTGCTTCGGCGTGGCGCGGTCGCCGGCAGCCTGTTTCAGGAAGGCCGCGTCGGTGTCGGCGAGGGTGATCTGGTAGTCGCCGGTGGCGTGCAGAAGATCGACGATGGCGCCGCCGATCTTGCCGGCACCAAGGACCAAGACTTTGCGGGCGGGGGCCATGGGATTCTTCTCCGGAAAAGGTTGAAGCCGTTACTAGCCCTTTTGCGAGGCTTGCTTGAAGCTGCCGAAAAGGCGAAAAGCGGGGACCCTCCCGGCGAATCGACGGTCAGCCCATGGCGAAACGCAATCTGGATGACACCGATCGGAAATTGATCGCGTTCCTGCGCGCCAATGCCCGGACCCCGACCGCCGCCCTGGCGCGGAATCTGGGCCTGTCCCGGAGCGCCGTCCAGGAGCGTCTGCGCCGGCTGGAGCGGGACGGGGTGATCCAGGGCTATACGCTGACCGTCGCCAGCGACGCCGCCAAGGGCGGGGTATCCGCCCATGTGCTGCTGACCCTGGACCCCAAGATGCAGGACCGGGCCATGGCGGCGGTCAAGGGCCTGCCCGAGGCCACCGCCGCCTATACCGTTTCCGGCGCCCATGACGCGATCGTCATGCTGACCGCCGAAACCTCCGCCCATCTGGACGAGGTGCTGACCCGGATCGGCAAGTTCCCGGGGGTCAACCGCACCACCTCGGCGATCCTGCTCTCGACCCTGTTCGAGCGGGTCTGAGCGCAGCTCGGCTCGGATCTTCAGTCGCACCCCCTCCCCGGCCCTCCCCCGAAGTCGGGTGAGGGAGAAGCGAAGCGCGCTCTAAGCCCTCCCCCGACTTCGGGGGAGGGTTGGGTGGGGGTGTGACTGATGGACACCAGCCAGTTTCGCGCCCAGGAAATCGCCGGATTCGGCGGCGTTTCACGTTGAGTTGTTGACAGTTAGACGGCGGAACCCGTGACAATTCCATGAATTTGCCTTAAGTCAGGCTCCGCGCCGTTTCGGGGCCGAAAAGGCTGCCGAAACGCGAGACGGGCGCCCGGAAATTTATGATGCGGTTTGGACCATCCACCCTCTCCGAGATCGAGCCGAAATGGCTCCGCGTGACCCTGCGCTGGCTGACGCCGCTGGTCGCGAGCGGGGTGCTATATGCCGCCGCCTACGCGGCTTCGCGCTGGGGCTTCGAGGTTAAGATCCAGTGGGAGCGCGTGCCCTATGACTTCGGGCTGCTGCTGGTGATCGCCTATCTGCTGTTCTGGGCCTCGCGCCGGATCTGGGCCTATCTGCTGCTGCTGACCGTGCTGGTCGGCGTCATCTATATCGGCAGCGCCGCCAAGATCATCTACCTCGACCGGCCGATCATGCCGGAGGACATCTACAACGTCTCGGCGCTGTTCCGCATCCTGGGGGTCTGGGGCTGGCCGGTCGTGGCGCTGCCGCTGGCCGCCCTCGCCGGGCTGTTCCTGTTCAACCTCCGCCTGACGGGGCGACTCAGAAAGACCGCGCTCTCGGCGCTGTTCATCCTGCCGGCGGGAGCCGCGGCGGAGAGCCCGATGCTCTACGAGGCGATGGACAAGTTCTGGGGCAACACGCCCTGGGACCAGCGCGAGAATTATGTCTGGCGCGGCGCCACCGTGCATCTGACCCAGGAGCTCCTCCGCGCCGTCGCCACCCGCCAGGCCCCGCCGCAGGCCGATGACGTCTCGGCCGCGATCGAGCGCCGCCGCGCCGCCGCGGGAGTCGAGTGATGCTGACCCGCCGCCGTCTGTTGAATGGAATTGCCGCCGGCGGTGCGCTGGCCGGCTCGCTGGCGGCCCTGCCGGCCGCGCGCGCCGCATCGAGCACGTTGTTCGGCGCCTCGAAGCTCAGGAACATCCACTTGATCCTGGAAGAGTCCTTCTGGGATCCGTCGGCGCTGACGGCTGCGGGCGTCGAGCAGCCGATCGACCCCCGATTCATGAAGCTCTGGGCCGAGAGCGGCTACACGCATTCACTCTCGCCCGCCTTCGCCGGCCAGACCGCCAATGCCGAGTTCGAGATCCTGACCGGCTTCCCGCTGGACCGCGTCTCGGTGAAGTTCGAGGAAGGCTTCAACGATCATCTGCCGGCGCTGCCGCGGCTCTTGCGGGAGATCGGCTATCGCACCGTCGCCTCGCACCCCAATTCGCCCGGCTTCTGGAATCGCCTGGTCTCCTACGAGAAGCTCGGCTTCGAGACCTTCTGGTCGCTGCCCGATTTCACCCAGGACGACATGGCGGGGCCGTTCCTCTCCGACAAGTCGCTGCATGCCCAGGTCGGCAACAAGCTCGCCGATACCGACGACGGCCGCCCGGTCTTCGACTACACCGTCACTTTCTACGGCCACTGGGGCTACGACGCCTCGAAGTTCCGGCCGCAGGTGATCGACACGGGCTCGCAGGTCGATGAGGTCAACGCCTACATCAACACCGTGCATTACAAGTCGCGGGAGATGATGGACGCGCTGGCGCATTTCCAGGCGAGCGATCCGGATTCCATCATCATCCTGTTCGGCGACCATCTGCCGATCCTGGGGCGGAAGTTCGCCGGTTATGTGGAATCCGGCTTCCTCGCCTCGACCTTCGGCGATTTCACGCCCGACATGTATGCGCGCTCGACCGCAACGCCCCTGGTGGTAATCGACGGCCAGAACGGCCCGGTCAAGCTCGGCAATGTGCCGATGTACCGCCTCGGCAAGGTGCTTCTCGACCTCATCGCCTATGACCAGCCGAGCATGCTGGACCTCGCCTTGCCGCCGAGCCGGACCCTGGAGAATACCGTGCTCCGGCCGCTGCCCGGCGTGGTCGTCAGCTACCAACCCGACGGCTTCGAGCAGCCCCGCGTCTCGCTGCCGGACAAGCCCGGCGCCGAGGACGCCGAGGTGGTCGCCTGGCTCAATGACGTGAAGCTGATCGCATCGGACATCTTCGACGGCCGGCAATTCGCCCTCAAAGGCCTGACCGCCAGCATCTGACATTGAGTTTGTGGCACCCCCTCCCAACCCTCCCCCGAAGGCGGGGGAGGGCTTCGCAATATCTCGCCTTCTACCTCCCCCGCCTTCGGGGGAGGTGAGGTGGGGGTGCAACTGATGACTCTATCCAACATCGCGCATGCTCGTTACATTCGGCGCGGTTTGAAGCTTCTGCCGCAGATTTCCGCCGCGATGGCCCGCATCAAGGAACGACGCTCGCTCCCACCGCTGAATGCGCTCCGCGCCTTCGAGGCGGTCGCGCGTTCGCTGAGCTTCACCCGGGCCGCGGAAGAGCTGCTGGTGACCCAGAGCGCGGTCAGCCGCCAGGTGAAGAACCTGGAAGACATCCTCGGTGTCGCCCTGCTCCGCCGCAAAGCCAACCTGGAGCTGACCGACGAGGGGAAGAGGCTGCTCCCGGTCCTGACCGATGCCTTCGACCGGATCGACGTGGTGGTGGCGGGATTCAAGCGGCAATCGAAGAAGCCGCCGCTGACCATGAGCCTGCCGCCGACCTTTGCGCGCAGGCTGTTCCTGCCGATCTTCCCGGAGTTCCAGAAGCAGCATCCGGATCTCGAGATCCGGATCGAGACTCCGCCGGTCAATGTCGATTTCCGCAATTCCGGCCATGACCTCGCGATCTTCTTCGGCGAGGTCGACACCCCGCCTGAGATGATCGTCGACCTCTTGATGTCCGACCAGATGACGCCGCTGGCCAGCCCGGCCCTGATCAAGGAGGCGAACTGGCCCGATCTCGGCACCATGCTGGCCAAGGCGCAATTGCTGCATATCCGCCAGGGCAACGACCCCTGGTACGACTGGCGCCTGTTCGCCCGCCAGACCGGGTTGACCACGGCCCGGGTCGAGCGCGGGCTGGTGCTGGAGACGGCGGATCAGGCGGTGCAATCGGCGACCAATGGCGGCGGGGTCGCGATCTGCGATCCGCGGCTGTTCCAGGAGGAGATCGCCCAGAAGCGCCTGGCGCCGGTCTTTGAAGTCAGCGTCAATTCCGGCCGGCACTACTACCTGGTGAGCCGCGCCGAAGAGATCGAGATCCCGCGCATCGCCGCCTTCCGCGCCTGGGTCTCCCGCCACTTCGCGGGCGCCTGACCCATCGGATTTCCAGCCGGCCTACCAGCGGGTCCGCTTGCCGCCGCCGAACAGCACGAAATAGCCCAGCACGCCGAGACCGAGGGCGGCGAGGCCGCAGCCCATGATCGCCATCGGCCGGAAGGCCAGCACCTTCTCGGCGAAGACCGCCAGGCCCAGGCCGAACACGATGTCGGCCAGCAGCAATAGAATGACGATGAAATGGAGCGGCTCGCGTTGCAGGATCTCCGGCGTGGGATCCTCCGGGGCCGCATCGGTTGGCACCGCGGCCGGGGCGGCGCCGGGCACGTCGTCCTCCGGACGGGTCATGCTGTCGCGGCCGCCCGGCAAGGAGCGGTCGGCCTGCCTGGTTGCGGTCTTGGCCGGCCGGCGCAGCCCGGCCCGTGCCTTGAGATCATGATCGAATTTCCCCCGACCCGCCGAATCCGGCGGTCCTCTTAGGACCATGATCGGCCTTCGACCGGGCGGCTTCAATCGTTAATTTTGCCGCGGCCGGTCGCTTGCAAAGGGAGCCCAAGGCCCTATATATCCCTGCGGATCAAGCGGTTTACCCGTCGGGATGGGCGCGAGACAAGCCGGTCCGGGCGGGCCATTCAAACATCGAAATAGGGATCCCTGGGCGGTGCCTTGAAGAAGGGCCGCGAGACGGGGTCTGCTGAGGAAAGGACTGTTCCATGAGTAAAGTCATCGGTATCGATCTCGGCACCACCAACTCCTGCGTCGCCGTCATGGAGGGCAAGGACGTCAAGGTGATCGAGAATGCCGAGGGCGCGCGCACCACGCCCTCGATGGTTGCCTTCACCGATTCCGGCGAGCGCCTGGTTGGCCAGGCTTCGAAGCGCCAGGCGGTGACCAACCCGGAAAACACCCTCTTCGCCATCAAGCGCCTGATCGGCCGCCGCATCGACGACCCGATGACGAAGAAGGACAAGGACCTCGTCCCCTACAAGATCGTCAACGGCGACAACGGCGACGCCTGGGTCGAATCCCACGGCAAGAAGTACAGCCCGTCGCAGATCTCCGCCTTCATCCTGCAGAAGATGAAGGAAACCGCCGAGAACTATCTCGGCGAGAAGGTGACCCAGGCGGTCATCACCGTCCCCGCCTATTTCAACGACAGCCAGCGCCAGGCGACCAAGGATGCCGGCAAGATCGCCGGCCTCGACGTGCTGCGCATCATCAACGAGCCGACCGCGGCGGCACTCGCCTACGGAATGGACAAGAAGGGCTCCGGCACGATCGCGGTCTATGACCTCGGCGGCGGCACCTTCGACGTCTCGGTGCTGGAGATCGGCGACGGCGTCTTCGAGGTGAAGTCCACCAACGGCGACACCTTCCTGGGCGGTGAGGACTTCGACGCGCGCATCATCGACTATCTCGCCGACGAGTTCAAAAAGGACCAGGGCATCGACCTCCGCAAGGACAAACTCGCCCTTCAGCGCCTGAAGGAAGCGGCCGAGAAGGCGAAGATCGAGCTTTCGAGCGCGGTGCAGACCGAGGTCAACCTGCCGTTCATCACGGCCGACCAGACCGGTCCGAAGCATCTCAACGTGAAGCTGACCCGCGCCAAGCTGGAAGCGCTGGTCGACGACCTGATCGAACGCACCATGGAGCCTTGCAAGAAGGCGCTCAAGGATGCGGGCCTCAAGGCCTCCGACATCAACGAAGTGATCCTGGTCGGCGGCATGACCCGTATGCCCAAGGTCGGTGAGAAGGTGAAGGAGTTCTTCGGGCGCGAGCCGCATCGCGGCGTGAACCCGGATGAAGTCGTGGCGATCGGCGCCGCGATCCAGGGCGGCGTCCTCAAAGGCGACGTCAAGGACGTGCTGCTGCTCGACGTGACCCCGCTGTCGCTGGGCATCGAGACCCTGGGCGGCGTGTTCACCCGGTTGATCGACCGCAACACCACCATCCCGACCAAGAAGAGCCAGGTGTTCTCCACCGCCGAGGACGGCCAGACCGCGGTCACCATCCGCGTGTTCCAGGGCGAGCGCGAGCTCGCGGCCGACAACAAGATCCTCGGCCAGTTCGACCTGGTCGGCATTCCCGCGGCACCCCGCGGCGTGCCGCAGGTCGAGGTCACCTTCGACATCGACGCCAACGGTATTGTCAACGTCTCGGCCAAGGACAAGGCGACCGGCAAGGAGCAGCAGATCCGCATCCAGGCCTCGGGCGGCTTGAACGACGCCGACATTGAGAAGATGGTGAAGGATGCCGAGAGCCATGCGGCCGAAGACAAGAAGCGCCGCGCGGCGATCGAAGCCAAGAACCAGGCCGAAGCCCTGATCCACAGCGCCGAGAAGCAGCTGAAGGACAGCGGCGACAAGGTGGCGCCCGCCGACAAGTCGGCGGTCGAAACCGCGATCGCGGCCCTGAAGGAAGTGAAGGACGGCGACGACACCGCGGCGATCGAGGCCAAGACCAACGACCTCACCCAGGCGCTGATGAAGGTCGGCGAAGCGCTCTACCGCGCCGGCCAGGACGCCGGCAGCGGCGGTGCGGGCGGCGGTGACGGCGCCTCGGGCGGCGCGGAATCCGGACCCGACCAGGGCGCCGGCGGTGCGGCAGGCAGCGACGAGAAGGTCGTCGATGCCGACTTCGAGGAAGTCGATGACCGGAAGGGCAAGACCGCCTAGTAGCCGGGAGGCATCCGCCTATAACGAAACAGGCCAGGGATAGGATTCGAAAACTCTCCCTGGCCTTTTTTCTTGTCTGATTGTTGAGAGATGAGTACTGACACCTCCACCATGAAGCGCGACTACTACGAAACGCTGGGCGTCGAGAAGGGCGCCAACCCGGACGCCATCAAGAAGGCGTTTCGCAAGCTCGCCATGGACTATCACCCGGACCGCAACCCGGGCGACCAGTCGGCCGAGCAGAAGTTCAAGGAGCTGAACGAGGCCTATGACGTCCTGAAGGACGAGCAGAAGCGCGCGGCCTATGACCGCTTCGGCCATGCCGCCTTCGAGAACGGCGGGATGGGGCGCGGCGGCGCCGGCCAGGGCTTCGCCGGCGGCGGCTTCGATTTCACCGACATCTTCGACGAGATGTTCGGCGAGTTCATGGGCGGCGGCCGGCGCGGCCAGGCCTCGCGCGGCAGAGGCGCCGACCTCCGCTACAACATGGAAATCACCCTGGAAGAGGCCTTCGGCGGCAAGCAGGCCACGATCCGGGTCCCGACCTCGGTCGCCTGCGAGAGCTGCCAGGGCAGCGGCGGCGAGAAAGGCGCGCAGCCGATCTCCTGCCCGGCCTGCCACGGCTACGGCAAGGTCCGCGCGACCCAGGGCTTCTTCACCATCGAGCGCACCTGCGCCGCCTGCCACGGGGCCGGCAAGGTGATCGAGAAGGCCTGCAAGACCTGCAAGGGCTCCGGGCGCACCGCCAAGGAGAAGACTCTGCAGGTGGCGATCCCGGCGGGCGTCGAGGACGGCACCCGCATCCGGTTGGCCGGTGAAGGCGAGGCCGGGATGAACGGCGGACCGGCCGGCGATCTCTACATCTTCATCTCGCTGTCGGCGCATCGCCTGTTCCAGCGCGAGGGTGCGGGCATCCATTGCCGCGTGCCGATCGCCATGGCCACGGCGGCCCTGGGCGGCCAGATCGAGATCCCGACCATCGACGGCAGCAAGGCCAAGGTCTCGGTTCCGGCCGGAACCCAGACCGGCCAGCAGTTCCGCCTCAAGGGCAAGGGAATGTCGGTCCTGCGCTCGCCGGCCCGCGGCGACATGTTCGTCGAGATCGCGGTCGAAACCCCGGCCAACCTGACCAAGAAGCAGCGCGACCTGCTCGAGCAGTTTGACGCCGAATCCCAGGCCAATGCCAAGACCTCCCCGGAATCCGCGGGCTTCTTCGCCCGGGTGAAGGAGTTCTTCGACAACGGCCGCGGCTAGCCCCGCCGGCGCTTGATCCCCACTGGCTCTTGATCTCTGACATTTAGGCTTATTTAACACGCCCTCGTCGACAATTCGGGGAAACCCATTGCCGGAGAAGAACCGCCGGGCCCAAGGCTCGGGCGCGGCGGTCCGAAGCCCCCTTGTCCGATCCGACCGCGGAAGCCCGATATTTCTCAGCGCTGGGTGCCGGCCGGGCGTTGTGCGCGGTATTGAACGCGCCACTGGCGTGGCTGACCTGGACCTATGTCCTGGGGGTGGCGACCGCGATTCCCTACATGATCGATCTCAGCACCAGCCAGCGCTGGCTGTGGTGGGACGGCGTCATCATCTCGGCCGCGGCCACCAGCGGCCTGCAATGGTTGGGTATCGCGCGGTCGAACCGCGATCAGGTGCGCACCGCAGCGGCCTGGATCTCAGCCGGAATCGCCGCCTGGTGGCTGAGCGCGCTCGCCGGGTTCGCCTGCAACATGACGGGCGGCGACTGGGCTCTGTTTCCCTCGCCTGCCAGCGTCGGCTTCATCCTGTTCGTGCCGCTGCTCGGCGTCGGCCTGGTGCTCTACATCCAGCGCGCCGTGCGGCAGTGGTTCAGCATCCCCCTGCTCTGCGATCTCGGCGTTATCGCCGCGACGCTGCTCGTTGTCGTAGGGCTGCCGGTGAACGCCGCCATTCCCTATGGATCGGTCGAGACTCCGATCCGCGTCGCCGTCGTCGTTTATCCGGTAGTCGGCGCGCTGTGCATGGCATTCGGCCTGTTCAGTCTGCTCGCTTACGGCTGGGGCGCGCGGCGCTGGATCCTGGTCCTGCTGCTGCTCGGCGTCGGCTGCGTGGTCGGCGCCGACTTCTTCTTCAGTCTCGCCCGCGTGGACCCGGCCCTCGAATCCGCTGCGCTGCTCTATCCGCTCTGGGGCATTGGCTTCGCCTTCCTCTCCCTCGCCGCCTTCGAGCATCACCGCATCGTCGAGCGGCAGGCTCCGCCCATGGAGTCGCTCCTCCTCAGGGTGCGGCAGGCGCGGCAGGTGCTCCCCGCTTCCGCGCTGATCGCCATCGCCGCGACCGTGATCGCCAACATCGGCCATCTGGATATCGGCGAGGCGGTGTCGCTGCTGCTCCCCGCCCTGCTGCTGCTCGCCGGGAGCTCGAGCACGCGCGGCGCGTGGAATCGCCGGCAGATGCGCGCGCTCCAAGCTCGAAACGAGGCCACCGAGGACGCGCTGCGCCATTCCGAGGCGCGCTTCGGCGCCGTGCTGGAGTTCTCGCCGGACCCGATGCTGGTGATCGACGGCCTGCGCCGCATCTGCGTCGCGGGCAAGGGCGTCGAGAGCGTGTTCGGCCACAGCCGCAGCGAACTGATCGGCCAGAGCATAGACCTGCTGTCGCCGGAGATGTGCGGCGCGCTGCCGATCGAAAGCATCAAGCAACTGACCGCGATCCAGGATGCCGGAACGCTGGCCAGCCATCGCTTCAACGCCATGGGCCGGCGCAAGGACGGGGCCGCGCTGCCGATCGAAGGGCTGGTCTTCCCGTTGAACGGCGGGACGGAGCGCCTGTTCGCCGTCGTCCTGCGTGACATCACTGAGCGCCGCACCGTCGAGCAGGAGCTGCGCGCCGCCCGGGACCGGGCGGAGCTGGCCGACCGCGCCAAGTCCGAGTTCCTGGCCAACATGAGCCACGAGCTCCGGACGCCGCTCAACGCCATCATCGGCTTCGCCGAGATCATCGAGACCCAGGTGTTCGGGTCCGGTGACGGCCGCTATCCCACCTATGCCAAGGACATCCGGCAGAGCGGGCAGCACCTGCTGCGCCTGGTGAAGGACATCCTCGACTTCTCGCGGATCGAGACCAAGAACGTGATGCTGCGCGAGAGCGAGATCGTCATTGCCGACGCGGTCAATGATTGCCTGGGCATGATGCACCTCCGGGCGCGCGAGAGCGGCGTCACGATGCTCGCCGACTTGCCGGCCGCCCTGCCGCACCTCATCGCCGACGAGGTGAAGCTGAAGCAGGTGCTGCTGAACCTGCTCGGCAACGCCGTGAAGTTCACGCCGCGCGGCGGCCGCATCACGATCGGCGCCCGGCACCAGCCGGGGGAGGCACTGATCCTCTCGGTCAGCGATACCGGCATCGGAATGCGAGAGGAGGACATCCCGCTCGCCCTCTCGCCGTTCGGCCAGGTCGCCAGCGCCTTCGCCCGCGAGCACGACGGCCTCGGCCTCGGCCTGCCGCTCGCCCGGCACCTCACCGAGCTGCATCAAGGCAGTCTCGAGATCGTCAGTCGATTGGGTCAGGGCACGACCGTCCATGTGCGCCTGCCCGGCAAGCGGCTGGTCGAGGCGGTCCGACAGCCGCCTCAACTGGTCCAGGCCCGGGCCTGAAAAATCCTTTGATTTTAAGGGTTAAGACTTTCTTCACCGCGTTCTGAGACGATCGTTCCGCAGCCCGCGCAATCCCGCGCGGCGCAAATGGACCCGTATGTCGATCGCCAGTCTCGCGACCTCCGATCAGGATACGACCGCGCGGCGGCGCCTCTGGCTTCTAACCGGCTGGATCGGCGCCCTGGTGCTCTATGCCGTCCTGCAGTTCGGGATGACCGAGCGCGGCTCGTTTCGCGCCGCCTTCCTGATCGATTTCGCCTGGACCCTGGCGGCGCTGGTCGCGGCCCAGCAATGCGCCCAGACCGCCATCCGGTTCCGCGGCCGCGAGCGGCTGGCCTGGGCCTGCTTCGCCGGCGCCAGCGGCGTCTGGCTGCTCGGGCAGCTCTACTGGAACGTCGCCGAGCTCTGGCTCGGCAAGCCGCCGCAGTTCCCGGCCTGGTGCGATCTCGGCTATCTCGGATTCCCGGTGCTGGCGGTGGCCGGCCTGCTGATCTCGATCCGCCGCGTCGAGCTTCGCAGCGGCTTCCTGCGCCCGCTCACCAATCTCGGCATGATCACCATCGCGCTCTACACGACGCTCGGCATGCTGATGCATGATTCGCTGGCCGCAACGTCGAGCTCGATCGTCGCCGCCGTCGCGGGCGCCGCCTATCCTTTCCTCTACGGCACCGCCTTCCTGTTCGCCTTGAGCGCGCTCGCGATCTATTCCGAGCCCAGGAAACGCTTCATCGCGCTGCTGCAGACCGGCGCGCTCGGCGTGCTCTGCGTCGCCGCGACCAACTGGGGCATCGGCATGCTCGGCGCGAACTATCTGCCGGGCGCGCTGGCCGAGCCGATCTGGCTGGTCGGTTTCGGGCTGCTCAGCTGGGCGGCCTGGGAGCGCAAGAACCAGCCGGCGCTGCTGGAGCGCATGCGCGCGCCGGAGCCGCAGACCCAGTGGCTGGAGCCGATCCTGCCCATGGTCGCGCTGATCGCGATCTTCGCGGCCGTCGCTTCCGACGGGGACGGGCTGCAGCTCGGCGAGGTGCACTTCATCCTGCTGCCGGGCGGCATCCTGTTCGCGTTCCTGCTGGCGGCGGCCGAATGGGTCAGCCGCGGCGCCGAGGCGAAGCTGCGGCGTCGCGCCGAGACCGCGTTGCGCGCGCTGCAGGTCTCGGAGGAACGCCTGGCCTCGATCCTGGAGATCGCGCCGGAAGCCATCGTCGCCGCCGACCGCGACAGTCGCATCGAGCTTTTCAACCGCGGCGCCGAGCACGTGTTCGGCTATTCCGCCGCCGAGGTGATCGGCCGGCCGATCGAGATCCTGCTGCCCGAGCGCATCCGCAGCCGCCTGCTGCCGCAGGATGGACGCCGTGTCGCCGGCAAGCTCTGGGCCGCCGAGTTCGACGCGCAGCAGGAGATGTTCGGCCTGCGGCGCGACGGCAGCGAGTTCCCCGCGGAAGCCTCGGTGTTCCAGCTCGCGACCGACGACGAGCTCGCCTTCGCCCTCATCCTGCGCGACGTCACCGACCGCAAGCGCCAGGAGCGCGATCTCCGCCACGCCAAGGAGACCGCGGAGCTCGCCAACCGCGCGAAGTCCGAGTTCCTGGCCAACATGTCGCACGAGCTCCGCACGCCGCTGAACGCGATCATCGGCTTCTCGCAGATCATCAATTCGCGGATGTTCGGCGCCGATATCGACCGCTATGTCGATTACGCCCACGACATCCACAACAGCGGCAAGGACCTCCTGAAGATCATCAACGACATCCTCGATCTCTCGAAGATCGAGGCCGGGCAGATGAATCTCTCCGACCAGGCGGTCGATCTCGACCGCGTCATCACCGGCTGCATCAAGGTGGTGGCCGAGCGCGCCCAGCGCGGCCGCATCACCATCGAGCGCAACCTGCCCGAAGCGCTGCCGCGGCTCTGGGCCGACGAGCTCAGGGTCAAGCAGATGGTCAACAACCTGCTGACCAATGCGGTGAAGTTCACCGAGGCCGGCGGCCGGGTCGTGATCTCGGTGCGGCCGAGCTACACGCCGGGCGGCCATCCGGACGGCGTCGATATCGTGGTGCGCGACACCGGCATCGGCATGGACCCGTCGGAGATCCCGGTCGCACTCTCGCCCTTCGGCCAGGTCGACCAGGGCCTCGCCCGCCGCCATGAAGGAACCGGGCTGGGTCTGCCGCTGGTCCGGCGGATGATCGAGCTGCACCAGGGCCAGTTGAGCCTCTCCAGCGCCCGCGGCAAGGGCACCACCGCGACCCTCCACTTTCCCGCCAACCGCGTGGTCGCGCACGAACTCGCCAGCTGAACGGCTTGCGATACCAACAGGATATCCACAGAGCCTGTTGCTGATTCGTCGCAGAACGGATTAGATACCGCCCCGGGTATCAGGGGGTTGCATGGCTACGAAATCACTGCGCCGCAGCACGCCGCCGAAGGCTTCGAAGGTCGTCGCCGCGAAGCCGGGCAAGGCGAGCGCCGCCAAGCCGACTGCGTCTAAGACTTTGGAAAAGAACAAGAAACCGGAGAAGCCGACAGCCACCCCGGCAAAGCCCGTGGCCAAGCCGGCCGCACCCGCCCTGAAACGCGGCAGCAATGGCGCCATTCGGGTCGGGATCGCCGGCTGCGCCGGACGGATGGGGCAGATGCTGCTGAAGCTGCTGATCTCGGCGCCGGGCGTGCTGGTGGTCGGCGGCACCGAACGCCGGGGCTCGCATGTGCTCGGCCGCGACCTCGGCGCGCTGGCCGGCGGCGAGCCTTTGGGCATCATCATCGGCGACAACCCCGAGCCCCTGTTCGAGCAGGCCGACGTGGTGGTCGATTTCACCAGTCCCTCGGCGACCGCGCAGCACGCGACCCTGGCCGCCAAGACCGGCACCGCGCATGTGATCGGCACCACCGGGCTCGACAACGACCAGATGGCGGCGATCAGCCGCGCGGCGCAGCGGGTGCCGATCGTGCTCGCCTCCAACATGAGCCTCGGCGTCAATCTGATCGAACAGGTGGTCGAGGAGATCTCGCGCATCCTCGACACCGACTGGGACATCGAGGTCGTGGAGATGCATCACCGGCACAAGGTCGATGCGCCCTCGGGCACCGCGATCTCGCTGGGCGAGGCCGCCGCGAAGGGCCGGGGCGTGCAGCTCCGCCGCGTCTCCAAGCGCGGCCGCGACGGCCAGGTCGGCCCGCGGGTCCGCGGCGAGATCGGCTTCGCGGCGATCCGCGGCGGCGACGTGGTCGGCGACCATACGGTGATCTTCGCCGCCGACGGCGAGCGGATCGAAGTCACGCACAAGGCGTCCAGCCGCGAGATCTTCGGCCGCGGCGCGGTCAAGGCCGTGCTCTGGGCCGCGGGCAAGCGCGCCGGGCTCTACAGCATGAAGGACGTGCTCGGTTTCAACCTGGGTTCGTCGTCTTCGTCAGCGAGCGGTCCGGCATAAGCCGCGGCAACGCCAGGCCCGCCAGGATCAGCGCCAGCGCCACCAGCGCGTTCAAATGCGGCTGCTCGCCGAGCAGCAGGTAGCCGTAGCCGAGCGCCAGCACCGGCACCAGGTAGTTGTTGAACGAGGCGAAGCCGGCGCCGATCCGCCGCATGATGATGTAGAAGAGCAGGTTGCCGCAGCCGGTCGAGATGACACCGAGCCAGGACGCGGCCGCGACCGCCTGTCCTTGCCAGTCGATCGCCCAGGGCCGGTCGTGGATCAGCCAGACCGGCAGCAGCACGATCAACCCGGCGAGCAGGATGACACCGACCAGCATCTCCGCCGGCAGCTGCGGCAGGCGCCGCGCGGTGACGCCGTAGAGCGAATAGCTGAAGCACCCACCGATGATCAGCAGCTGGCCGATCACCTGATCGCCGAGGCCGCGCAAGGCATCGACGCCGACCAGCACGACCACGCCGGCGAAGCCGAGCAGCACGCCGATCAGCTTTGGCAGCCGCAGGCGTTCGTCATGGGTGAAGAAATGCGCCAGGATCACCACCAGCAGCGGGATCACCGCCATCAGGATGCCGGCCAATTGCGAGGTGGTGCTCTGCTCGCCCCAACCGATCAGGAAGAAGGGCAGCGCATTGCCGACCACGCCGAGGAACAGGATTCGCAGCCAGAGGCCGCGGCTGCCGAAGGACGGCCATTGCTGCCCGCGCGCGCGGGCAATCGCAAGCAGCATGGCGGCGCCGACGCCGATGCGCAGCAGCGCCAGGGTCATCGGCGGCATCGCATGCTCGACCGCGATTTTGATCGCCAGGAAAGACGAGCCCCAGAGCAGCGAGAGCAGGATCAACAGGCCGTAATCGGCGAGGCCGGGATGCCGGATCTCGCCGGCGGGTGAAGGCGTGTTCATGCTGCGGTCAGCCGAGGGACGGACTGCTCCGGTGACGGGCCAGCACGGCCTGGAGCTCGCGGGCAAGATCGCGGCGCTCCTGGCCGGAGAGGAATACACCGAGCCGGATCGAGCGGCCGTGCGAGCGCAAATAGAGCGCGTTGTCGGGTTCCTCGGCGCGCTCGAGGATGACGTTCAGCCAATAGGGCTGCAGCTGTTCCTTGGTATGGCCGCCGCGCTTGTCGTAGCGCTCGAACACCAGATGATCGGCGTAGAGACGGATCCGCTCGGCGCGATCGTCGCCGCTGTGATGCCGGCGGAACAGGAACCAGAACAGCAGCCATTCGCCGCCGAGGAAGCCGAAGATCGGCCAGGCGCCGAGCGCGAGAAACACCAGGCCATAGAGCAAGACGATCGCCGCGGTGCCGGCGATCAGGATCGCATAGCCCTTCCGGCCGAGCGAGCGGTGCGGATAGAGCAGCGCCTCGAAGACCGGGCGTTCTTGCGACGGCTTATTCTCTGACTCTTGGTGGTCCATGGCCGCGGAGTATAGACTTGCGGCCCCCGGGAGCAAGCAAGCCCACTGAAAACCTTGGCATGTTGAAGCGACCACAAATCGAAGAGTTCTTCGCGCGCCTGCAGAAGGCGATGCCCGATCCGCGCGGCGAGCTCCAATACATCAACCCTTATACGCTGCTGGTGGCGGTGGTGCTGTCGGCGCAGGCGACCGATGCCTCGGTCAACAAGGCAACCGAGCCTTTGTTCAAGATCGCCGACACGCCGGAGAAGATGGTGAAGCTCGGCGAGGCGAAGCTCAAAGGCTTCATCAAGACCATCGGCCTCTTCAACACCAAAGCGAAGAACGTCATCAGACTTTCCGAGATGCTGATCGCCGAGCACGGCAGCCAGGTGCCGGCCGATCGCGAGGTGCTGCAGTCGCTGCCGGGCGTCGGCCGCAAGACCGCGAACGTGGTGCTCAACATCGCCTTCGGCCAGGAGACGATGGCGGTGGACACGCATATCTTCCGGGTCGGCAACCGCACCGGCCTGGCGCCGGGCAAGGACGTGCTGCAAGTCGAGCTCCAGCTGGAGAAGCGCGTGCCCAAGCCCTACCGGCTCCACGCCCATCACTGGCTGATCCTGCACGGCCGCTATGTCTGCAAGGCCCGCAAGCCCGATTGCCCGGTCTGCGTGGTGCGCGATATCTGCCAGTACAAGGCCAAGACGACGAATGAGTAATGATATTGCGTCTGATGGCGGCTGATTTTTGGGCGTTATCAACGATTTGGCGAGCGGTTGACAGTACTCACACTATGGTGTACGGTCTTGCCGACCTCCGGAGCAGCGACAGAGAATCCGCCAGCTGCCCCTGCTGAGGGCCAATCCCCGCGAAGCCAATTTTGAATCGAGCGACGAGCACCACTCGGACGAGTTGCCGAGTTGCTTAGTCTAGCCAGTAGCGGCGAGCGGAATAGAACTACTGCGCCGAAGCGGTCGGGCGCTCGAGCAGGGACTTCAGGCAGCGCGAGGTTGGCGACGGCTCGGCGCTGCGGGAGCGGGCTTCGACATAGGTGACTTTGAGCGCGCCGGCGTCATCGTCGTAGAGATAGAGATCGACCACGCAGTCGCCGGTCACGTATTGCCAGACCTGGGCGCTGAGCTCGCGGCGCACCTGCGCGGGCTTGCCGAGCACACGGCGCAGCGCCGAATGGTCGAGGCCGAGCAATTCCTTGGGATCGCCGGAGAGCCGCAAGGCGGTCGGCAGGATCGCGTCGCTCTGGGCGACGGCCGGCGTCGCGGCGAGCGGTGTCGGCTTCGGCAGCGCGTCGGGCGCCGTGGATTGGGCGGTCTCCGCCTGGGCCGTGTCGGTTTGCGCGGGCGCGGGCTGGTTGGCGGCGCCAGCCGTCCTCAACTGGTGCTGCGGCACTTGGCAGGCGGCGAGGAGGAGGGTAGCGGAAGCGGCGGTGAGCATCGGGGTGAGTCTGCTGCCCGCGAACCTTATCCGGCCCGCGCCCAGCGACAACTTCCCCCGCAAGCCCAACATGCACTGCACCCGGCTCCGGCCGGGCCCCAACTCGGGACTTCAAGTAACGCCCAGTCTGGGCGCCGAGATGATCAGGATCCCGGCCGCGGCACCGCCCCGATGAAGGCGCCGCGGCCGAAGCCCTGTGGTTCGATCAGCCGACCGCCGCGGTCGGGGCCTGCATGATCTGCGCTTCGGGGAGGACTTCCACCTCGCCGGAGAGCACGCCGCCCCGCTCGATCTCGAGCTGGCCGTAGCGGATCTTGCCCAGCACCTTGCCGCCGGCGCGCACGATCAGGCGCTGACGCGCGGTCAGGTCGCCATCGAAACGCCCGCTGATATCGGCGACGTCGACTTCAGCCGCGCCCTTGAACTCGCCGGGCCCCATGATCTCGATGTTCTTGCAGTCCTGCAGCACCGCTTCGACGCGGCCCTCGACCACCAGCGTGTCGCAAGTGCGGATCTCGCCGTTGAGCGAGATGTCGCGACCGACGATCAGCTTCTTGTGCTCGGGCTCCATCGCCGAGGTCGGCTTCGCGGGCTGCGCCGCGGCCGCCGGCTGTGCGCCGCGGCCCGGGCCGAAGACCGAAAGGTCCGGCCCGCGACGGGCGATTTCCGGATTGACCGCCGGGCGGCTGGCCGGTTGAGCACCGGCGGCATCCGACCGCTGATAGTTGCGCGGGGCCGCCTCCGCGGCTTCCTTGGCCTGCTCGGCGGCGATTTCGTCGTCCCTTTTCTTACCAAACATTATGGTTACCTTCTCTTAACTAGTTAGCCCCCGAAGGCGGACGCCGGGTCACCGAAGCAGCCCGATCGCTCTCAAGTTTTACCACGGATTCAAAAAGATGCACCATAAAAGCAGTGGCGATGATGGGCGCGATCAAATTCACAAACGGGATTGTGGAAATGAAAGCAATTAACACTCCACCGAGGGTGAATTGGCCTTTGTGAGCACGGTAGAGCTGCTTGGCGACCGGCCGCTGCAGCCGGCGGAAGGCCGGCATTTCGTAATACTCGCGGCCGAGCAGCCAGCCGTTCACGCCATAGACGATCACGGCGTAGAGCGGCGGGAAGATGACGAAGGGCAAGGCCAGGATATTTACAATCAGCGATAGAGCGGCCAGTTTCACGCCATCGAAAATCACCGACCAGAGCGGAACCTCGAGAGGCGCCGGTCGGCCCGGATAATGCCGCGCTTCGACCGCATCGATCACGCGGTCAGCGAAGATCGCGCTGATCGCCGCGGCGAGCGCCGGAAAAGTGAACCAGGCGATCACAACCGTGCCGAGCAGGCCGGCGAACTGTGCCGCGTCGCCCCACCAGCCGCTCAAACCCGAGAGCCAACCGACCAGGTACCAGGCCAGCAAGGCCACGGCGATGAACACGGCGATCGTGAGGGCGATGCTGAGGCCGATCAGCTTCTGGATCCTCGGGTCGCCGAGCTGGCCGAGGGCTTTGGAAACGGCTGCGAACAAGGAATTTACCCCGCTGTCCCAAAGGTATGACCGAGCAGATTTAGGGGGTCGCCGGACCCGCCGCAATGCCCGGCTTTCCGTCGACTCGGGGTGTGCGGGATTGCGGCGCTTCGGCTTGTGCCGGGCGCGCCGATCCCTATACTGCGCCGGCTTTCGCGCCCGCAGCACAGTCTTAAATTCGGGCCTTCGCCCGGGGGCACAGTCGGGCACGCCCCAGGAATGGTTTATTAGATGCCGGACAAGCATTTTGACGTTTGCGGCATCGGCAACGCGATTGTCGATGTCTTCTCCCATTGCGAGGAAGAGTTCCTGACCCGCATGTCGCTGACGAAGGGCGCCATGATGCTGGTCGACCCGAAGCGGTCGGGCGAGCTCTATGACGCGATGGGTCCGGCGGTCGAAGTCTCCGGCGGCGCCGCGGCCAACACCATCGCCGGCATCGCCAGCCTCGGCGGCACGGCGGCCTATATCGGCAAGGTCGGCAATGACCAGCTGGGCGGCATCTTCCGCCACGACATCCGCGCCGCCGGCGTGCATTTCGAGACCGCCAGCGTCGCCAGCGACACGCCGACCGCGCGCAGCATGATCTTCGTGACGCCGGATGCCGAGCGCACGATGAACACCTATCTCGGCGCCTGCGTCGAGCTCACCCCCGACGACGTCGATCCCCAGGTGATCCAGCATGCGAAGGTGACCTATCTTGAGGGCTATCTCTGGGATCCGCCGCTGGCCAAGCAGGCCTTCCTGAAGGCCGCCGATCTCGCCCACCAGGCCGGCCGGCAGATCGCGCTGACGCTTTCGGATTCCTTCTGCGTGATCCGCTACCTGAAGGAGTTCCAGGATCTGGTGCGCGAGCATGTCGATATCCTGTTCGCCAACGAGGGCGAGATCAAAGCGCTCTGGGAAACCGACAACTACGAAGAGGCGGTGCAGATCACCCGCGGCGCCTGCGATCTCGCGGCCTTGACCCGCAGCGAGAAGGGCTCGCTGATCGTGACCCCGGAGACGGTCGTCGAAGTGCCGGCCTGGCCGGTGCCGCGGATCGTTGACCTGACCGGCGCCGGCGATCTCTTCGCCGCCGGGTTCCTCTACGGCTATACGCAGGGGCGCAACCACGCCGATTGCGGCCGGATCGGCAGCCTCGCCGCCGGCGAGGTGATCAGCCATTACGGCGCGCGGCCGGAAACGCCGCTTTCCGAACTGCTGCTGCAAAGCGTGTAACGGAGAGACGGTAACGTGACCTGGCCAGGTTGGATGCGCGCCTAGCACTCGTCATCCTCCGCCCCGGAGGCGAAGGCCGACCTTCGTCGGCGGGGCGGAGGATCCACGAGTTTGAATCCCGTCACACGAGAGCAACTCGTGGATGGTCCGCCACAGCAAACGAAAGTTTGCATTCGCAAACGGTGGACCATGACGATCACAAAAATGCTCTTCCTCGGAATCCGGGAAAGAGCGCTGAAAGAGATGAGTTTGTAGTTATGCAGCTTCGCAACATCGCCATCATCGCCCATGTCGACCACGGCAAGACCACGCTGGTCGATCAGCTCCTGAAGCAGTCGGGCTCGTTCCGCGCCAACCAGCAGGTGATGGAGCGGGTCATGGACTCCAACGATCTCGAGCGCGAGCGTGGGATCACGATTCTCGCCAAGTGCACCTCGGTGCAGTGGAAGGACGTGCGCATCAACATCGTCGATACGCCGGGCCACGCCGATTTCGGCGGCGAGGTCGAGCGCATCCTCTCGATGGTGGACGGCGTGGTGGTGCTGGTGGACGCGGCCGAAGGCCCGCTGCCGCAGACCAAGTTCGTGACCGGCAAGGCGCTGAAGCGCGGGCTGCGCCCGATCGTGATGATCAACAAATGCGACCGGCCCGACGCCGAGCCGCATGTGGTGCATGACGCGGTGTTCGATCTGTTCGCCGCACTCGATGCCAACGACCAGCAGCTCGATTTCCCGACCCTGTTCGCCTCGTCGAAGCAGGGCTGGGCGGCGGAGAGCCTGGAAGCCGAGCGCGTCGATCTCTCGCCGCTGTTCGACCTGGTGGTGCGGCATGTGCCGTCGCCGACCGTGGACACGGATGGCCCCTTCGCGATGCTGGCGACCACCCTCGAATACGACAACTATCTCGGCCGCGTGCTGACCGGGCGGATCGAGAGCGGCAAGGCCCAGATCAACATGGCGGTGAAGTCGCTGCGCCCCGACGGGACGCAGATCGAAGCCGGGCGCCTCACCAAGCTGCTGGCCTTCCGCGGCATCGAGCGCGTGCCGGTGGATACGGCCGAAGCCGGCGACATCATCGCGATCGCGGGCCTGACCGATACGACGGTCGCCGACACGATCTGCGAACCGCAGATGGAGAACCCGCTGCATGCCCAGCCGGTCGATCCGCCGACCCTGGCCATGACCTTCTCGGTCAACAACTCGCCGCTGGCCGGACGCGAGGGCGACAAGGTGACGAGCCGCATGATCCGCGCGCGGCTGATGCGCGAATCCGAGGGCAACGTCGCCTTCCGCATCACCGAGACCGGCGACAAGGACGCGTTCGAAGTCGCCGGCCGCGGCGAATTGCAATTGGGCGTGCTGATCGAGACCATGCGCCGCGAGGGCTTCGAGCTCTCGATCAGCCGGCCGCGCGTGCTCTATCGCACCAACGAGCAGACCGGCGAGCGCCAGGAGCCGATCGAGGAAGTGGTGATCGACGTCGATGAAGGCTTCTCCGGCGTGGTCATCGACAAGCTCGGCCAGCGCCGCGGCGAATTGGTCGAGATGAAGCCGTCGGGCGGCGCGAAGACCCGCCTGGTCCTGCACGTGCCGTCGCGCGGCATGATCGGCTATCATGGCGAGTTCCTGACCGACACCCGCGGCACCGGCGTGATGAGCCGGCTGTTCCACGCCTATGGCCCCTACAAGGGCCCGATCGAGGGGCGGCGCAACGGCGTGCTGATCTCCAACAGCGACGGCGCCTCGGTGGCCTACGCGCTGTGGTATCTGGAAGAGCGCGGCCAGATGTTCATCAACCCGGGCGAAGCCGTCTACGAGGGCATGATCATCGGCGAGCACACCCGCAGCAACGACCTCGAGGTCAATCCGCTGCGCTCGAAGCAGCTCACCAACATCCGCACCACGTCGAAGGACGAAGCCATCCGCCTGACGCCGCCGCGGCAGATGAGCCTCGAACAGGCGCTCGCCTACATCCAGGACGACGAGCTGGTCGAGGTGACGCCGAAGTCGGTGCGGCTCAGGAAAGCGCTGCTGAGCCCACATGACCGCAAGAAGGCGGAACGCGCGGCGGAAGCGGAAGCGGTTTAGGGTTTCTCGGACAGACCGAGCGACCCCTCACCCCGCCCTCTCCCG